>JANMOF010000097.1:0-18258 GCA_031368925.1 Leptospiraceae bacterium
AGAGAAAAGCCTCTCCATTAAAAAGGGAGTAAATGTAACCGGGTAATGATAAGGAGCATTGCTTTTCAGTTTACTCACTATTTCTTGGTCTTGGCTATTTTCTAGAATATAATCATATATAGGTTTTGTAAATGCCATGTATTTTTCCCAGAAGGCGGGTGTTCCAATCCAATAATTACAATACAGTGTATCACTTTTGCTATTAAGAATCTCTGAAACTTTGAATCCATAACCTATTTTCTCGAAAATAGAGTCCGCAATTTCCCAAAGACCCGGATGGTTGGCTTCACCATGTTTCCAAACACTATCATACATCGTTACCTGTTCAAAAAAAGGATTTAAAAAATAAACATCATAGCCTGGATTTTTAAGGATAAAGTCAATAAATTGAGCCTCAGTTTTTCTAGCTTTTTCAAAAAAACGCCAAGAAAGAACACCTGCAAGATCACCCTCTTTATAAAAACCATCTAAGTAGGATTTTCTAATGACACTGTATTCTAAAAATAAATTCGCCTCCGAATCCGAAGGATTATAATAAGGAATACATTTCTCTGAAACTTTTGAAGTTTGATCTTTATTAAAATATATTTGTCTAATTTTTATGTTCACTGTATTACTGTTTGAAAATGCTTTTCTATTTTTTTTCTATGATTGGATAATTACCAATTTATTTTTTCTTCCAGATCGCCAATAAGTTTTTCCATCCCTGTTTATTAAAAGGATGTAAAAAACAAAATCCTAAAATATATGATCTCGAAGTAAACATAGAATTAACTAAACGTTGATTTTCTTGAATAAGTGATATATTTGCATTATCCACTATTTTAAGTGCAGTCTGATAAACTAACGTATTACTTTCTAACAAAGAATATTCAATGATAAAAGTCTTAACTCTTAAAGGCTTAGGAAAAGGTTCACAATAGAATTGGGGATCGAAATTTGGAAAAATATACTCGCGTTCATTTATTTTAACACCGTTGCTTTCTTTTATTGCCAAGGCATACTCTTTATTATCCTCATCTAGAACTATAAATTTTTTTACAATTACCTTGACTGGGTTATTTGATATATCGATTCTAAATTGATGATATTCTTTAGAAGAATCAAGGGATATTTCATACCTATTTTTATTTTGTTCTATCAAAACATTTAAAGAATCCTTTTCGGAAAAACCATTCCCTGAATTGAAGTATAATTGAATTACTTCATTTTCGAGGGTAAATATCTTTTGTTTTAAATCATAATTCTCAATTTGTAAATTTACAAGTTTCTCTTGCATTAAGTAAATCTCTTCATTATCTGTTGTTAAATTCTTCGAGGCAGCTAAATCAATTCCGTCAATATGAAAATTACTTTTTTCTTTCCAATTTTTATTATAGTATTCCCTTTCCTTTGAAATAACTCTCTGATTAAACCCCCAATTAATTGCCTTATAACTATCTGACCATGCAACAAAGTAACCCATTTTTTTTGTTTCACTACTATAGGTCGCATCAGCCGGGAATTTGAAAAGTCCATCTTTGGATAATAAATTTGTCCATCTCAAGCCTTTTTTTATAAGATCAGATTTAACCATAGATGTAGTTGTTACATTGTGAATTGCCTTAAACAAAATTTCATTTTTATTCTTGTGTATTTCAAATGGTTTGTCTACCCAAACCTCCCCTATTTCACGCATTGGATTTGGAGCAAAAGGAGATAATTGACCGAGTTCAGGAAAAGATTCAAATTGATGAATCATATATTCATCCCAGCCGGGGAGATATTCGAGATCGTTCTCAGAGAATAATACGTATTTGCCTTTCACTTCTGCAAGAGGTAGATTAAAAGCTTCTCCACCGATATTTTCTTCCAGAAAAATAACTTTTATAGAAGGATGATAGTTTGAAAAAACTTGTAACCATTCCTTTGACCCATCTGTAGATGCATTGTCAACAATGAATATTTCAAATTCATATTTAGTAGTAACAAGTAGAGATAATATAGTGTTTCGTAATAATAACTCTCGATTCCAACTTAAAACGATTATACTAATTATTGGATTATTCATTATGCGCTATTCCTTTTTAAAAGTCGATAGAGCTTAGATAAAATCTTATTATTTCTTAATTTATTTATCAACCTAAAACTTTTAGAGCTTCTATAAATATACAATTCTGCAGATAATTCATTTATTAATTGCAATGTTTCCAACGCTACCTGCGATAAATGCTTAGCCCGACTTCTCTCCCTTTCCTCTATTAAGAGAGAAGCATTTTTGGGATCGGAGCCAAACCCTAGAGTATTAAATTGACTAATCGCTAAGGGTAAATACGAAAAGCTTGCCTTCCCTACACCAATAGCTTTCAAGAAAAAATCAACATCCGCTACAATTTTGTAAGATACATCATATAATCCATATTCATCAAATAATTTGCGGTTAATGAAGGTTACACAGTGCCAGAGAACTTCATATACTAAAAATGGTAGAGTCAGTTTCTCGGGACTTTTTCCATACTCGATTTTTCCATTCCCATAATCTATTAGCATATCACCGTAGATAATATCACTTGTTAAGTTTTTTTCAAAGACATTTGCTAATACAAAATCATTTACTAGAAAATCACCAGAATTTAAAAAAAGACAATACTCGCCATTCGAATTTAGAATACCTTTGTTGTGAGCATCATAGATTCCATTATCTTTCTCGGATATCCAGAACGAAATTCCATCACGGAAATTCTCGATTAGCCACACACTACCGTCCGTTGAGCCACCATCAATAATTATATGCTCTAAATTTTTCCACGTCTGTGAGCGCACCGATTCTATTGTTTTACGAAGTCCCGCTTCGTTGTTGAGGTTAATCGTGATTATAGATAATTTAGGTTTTTGTTTCATCCGATTAAAATTGGAAATATAAAAATTCACTTTCTGTAGATATACAAAGAAGACTAACCATAGTTAAAAGAGAAAAACAAATCGCCCAACCTAAATTCGGTTTCCATTGTAGAAAATTACTTTTCGGTGCATTGATATCTTTCGTAGGATTTTTGTATCTAGAAAAAATTTCTGTTGAATTTGGAAGAAACCAGCATACGATGAGTAAGACCGCAACAGACAATAGGAGTTGAATTTGCTTTCTAATTCCTAATTCTGTATAGCTTACTCCATATCCGAACATCGCAGAAATAATTTTAAACGCAGTCTCTAATGAATCTGCTCTAAAAAATACCCAAGCGATTACAACGCAAAGGAAAGTAAATACAATGGAAAAAGGTTTCGCATATTTCCTAATTTTCTCGGTCATAAATTTGCTACTTTGACTATTCCAGAGATGATTAATTACGAGGTAAACTCCATGTAAACCACCCCACACTAAAAAATTCCAACCAGCACCATGCCAGAGTCCACCTAAAAGCATGGTTAAAAATAAATTCACAAAACGTCGTAGATTCCCATTTCTATTTCCACCGAGTGAAATATATAAATAATCCCTCAAAAATATAGAGAGGGTAATATGCCATCGCCTCCAAAAATCAATTATATTCACTGCCTTATATGGTGAATTAAAATTTCTAGGAATTACAATTCCAAAAAGTCTCCCAAGTCCTACTGCCATATCCGAGTAACCGGAGAAATCAAAATACAATTGCAGCGAATACGAAATAGCCGCTACCCACGAGTCAAATTGAAATAATTCCCCACCTTTACTAGCAATATCAAATACAGGAGTTGCATAGTCTACAATCCAGTCTGCTAATAAAACTTTTTTAGACAAACCAAGAAAAAAAATACTAAGTCCTACCGAAATATTTTTTGAAGAAAACCGATACGTCTTTTCCATAGAAAATTGCGGAATAATTTCTTTATGGTGCACAATCGGTCCTGCAATCAATTGGGGAAAGAATGTGACAAACAAGCAGTAGTCGGTAAAGCTGTATTCTTTTGTCTCGCCTCTATAATTATCAACTAAGTAGGCTATTTGTTGAAATGTAAAAAAGGAGATCGCAAGCGGTAAAATTATTTTCTGAATCGAGTATTCAAATCCAATTAAATTCTTAGTTACCATAAAGAAAAAATAATAATATTTATAATATCCTAATACGAATAAGTTTAAGCTAATTCCCAATACCAAAATCATCTTCGCAAATTTCAAATTCTTCATATGCAAGCCAAGATAGTAATTAATCAATATCGAAGTAATAATGATAAAAGAATAAATCGGATTCCACCACGAATAAAAAAAGAACGAAGCAAGAACTAACCAAACTCTCGCCGTGAGATAAGAATACTTATTAGCAAAATAATAATACAGCAAAAAAGTAATCGGCAAAAATACTAAAATGAAAATATAAGAATTAAAAAGCATTTCTACCTACTTGTAAAATTTTTCGTTTATATGATTTAATTTTCTCTATATTTGCATGAAGAAACAATAAAAGTAAAAGAGTGGCTAAGAAGGAATAAACGGACAGCAAATTAAAAGTCTTTGGTAACAAGTTGTATTGAATCATATAATCCAGATTCACTTTAGAATTAGGCAGCATTAAAATAAAAAGTTTTGGGATAAATAAAACGCAAATCCATAGAAAAGTGTTCCGTATACTACTCCAAAGGTTAAAAGAATTTCTATATAATTCCATTAGAAAAAAATAAACACAAACCAATCCAAGCAAAACTAATGTCTCAGGAATTACTAAATAATACAAAGGCCAGAATGCGAGTGCAGACAAATACCAAGTAACCGGATATTTCTTCACCGGAGAATAAATAGAATATATCCCAAGACTCGTTAAAGACACAATTAGAAAAACAATCGGAAATAAAAAATCAATTTCCTGCTTGATAAAAATTAATCCTATTGGATACAAAAGATATTTCATCTTTGAAATAATTATTTTATTTAGAATCTTAATATACATCAGATATAAAACTATATAAGGAAGCGATGCCAGTAGAAAGAAAATTTCTACAGAATCAAATTTGAAGACAGAGGAGAATAACGCTGGAATCACAGGTGCAAAGAGAAGAGGTAAAAGATTATTTCGGAGATTGCTGATTAAAGAAAATGGAATTGGAATCCGAAATTTATACATATCTTCTCTTATATCTTCTAATTCAAAAGTATGAATAGCCATTTTACGGTTGAAAAACTGTATATACTCTGACCATGCTATATTTTCTTTTAACATAGAACCAATATCAGAAGAGTTAGTTAATTTTGCAAACTTCATAGAAAATACATTCACATTTACAAAAAGCAATGTGGATATAAAAACAAAGAATCCTAGTATGTATAAACTTCTTTTGGTAGAAAACTTTGAAGAGAAATACTTATAAAATGAAAAAGAAAATAGGATAACAGCTAGTATTCTCAAAGGTAAATCTAAATCCTCCACATACTGTTTATGACTCAAATAACTAAATAAACCAACAGTTATTATCATAGGGAGTAACGAGAATACTCCGCTTGAAGCATGAACGAATAAGATACAAATTAGAACAATACTTAAACAAGACAAATATGTTTTATGCGTTTTATAGTCGATACTTAAATCCCTGTATTTTAAATATTGACTTTTTCTTTTCTCTCCGTAGGCTTCATCTTTAACGATCTCATTCGGATGAACCCATTCACTGCTAGAAATTCTTTTTACTAATCCAAGAGAGAGCAAATTCTCTCCAATGTAATTTCCAACTAGTTCATTTCCAAACTTACTAAAATGCACATAGTCTCCTGCCATAATTTTCTTAGCGTCTTCAAAGTCGGAATTAGGATGAATATGTGGCAAGATTTCTTTTGTTGGATCTAAAACAACGGCAAGGTTCATGAACTTTTCTAAAAATAAATCCATTTCCGCAATTTTCTGCCTGATTTTTGGTAAATCTGAATAGGAATAATGAAATCTGTAAAAGAATTTCCAAAATGCTTCTGTAAATTTTGGGTATTTGAACAGATAAAATGGTTTAACTATAACTATAGTAGTATTTGTTTTCTTTGCTAATTTTATAATTCTTGATAGATAGATAATTTCATTCTCTAAATTCGTAGGCAAATCTTTACTAGTTATTTCTTTTTCGTCAAAATATTTTTTGGCTTTTTGTATTTTTGATGTAAAATTTACTAAAAACCCGAAAAAAGAACTAGAGTAAGACTGCGATTTGATCAATTGAGGAAGAATAATCACATTATCTTTTTTAATAGCTTTATTTGTATTGTATTTTTCTTGGAGATCTAAACCAAATGGAAAGTCAATAAATATACTATTTAAGGTTGTTTCAATATTTTCATAAATGGGTTCACTAATATCATATAGACCAATAATATTTCCACATCCGTAGTAGATAACGATATTTGGTATTTCACCTTTATCAACTAGTGATTGATAAGATTCAAATATTTCCTTATTTAAATATCCAATTTTTCCGGCATTCATTACCGTTGCGGCAACTCCTATTCTACGCAATTTCTTTTCCATTTGCGAAGGCCAGTCTTCTTTAAAAAAAATTCCCATCCCTAATGTAACAGAATCTCCCAATGCTAGTATTCGAACCTCATCCTTTGTTTTTTGAGGCAGCTCAGGTCCAAGCAAATTCAAAGAATTCATCCTAGTATCAATCTGGTTCAGCGCAAGAGGCTTATTCCAATTAAAATATAAATTTGCGAAATCAAATATTCCAATGATCCCCCATAAAATGAGTAAAAAGAAAAAAATAAAACGCAAATATTTTGAATGAGGATTTAATTTCATTTTAAAAAATCAATCACACCTAAGATTTTCAAAATAAAATGATGCAAAACAGAATAGAGAAATATTAAAAAGCATTTCTACCTACTTGTAAAATTTTTCGTTTACATGCTTTAATTTTTTCTATATTCGCATGAAGAAACAATAAAAGTAAAAGAGTGGCTAAGAATGAGTAAACCGAATGCAAATGAAATGTCTTCGGAAGTAAATTGTATTGAATCATAGAATCAAGATTTACCTTAGAACTAGGCAGAATTAAAATAAAAAGTTTTGGAATAAATAGAACACAAATCCAAAGAAAAGTATTTTGCATACTTGTCCACAATCTAAAAGAATTTCTATATAATTCTATTAGAAAAAAATAAACACAAACCAATCCAAGCAAAACTAACGTCTCAGGAATCACTAAATAATACAAAGGCCAGAAGGCAAGCGCCGACAAATACCGAGTAACCGGATATTTCTTCACCGGAGAATAAATAGAATATATCCCAAGACTCGTTAAGGACAAAATTAGAAAAACAATCGGAAGTAAAAAATCAATTTCTTGTTTAATGAAAAATAATCCGATTGGATACAGAAGATATTTCATCTTTGAGATAATTATTTTATTTATAATTTTAATATACATCAGATATAAAACTATATAGGGAAGCGATGCCAGTAGAAAGAAAATTTCTACAGAATCAAATTTAAAAACAGAGGAAAAAAAAGCTGGAATCACTGGTGCAAAGAGAAGAGGCATATAATTACTGCCAATATTGATGATTAAAAGAAAGGGGATTGGTAGCCGAAATGTATGCATTTCCTCTCTTACGTCATTCAATTCAAAAGTATGGTCTATCATTTTGCGAATGAAAAATTGCAAATATTCGGACCAGGCAATATTTTCTTTTAAAATAGCATGGTAGGGCAAATCAGCGATACTGGAGAATTTTTTCATAAGAAGATTTACATTTAAAAAAACCAAGCTCGAAACCAAAACCCCAAAAAGAAAAATGTAAAATGAAGTTTTCCAGAAACTTATACTGCGGCTAATAGTATATAATGTATATACTGAAATAAGAATTATAAAAACTGTAACGGATACTATCAAGTCCTCTAAATAAAATTTATTTACGATATAACTAAATAAGCCTATTGTGCCAGTAAAAAGAATAATTGAAAGATAAGCTTTAGAACTTCGGAATAGAATTAGTGCGAGGAAACAAAAACTTAAATAAACAAAATAAGATTTTTTGTTCAAATAATTAAGAGGAATAGACCTATATTGCAAATATTTCTTCATTCGACTAGCCTCACCTTTTGGTAGGACATTTGGATGAATCCATTCTGTTTTTGAGATTTTTTTGACTAGCTTCTGAGCTATTAAATAGTCTCCAATGATTTTTCCTAAAATCGCAAGGCCATTTTTATTGAAATGAACAAAATCAGAATACATTAATTTCTTTTGGTCTTCAAACTCTGAACCAACATGGATATGGCTCAAAATCTTCTCGGCAGGATCAAGTATATAAGCATAGTCTTTAAAATATTCATACATCAAATCTCGATCGCTGACTTTTCCTTGGATTTTAGGCATTTCTGAAAAATCCTTTGCTATTTGCTGTTTTGCAAAAAAATTCCAAGCCTCTTCTGTAAAGTTTTTACTTTTGAATATGTAAAATGGTTTTACAATTAAAATGGAAGTATTCGAAACTTTAGCCAGCGACAAAATCTTTGCTAAGTATTTTAGCTCATCCTGAGTATTTTCATCTACTAAACTATTTGCATTTTTCTGAAAGAATTCATTTTTCTTCTCGTCTAATTTAAAAATATTTCTAACAAGTATCCCGAAGAATGGACTCACGTATCCATGTAATTTAATTAAACTAGGAAGGGCTAAAGTCTTATCTATCTTTGATAATTTTTCATTTAGAACTTCTTCTTTAGAAAACAACTTATTCGGATAATTTGGAATTACTTTCTTAAAAAAAGAACTCACATCATTTCTTTCAATACTATAATTTAAAAAATTTCCGCTCGCCGCGTAAACAATAACAATATCTGGAGTAATACCCTTTTTTAATATTTCATGATAAGCTTGGTACATTTGCTCATGGGAATGTCCGGGTTTTCCTGCATTCATAGATATAGCGGCAACTCCATTCTTCCGCAAATAATCTGCCATTTGGGAAGGCCAGTCTTCATTCACAGAAACTCCTAATCCGTATGTTACGGAATCTCCAAGAGTTAAAATCCGAATCTCTTCTTTTGATTTTTCGGGAAGTTCATTTCCTAACAGATTCAATGAATTCATTCTTGTATCCGGTTGGTTTGCAGCTAGCGGTTTATACAAATCAAAATAGATATTTAGTGAATCAAAGATTCCAATTGCCCCCCACAAGATGAGTAGGAAAAAGAAAATAAAGTGTAGATAATTTGCGTGTGGCTTGAATTTCATTTGAATAAAGACTGACTACTTTTTTCCCAAGAATAGGATTCGAGAGGGGGGATAAAGCTTATATACCACTTCTCATAAATAAGTTCTGCTATTTTTCGCAAAGGGGTATTCCAAATTCCCAAAAGAGGGTTTTCTAGAATCAAATCGGAATTTATTCTTTTGAATTGATACAATCGCCATATTCGGCTCTTTGAAAAAAAAGTACTCCGGTGCTAAACAAGAAAGAAAAGGTAAAAAACATTCTTTTAATTTCTGAAAAAATAATTGGGCATATTGAATGATTTGCGATTTATTTACAAAGTTTCATCCAATGTTTCCACACTGATTAGATATTCTTGGTCAAGCTTGGGTAAATGGAGTAAGAAAGGAGATTTGTTTTCTTTTAACAAGAATTTAACTTGCACAAACTTTGGATTATCCGTAAGGATAATGCTTTCAATAAATTTACTCTTAGCCCTAAACTTTAAATCCTCTGACTTTATTGTGCGTTGCGTTTCTTCTCTAGCATTCTTATACTCTATAATTACGACTTGATCTTTTTTTGATTCTGGAAAAAACAAAAGCCCAGCCCCATTGCGGCTATAGTGAACCCTTTTTGTCTTTCCCTCGATAGCGGTAGTGCCATAATTTTTTTCAAATAAATCTGCAGTGAGAACTAGTTCGGGAGATTTCATTTCTCCCATTATTTTCTTCCCCCATACTACTTCCGTTTTCAAGCCTAAATATTTTATATCTTTTTTGATAATCTTCTCAGGATATAGGTATACAATTTTTTGATTGGAATTATCAACCTCTACAAAATCAGAAGCATTCAAATCACGAACAAGGTTAGTATAATCATAAACACCATTTTCTAAAAAAACATTTACTTTACTAAGAGACAAATGCTTTGTAGGAATCATTTTTTTTCCGAAGAATGGTTGAGTAATGAAATAAATACATCCTGGTTTTTCTAATTCAATGAGTGTAAGAGAATCTGTCGAAATATTCTTTGTTTGTTCATAAAAACTCTCTTCCATCACACAGCTCAAATTAGAACTATTGGAAACGCTGATTAGAAAAAGGTATCTAGGAATCGAAAACACAACTATTTGGATAGAGAATAAAATCAAAACAGCAAATTTAAAAAACTTATCCCAAAAAGTATTCAGGCTACTTTTAATTAACTGCTGATTTAAAAGTAAGAGTGCAAAATAGACCGGTATCAAATTGTATTGAGCTGCTTTAGATTGCATATACAAATATCCTTTTGCAATCATAGTATAGAGGATAATGGTAAATAGAATAGATAGATTAAAGACTACTAACTTCTTTGAGATTGTTCTTTTTAAAATGCTCCTAACAAAATTTACAATACTCAAGATTATAAAACAAGAAAAGGAATAAAAATTTACATTAGATACAGTATCTAGAAATTCTATTTTCGGAAAGAAGGGTGGAAAATGATCTTGTGACATCAAACCAGAAAAAAAAGAAAACCATTTCTCGCTCAAGATTGGAATTGCTTTTCCTAGGTAAACTTCTGCATAGTCTACTGACAATCGAGTCGGATAAAAAAATGGAATTATCGTTGCAAATATCTTTTTGAGTGAAGTTCCCATTAAATCCATAAAAACCCAAGAAAGAATAACAATAGAAATCAGCACGAAAACTAATTTTTGTAACTTGCTAATAGGCTGATCAAATTTGAATTTTAAAAATGGAATCTCCTTATAGTTATAAATTATAAAAACAAAATAAGGAATCCCAATGATTGGGAGTGCTTGGTAATAACTAGAAAAAAGAAAGAGAAATACCACTAAAATATCAGAATGAATATTGACATTTTTAATTTCTCCTTTTAGAATCAGGGAAAAAGAGACTATTATGCAAAGCAAAGAAAATACATGTAGCAAGTAAAGATTATAGAAAACACTAATTAGACTAGGTGATAAAATTAAGAAAGCAGTATTAAGTATTACAGTGATTATCCCCATATCCAATGTATAAGCGAAGAACACTGCCAATAAACTTGCATAAATAAATGCCAAAACTACATAAAAGATTAATGCAACATCTTTGGATAAAAAAAACCATTCCGCATTTAAAACAATCTGAGACGAAGTATACCATTTTGTCGCAATGACTCGATAAGACGCATACTCGGCAGAAGGCGGATCTAAAAGTTCTACATCCCTATGATCTATCAAATTGTCTGAGACTGCATGGAGCGGGTCAGTGACTAGGTTTGTGAAATCAGCAATCCCATCTTGCAATCCAAAGGCAGGCTCTTTGTGTTCGACAAGAAATTTTGAAATATCGGAGTAAATTGTAATATCCCCACCCTTCTCTGTAAATGCAGTATAGTGTTTACTAATATGCATTGGTAAAATAAAGATATTTAACAAAACCAAATACAAAGAAAAATATATTGCCGATGATTTCCGAGTGTTTTTTAAGAGGAGGTAGGAATCAGCTAGGAAATTTTTATTCTTTATAAAACTGATTCCAAGTAATAGCAAAATGCTAAGCAGGACGGATATTTGAATGGAAAATACTTTAAAGAAAATAGCATTCGCAAAACTAAAATAAATAAATCCAAGCGTTATGCGCAAAGGCAACTTCAAATTCTTATAATCAAAACTTGAAGTTACAAATAAGGAAATTAAATACGAAATCCAATAAATCCCTGAAAATATAAAAAGTATTTCAATTAATCCCATTATTTTTAAACCATTCCAATTTTTTTATTTTGATTGAAAGCAATTGTCTTTTCCTACAAACTTTGATCTAATGTTTCCACACTGATCAGATATTCTTGGTCTAGTTTTGGTAAATGGAGCAAGAAAGGAGACTTGTTTTCTTTTAACAAAAATTTAACTTGCACAAACTTTGGATTATCCACAAGGGTTATACTTTCAATATATTTACTCTTAGTCTTAAATTTTAGATTCTCAGGTTTTATTTTAGTCTGAGTTTCTTCTCGTGCATTCATTATTTCTACTAAGACCTCTTGGTTTTTTTCTGAATTGGGGAAGAAAATAAGTCCATTTCCTGCTCTGTTGTAATGGATTTTCTTTGTATGATTTCTGATCGCTGAGGTTCTAAAATTTTTTTCAAAATAATCTGCGGTGAGAACTAGCTCAGGAGTCTTTATTTGCCCCATATTTTTTTTGCCCCATTCTACTTCTGTCTTAAACCCTAAATGCTTTACTTCTTTTTTGATAATCTTCTCAGGATAAAGATATACAATTTTTTCAGAAGAATCATCTACTTCAATGAAATCAGAGGCAGTAAGACCAGTGACTGAACGAAAATCATACTCGCCATCTTTTAGAAAGCAATTTACTTTTTGAAGAGATAGATGCTTGACTGGCAGGATTTTTTTTCCAAAGAATGGTTGGGTAATAAAATAGATACAACCTGCTTTTTCGACTTCGATGAGTGTAAGTGAATCTTTATCTATGTCTTTTGTCTTTTCATAAAAACTATCTTCCATCACACAACTCAGATTTGTGCTGTTGGAAACACTCATTAGGAAAAAATATCTAGGTATTGCAAAAATGCCAATTTGTATAATGAATAAAATGAGTATCAAGAATACAAATACCTTATCCAAAACCTGTTTCGAGTTAATCTTGAATAGCTGCTGGTTTAGAACTATCAGAACAAAATAAACCGGAATCAAATTGTATTGAGCCGATTTTGACTGCATATACAAGAATCCTTTGGAAATATATGCATAGAATACGATAGTAAAACTCACCGTAAGGATAAATAATATTATCTGCATAGGTATTGCTTTTTTGATGATACCACGAATAAAAATGATCACACTCAAAAAAAGAATGAGGGAAAAAATAATAAAATTCAAATTTGAAATTTTTTCTAGAAGATCTATCTTTGGAAAGAAAGGAGGAAAATGATCCTGTGACATGAGTCCAGAAAAAAAGGAAAAGGATTTTTCTGAAAAAACAGAAATTGCTTTACCAAGGTAAACTTCATTTAGCCCGTCCGATTGGTGATCTGGTGTGATAAATGAGATTATATATGCCAAAACTTTTTTTAGCGATGTTCCAAAAATGTCTAAAAGTATCCAACTAAAAAGTATCAAAAAGAAAAGAGAAAGAATCAATTTCTGTAAACTGCTAAAGGATTTATTTAGTCTCAATTCTGAGAATTGAAATGCTTTCACATTGCTCAAAATAAAAACGAAATAAGGAAATGCTATCGTAGGAAGTGCCGGATAATAACTCGAAAACAAAATCAAAAAAATAAGAGCCAAATCAGAATGGATACTTATACTTTTAAATCACATATTTAGTATAAGCGAAAAAGCAAGTATCATACACAATACAGAAAATACATGCAACAAATAGAGATTATAGAAGATGCTGATAAGACTAGGAGAGAGAAGAATGAGTAGAGACGTAATGAAAGCAACAGTCTTTCCAAAATCAATTGTAAAAGCAAAGAAGAGTGCAACTATACTTGCATAGATAAAGGCTAATACTGTATAAAAAAGAAACGTATGATTATTCGATAGAAAAAACCACTGTGATGTATGCACAATTTGAGAGGCAGTATACCATTTCGTCGCAATCGTTCTGTAAGCCGCATATTCAGCATGAGGAGGATCTAAAAGTTTTACATCTCTGTAATCTGTTAAGTTATCTCCATGTGTAAAGTTAACACTGAATAATCCCTTCAAATCATCGTATCCGTCTTGAAAACCAAAAGCAGGCTCTTTATGCTCCACAAGATATTTTGAAATGTCTGAATAAATGGTAATATCCCCACCCTTTTCTGTGAATGCAGTGTAATGTTTACTAATATGCATTGGGAGTAAAAAAACATTTAATACAAACAAGTAGAATAGAAAATAAATTAGAGAAAGACCATAACTTTCCTTGAGATATTGAAAAGAGTCTTTCAGAAAGTTTTTGTTTTTGATAAAACTGATTCCAAGCAATAATAAAACACTCAACAGAACAGAGACTTGAATAGAAAATACTTTAAAGAAAATTGAATTCGCAAAACTAAAATAGAAAAAACCAAGCGTTATGCGCAAAGGTATCTTAAAATGCGTATAATCTTTATTTGACGTTATAAATAAAGAGACAAAATACGAAACCCAATATATTCCAGTAAATATAAATACTATTTCTAATAATCCCATTTGATTCTCACTTTTTGAAAAATTCTATGATAAAACTGATAATTTTACTTTGTTCGTCAAAAGACAATTCATAATACAAGGGAAGTCTTAGAAGCGTGTCCGAAATCCTATCGGTTATAGGTAATTCGTTTTTATAACGCCCATACTTCATAACTGCGGGCGATGAATGCAGCGGTATATAATGAAATACCTAAAGAATCCCCCTCTTCTTTAAAAAATCGATTAACTCTTGTCTTTGTTCAAGACTCTCTAGCAAAATATAATACATATGACTATTGTGCTCAATGTCCTCAATCTTCTTAGGACGAGTAATATATCCGTTATCCTCTAATGCAAAGAGTCCATTGTGGTAGTTGTTCCACAAATCATTTCTTTTGGTTTGGATTTCCTGGCTATCTTCCAACTGTGCGTATAAAAAGGCGGCAATGATTTCACTCGGTAGATACGAAGAGCCAATGTCTACCCATGTGTATTTATCTGTTTGCCCCCGAAAAAATTTACTTCGATTGGTTCCTTTCTCTCGAATAATTTCGGCTCTTTCGAAATACTCTGGATTGTTAATCATTAACGCACCGCCCTCACCCGAAATTATATTTTTCGTTTCATGAAAGCTAAGAGTTCCAAAGTCTCCGAATGTGCCTGCAAACTTTCCTTTGTATTTAGAAAAGATTGCCTGTGCAGTATCTTCAATTACAAATAGATTTTTTCTTTTTGCAATTTCTAAGATAGTATCCATTTCGCAGGGAACACCAGCATAATGAACTGGAACGATTGCTTTTGTTTTATTCGTGATAGAATCTTCAATCAATCTTTCATCTAGATTCAAAGAATCTTCTTTTATATCTACAAAAACAGGAACAGCACCGCGCAGAACAAACGCATTAGCCGTCGATACAAATGTATACGATGGCATAATCACTTCATCTCCCGTTTCTAGATTTGCAAGTATCGCTGCCATTTCCAAAGCCGCAGTGCAAGAGTGAGTAAGCAAAACTTTTTTACAAAGTAAATTTTCTTCTAACCATTTAGAAGAAAGATTTGTATAATGTCCATCTCCTGAAAGTTTTCCAAGCTCCGATGCTTTTTGGATATAAGAGATTTCCTTTGAAGTAAGATAAGGTTTGTTAAATGGAATATTCATTTTTTACAAATCAAAATTATATGAGTGTAGGGCAACCGTAGCATTTTATATTGCGTATAAACCTCCACTTCCTGAAAGACAGATTTGGCTAATCGTGTGTATTCACTCACTGTGCGAATATGCTTTCCTCTATCCCGGCTCACAAAAAAACGAGCTAAAAAAGATTGGTCTTCCGTATACACTCCGTCAAGCGTAATCAATCTTCCATTTTTTTTGAGGGAAGTAGAGGCTAATTCAAATAATCTCTTACATTCCTCATCACTCAAATGATGCAGAAGTCCTATCGCAAGTGTTATATCGTATTCTGCATCGCTAACAGCTAACGTATTTACTTCCTCACAAAAAAAATTTCCTTTGTGCCCATACTTCTTTTTAGCCGATTCAATATAATCTGCATTTATATCATACCCATAATAGGAAACATCAGTTAGATGATCGAGTATTTCCCCTGTTCCACATCCGATGTCTAATACTTTGTCTCCATAAGAAGGCTTGATATAGAGTTTTGTCATTACTGCTCTTAACGCATCCGCTCCAATTATCCAAATAAAAAAACGATATACAAACGGCAAAAATAAAAATTTGTAAAATCCTTTATCTCTTTCTGACATTACTTTTTTTCTCCTATTAAAAATAGAGAGCCACCAAATGGAAAGGAAACCTTGTTTCGAATTAAGATCCCTTCTACCCAGCATACGAGTTTAAAAATTCTATTTAAGAATGGATTTATCTCTAACTCCGCAAAAAGGGGATTATCCCCCGATTTTTTTTTGATTAATCTAGAAATCATCATAAATGGAAACAGTAAGGAAATAAAAGAAGATACAGCAAGTATTTTAAAATCTGCTTCTACAACTATTTCGGTGAGTTCCTTTCTGGAATATCTTCTCTGATGTCCTGCATCGACGTCCGTCTGACTCCATAGGAATTGATGCTGTGGAACGGTTAATAGTAATACTCCCCCTTTCTTTAAAGAAAGATTCATTTCCTTAAGCACCTTTCTATCGTCTTCAATATGCTCAATCACATCGAATGCGCCTATCGCATCAAACTCTTCTCTAAAAGGAATATTTCTCGCATCCATTTGCATTAGTTCAGAGCGCTTAACTCTTTTACTAGCCAGTACCAATCCTTCTGAGTGAATTTCTGATCCATAGGTTTTTGCATTTGGAAATTTTCTTTCAATTTCCGAAATTACAAATCCCGTCCCGCAACCTATCTCTAAAAAGTTTATTAAATTAGATTTGTATTTCTTTAAAAAAGAAACTAGGATAGAATTTCTATAATTAAACCAGAAATTGCTTTCCTCCAAAGAAAATAACTTTTCGTATACTTCCTGCGGATAATGCAAATCACCCACATCTATAGCAGGGGCTAAACAAAGAAAACCATTCTTCGTGTCTGACTCTTTCGCACACTTCGGACATCGCCAATCCATTGATTCAAATATATGATTACAGCTAACGCATTTTCTCATTTTAAAATTTTTACCTAACTAGACTATATCTATGATAAATTTCTTTCGGATTTCTAAATCTAAAATTTAACGAGCTGTATAAATTTAATACAGAAAGATTAGAAGCTGAAATAGAACTATTTACTTCCGTAAAACCTAATTGAAACAATGAGTCTATGACCTCTGTCCAAAAATACTTAGCCAATCCTTTACCTCTAAATTTTTCTGACACTGCGTGTAACAACAATTTACCTTTATCATAGCAAAAAAAAGCAGTTGTTTGTTTCTCACTCATCGTAGTCATAACTTTGCCTTTTGTAGAAAATTCTTTTAGCCAATTCACATATCTTTCATCACTCAATTCTTTTTTTAAATTACTATCACGATGAAAACGATCGTATGCAAAAGCATTACGACAAATAGGAATTAGCTCTTCTACATCAGGAGAAAGATTTATTTCATATTTAGATTCTAAGTTTTTTTTAAAATTTTCCTTTGAGAGATAAGGCTCAATCAAAGTATCTGCATAATAAAATCCATATTTATTCACTAATTCTTTATCTTCTAAGGGATCTAATCTAAGGGTAAAATGCCCAGAAATAGAACTAATTGAATTCAATGATTCTTTAGAATATTCTTTTAATTCATATGTATCTATTCCGAATACTTTACTATCCCAAATAGTTTCTTCCAAGTATTCACTTTGCATTGTTTACGACCTCATCAATAATAAACAATGGTCTATTCTTTACTTCATTGTAAATCTTACCTATGTAAATTCCAATAATACCTAAATTGATTAGGATAATCCCGCTAAAGAAAAGAATCGTGCTAATAATACTGACCCAACCCGGAATCTTTACATCATAAAAAAACCAAAATAAAATAAAATACAAACCCAAAAGAAAAGAAAAGAAAGAAGTGAATACCCCAAGAGAAATTGAAATATACAAAGGTTTATTTGAATGAGATATAATTACATCGAGGGCTAATGTTATTAACCTTCTAAAATTATAAGAAGTTTTTCCCTGAAGTCTTTCCTTGTGAAACACCTCTATATCAGAAGACTTAAACCCCATCCATCTAATAAAAGCTGGAAAAAAAACAGAGTGTTCTTTTAATTTTAAAAAATTATCAATAACTTTACGGGAATAAATTCCAAAATTACTTACCTGGTAATCATTCTGGATATCAGAGAAATAATTAAACAACGTAGTGAAGATTCTAGATGAGAGTCGTTTAAAAAACCCATCATTACGCTCCACTCTTTTTACAAAGACAATGTCGTATTTGCCATTAGCCGCGTTGTATAGATTGATGATTTCATCT
>JANMOF010000098.1:0-8540 GCA_031368925.1 Leptospiraceae bacterium
GCGAATTCCTTCTGCGTCGGACATTTCTGGAAGAGAGTATAGTCTGTCTCTCTCTTCATGCACAACCCAAAGGTCTTGGTGCCCCATGAGAACAGTATTCATGATACTTACGTTTTCGTATTCGTAATGATCTTGCTTTAAGAAACCAATACGCATGCCTTTATCGACGGAGACAACACCCATATGCGGTTGCTCTAAACCTGCTAAAATTTTTAGAAAAGTGGATTTACCACTTCCATTTGCCCCAATGAGACCGTATCTACAGCCTTCCTTGAACTTAATACTTACATCTTCGAATAAAGTTTTCTTTCCGTATCGGATTGTTACGCCAGCAGCACTAATCATAATGCCAGAATTTACAAGCCTAGTGGGTAGCCAAGCAATTTAAGGGCAGGTTAAGTTCACATTGACTGTTTGGCGGGGTTCTCCGGGAACTGCAAAAATTACCTCTCTACCTGTCACAATTGTATCTGGGTATCCGTCTACTTTTGCTGTATCGCCTACACATTGTAACCTATATCTACCTTCATGGATATACTTAATCTTTGAGGTTCCCTGTTGCACGGGAATTGAGACAAGCGGAAGTTCTTTGAAGTATTCTTTTTCTGCCTCTCTAAAAACATTATAGTAATGAGTCAGCGAACGGGTACCACCAGAAATCATAAGTGTGGAAGCTGTTTCTGGATAGATAATTCTGGATCTAGACTGGATATTTCCACCTGAATCTATTTCTCCGCTGTGTGGATACCTCCAGTCACTAATTCCAATAAAGGTTCGCACATAACCAAGAGTAGTAGTATAGGAGTGAACCATGAGATTCTCTTTTATATTCATTCTGATTTCTAGGATGTAAGGATCAGCTCCCCCTCGAATATGCATGTCTTCTTGACCTATCTGTAATGCATGAAAAATTGGAAACATAAAAGGAGTTGTTATGGATTTGTTTGCATCTGTTGTTCCTGGGATGTAATTATTACGCGGAACAATGTTTACTCCACCACTTAAAATTTGATTATTGTCAAAAAAAGTATTTGTTATTAACCCACCGTTTTCACGAGCCCAACCAGTTACAAAATTACGAAAATAAACTCCGGAAGCATAGTATTTTGTTGCTACCTGAACATTATTTCCATGATTACCAGTCACTTCAGCGGTAGGATCATTGGATGGAAACTTAACTCCGTCTCCATTGAAAAATTGATTGATTAAGGCAGGAGAAAGCTTACTTGTGAGTTCACAACTAGTCCCACTAAATGCATACGGAATTGAGCAATATACTTGTCTTTGGGTCGCAATAAAATCCCAATATTTTTTAGAAGCAGCTACTGTTGTCACTCCGTAATCTAATCCAGTTAAGCTTTGTTGGGCTTTGGAAGAAATACGAATTTCACCAATGTCCATAAAAAAATTTAGAGTTGATGCGGAGGGTAATGCGTATAAGTCGAAGGCAGGATCTCCTCCAGATCCAGTATCCTGTATATCTTGATAAAGGACACCTGTTCCATTATTATAATCGGAAAAGGAAATAGGCGAGTCTGTCGCATACGTGCCCTTTAATAAAAGTAACATACGATTATTAAATAGAGAACTTAGCACAGCATAGGGAACACCTGCATATTTTCCGATACTTGTTTTGCCATTGGCGCAGTTAATTTGAAAAATAAGGGACACAAGTAATGAAAGAAACAATCCATTCTGTTTTAGTTTAATCTTATTCATAAATTTCATAATAAAAAGCTCACCATTAGCGCAAAGTTAAAAAACTCTCCATTCTTAAGCTGGTATTGGTTTGGTTGCGAAAGCCTGTAGTCCCTATCTAAAGGAGATACATAGGGGTATTGTGTTGCTGGATTTTTATCAACCCAAAAGGTCTCATAAATTACATTATAATCAATTCGAAGACCAATCCTGATTTTGCGCCCGGCAACAAAGCTGACTTCGGTTCCGAGTGTTGACATTGGGTCCCAGCGACCTGTGTTCGTTGGTCTGGCAATGACATAGGCTGCCCCCCCGCCTGCCTTGAAGAAAATGGAAACAGGAAGTTCGAAGGGTAGTTTATAACAAAGTGCTGTATAAACCGGTATTGTGAGTAATCCCCTTTCAGTTTGTGAGAGATAATTTGCCATTCCTCCACCAATCTCTGTATAAAATACATAAGGCCAATGAAACCTGGTAAATAATCCAAAGCCAAGCGTTGTATCAAGAACTGTAGCAGTTTGAGAACCAGGTCTCGGATTTGCAGCTCCAATCCAAAAACCAATTTCAGGTTTAGCTTTTTCTGCTTGCTGAGCGGATATTTCGTTGGAAGAGGCTATTGCAAAGAAACCGCAAATAAGTAAAATAAAAAGTGTATAGTTTTGAATGAATAACAATTCGACTACTCTCAGTGCAAGTTTTGAATTTTTAATTAAAGACATAATTGTTACGAAAAATGAAAACTCAGATTCGACCTAAGTTTAAAAGATTACGCTTTCTCCGCGGTTTGATAAATTTCTGAATACAATTGATTCACTTCTGGATAATCCTTGTAATGCGCTCTTAAAAAATATAGTCCATAAGGTGGTAAAGTTATTCCTGCATGAGTTCGATCTTGAGTTCTTAGAATATCGAGGATATTAGATGTTAGCCTTCCTCTTGCGATATCTAAGAGTGTTCCTACAATAATTCTAACCATATTGTGCAGGAAGCCTGTGCCACGAATTACTATTTTAAACAAATTTTTTAATTCCTCATCTCTTTTGACTTCAATTTTTGTGATTTGTCTTTCTGTTGAGTTATAAGTTTCCAAAACGGATTTTTTCGTGAAACCTGCAAAGTCATGTTTCCCGTGCAAAGTCACTGCTTCTTTTTGGAGTAGGTCAAAATCGATTTTGTTTTTAAACCAAAGAGCACGCTCTATTAGGAGTGGATGAGGAGTTTTGGAATTTAAAATTTTATATTCGTATTCTCTTTCTGTGCAGGAAAAGCGAGCGTGAAATTTTTCAGAGATTTCACTACCCGCCAAGGCGGAAACGCTACCTCCGACAAGTCCATTAACCGAAACTAAAAACTTATGATAATTTGGAATCGAATGGGAACTCGAAAAACTAACTACCATCCCTTTTGCATGAACACCTGCATCTGTTCTGCCAGCAGCTATTAAAGTTATTTCTTCGCGCAGAATCCGAGAAATCACAGTTTCGAGTTTTTCTTGCACTGTGATTTGTTTTGCGCTCTTTTGTTTTTGAAACCCGTTGAACCGAGGACCATCATACTCTAAAATTAAAACAGTTCTCGGCAAGCCTACTTTTCTCCTCCCAGGGATTCGATAAGTTTAGCTAATTCATCGTAAAGCTCTTTTGCCATGTCAAGAATGGCTGATGGTTTTGATTTGGATGATTTTCCGGAACCGTAGAGTTTTGCTAACATACGCTTGGACTTAGCGAGGAGTTTTACTCTCTCTTCAGGAATTTCAGACATCATATCTCTAAATTTCATTGTGAGATAGGCGTTAAGATAAATAACTCCATCGAAACCCCAGTTATTGTCAGTATCAGGACCTAAAATAGGAGCAGCAGAATCAACAGGCTCTTGCCCTGTTTGCATAATATCAAGGGTTAGTCCATACCATGATGCTGCTTTTTGGTACAAAGTATCACGCACTTTATCGTAGCCTAAGGCAGGAAATTCAGTATGTAAGTCATCAAAATACCAAGCTGCTTTTAAAGCGCAGACTGCTTTTTTGGGAGTTGGTGCATCTTTAGGAGAGCGATTTTGATAGGAGTCAATTGCTAATAAAAAAGCCCCAGCACCGGTAATCAGATTTCTCTCTACAGAAAAATCAACCGGTCCGATTATTTTTTCAAGGTTTACCTTTCGATCTCCCGATTGAGATTTCATTCGATCTAGGTCAGGACCTGCAAGTAAACTCCAATCTTTTGGAAAAGAGGCATAAAGGCATTTGGGACAGACTACTATTACATAATCATTTGGATTAATTCGCCCATATTTTTTATTTTTTTCATAGAGTCGTCTTAACTCTTTTGTGAGTTTGCCGGCAATTAATCGACCCCCACCTTGGAACATTTGCTCTCTTTGATGAATGGTATCACAAACTGGACAGACACTGTTGTCTTTGGAACGAAAGGAGGCTTTCTTAAGTGGTTCAACTTTTGTATTCACAGCAGGCATAATTCCCCTCAAATAAACATTCATTTATATACTAATAAATGTCAATCTATTATAAACGAAATCCGATACTAGTATGGACGGTTTTAAACTACTTATACCATTTCTTAACAAGAATTGTTTTTACTACTTAGAACTAGTTGAAATGGTCTATACTGATTCATTTTTATATAGATTCTGCTCAACTATTAAATAGAATCAGTATATATTATTCTACTTGAACTTTAAGGGTAATCATAAGAGTTTAGTACGAGCTTCATATAGACTAACAGGCATAGGACAGACAATGAAAAAAATCATCATATCTCTTACATTAATCTTCGGATTCCAATCTCTTTTTGCAGAGCCAATTATGAGTAAGGCTTATCAAAAACGTGTAGAATTACTTGGCTATTTGAGAACCCTTGAACCCATCGTAAAAAATTATCGTGGAAACGATAAAGATGGAAAGCCAGCTTTATTGAAAGCGGAGGCAGGCAAAGAAGGGGAAAGAATGAAACGTTACAGCGAGATCAAAAAACTCTTTCAAGAAGGTCTTACTGATTATTTCGAAGGCGATTATTCTAATTCCTATAGAAGATTCTTAGAGGCTCAAGTAGATACCGAGCAACTGTTAGAAGAAATTTCTGAATTCTACATTGAAGGCACTGCTGAAATTTTAAAAGCAGCTGTGTTTATAAAAGACGTAAAAGATTACGAAGATCCAGCTTTTGATGCAAAAGAGGGTAACAAGAAAGTTGGTGATAGCTTGAAAGACGTAGACAGAGAACTTGTAGACATCAGCGTTGAATACGGGAGAGGCTCTAAAAATGTGAATGAGTTTCGTGAAAACCGAGAAGCTCCGTACGTTAGTCGCCAATATGATTCAAAAGAATTCCATTTTGCTACAAACAAGTATGCAATCGAACAAAACACAGAAGCCGGTTACAAAGCATTAGGTCAAGCTAAGAAAGCTAGAATTGAAGCTCTCAAAATTGAACGTAACCTAGAAAGACATCAAAAACTTCAACCAGTTCATAGAAAGTTTAGAATTGAAAAATACATGGACGTAATTGCTAGATGTAGAGACGCAAGAGAAGCAGCTATCAATCTTTTTAGATTAAAATATCCATATGATAATTACTATCTCCAAAAAGACGACAAAACAACTTTGGGTAGAATAGTATTAACCGATGCGAAAGGCGAAGAGACTGTAGCGGATAAAGGCAAATCAATGAATTATAGACTCAATCCTCATGTATGGCCTAAAAACATTAGCCCTGTTTATGACAGAAGAATTCCTGAAAGATACAGAAGAGATGCAACTGATTTGCAAGGTAAAGTATACGAAGAAGAAGTAGAAGAAAATGTTCAACTAAAATTTACAGATATGAATCATGTAAATTCTGACCTTAGAAGACAATTAATCAATGAACCATTAGTTGTAGAAGACGGTAAGGATGCACCTAAAGGTGGAGCTGATACTAAGCCTGCAACACCTGCACCGGCTAAGCAGTAGTAAACCTTACCTAACCCCACACCTCACCTAATTGTAGAATACTGACAAGTCGCCCCTTCCCTCGCAGGGAAGGGGATTACATAGGTTAGGCAATGCAAAGACTATAAAATTGGGGATAGGTAGGTTAGGTAGACAACTCCAACAAATATGGCAACTTTAAACCCAATTAAATATCTCAAACAAAACCTTGGTGATAAGTCTCAAGACTATCATTGGCTAATCGTTAGAACTTACATGGAAGCGCTTGTAGTAGTTTTTACAAGAGCGAAATGGATTTTATTGAAAGGAATTTTTTATTCTTTCTTTAATCAGGAAAAAAAGGCAAATGCCTTTCTGGATGGATCCTGGCATTGGGGTGACAAGATGATAAAAGTCACTCAGACTAAATTGGTATTGGCAAATGAAATTAAAATCCCCCAAAAAAACCATATGGTATTTGTAAATCATGTGAACGAATTAGATTTTCCTTTTGATTGCTATGTAATCAAAAAACCATATCTCGCCAACCAGCAAATCAAGAGTAGCTACTTCGCCTATTGGTGGATGAAGGCAATGGGATCACAAGTGTTTGATACGTCTCAAGCAAGATCAATTGCAAAGTCCGTTCATAGCCTAGTAGATGGACTAAAGATGTATAGTTACATCGTTTATCCAGAAGGTCATAATTCTTATAATGAAGAAATTAAACCTTTAAAGAAAGGGATGATTAAAGTGGCGTTTGAAAATAAAATTCCAGCAGTCATTATTTTAAAATCTGGAATTACAAAATTTCAAACACAACAAAGAGACAATGTAATCGGCTATAAATTTGCTGGAACTGTAGATCCAAATCAATTTAAAACCTGGGAAGAAATGAAAGACTATGTATTTAAATTGATGACAGAAGAAAAAAAAGCATTAGATGAATTTGTAACCAGCACTTCGACACATTCGGCAGGCTCAGTGACCACTCCGCTCAGTGCAAGCTCATGAAGATAAAGCGGTTACTCATTGCTAACCGCGGAGAGATAGCTGTTCGAATTATTCGAACTTGTAAGAAATTAAATATTCACTCTATCTGCGTTTATTCAGAAGCTGATGTAGATAGCGTTTTTGTTAAGTTAGCCGATGAAGCTCATTTACTTGGCGCTTCATCGGCTAACGAGTCTTATCTTAATATTCCTAAGATTATTGAAATTTGTAAAAAATCAAATGCAGATGCAGTGCATCCGGGTTACGGGTTCTTATCCGAACATCCAGGTTTTGCAAAAGCTTTACGTGACGCCAATATTACTTTTATAGGTCCTTCGGTTGGTTCAATCGAACTCATGGGAGATAAAATCCAGTCCAGAATCGCTATGCTTAAAGCGGGAATTCCTGTTGTTCCTGGCTACGATGAAAAGGATCAAAGCGATGAACGCCTATTAGCCGAAGCTAAGAAGATTGGCTTTCCTGTAATGGTAAAGGCAAGTGCGGGCGGTGGCGGAAAAGGAATGCGCCGTGTTGATCGCGAAGAAGATTTTATAGAAAGTCTGCATTCCGCCAAAAGAGAAGCGAAAAATTTTTTTGCGAACGATACTGTGTTCATTGAAAAATTTGTTACAAATCCAAGGCATATTGAATTTCAAGTCTTTGGCGACAAACAGGGAAATGCCGTTCATATATTTGAAAGGGATTGTTCTATTCAAAGAAGACACCAAAAAATCATTGAAGAAGCTCCAGCGTTTAATCTAGATAATTCGCTTCGTAAAAAAATGGGGGAAGTTGCTGTTCAAGTTGTGAAATCTATTTCCTATGTAGGCGCTGGAACGGTAGAGTTTATCGTGAGCGATAAAAATGAATTCTATTTTATGGAAATGAACACTCGTCTGCAAGTTGAACATCCTGTTACAGAAATGGTAACCGGAATTGATTTAGTTGAACTCCAAATAAAAATTGCAGAAGGCGAATCTCTAAATCTAGAGCCAAAACTTTTAGACAAACATTCCATCGAAGTAAGAATATATGCAGAAGATCCAGAAAATAATTTTCTTCCATCCACCGGAAAAATTTTATTCTTGGAAAATCCTACCGGCGAGGGAGTCAGGCTTGATTCTGGAATCGAGCGGGGTTCAGAAGTTACGATTTACTATGATCCAATGATCGCAAAATTGATAGTAACCGCAAGTGATAGAAAAACTTGTATTGATAATTTAATTTCTGCTCTCGATAAATTTGTTTTATTTGGGATAACAACGAATATCTCTTATCTCAAAACTATTCTTTCGCATGAAGAATTTCGAAATGGAAACCTTAGTACTGGATTTATTGATAAATATCTCAAGGATCAGAAAAGGGCAGAACTTCCTATCCATGAAATAGCTAGTTATGCATTTGTAATTTCTCAAATGCTTTTCAAAACTGAATCTGTCCATGAAAAACTTTCAGGGTTTCAATTCTGGGAAAATAAAAAAAGTGAAAACAATATTTCGAATATTGTAATTCCGAAAGATTTCATAAATACAAAATCCAAACTAAAATATAAGTCTAGTCTATTTGAAATTATTCCTATTTCTGTTCTTGAACGAGAAAGTCATTATAAAATAGTCGTTTCTGTTTCAAACGATACGAATTCTAATCCAGTTGAAAAAGAAATTACAATTCCTAAACAGATTAGTGGAAATTATTTCGTTAACTCTAAATTAGAAGAAATTATATTTTTTCAGTATGGGCTAAGAATGTTTATCCACTACAAGGGTGAATCCTTCGTATTTAAAAAAGAACAACAGGCATCTTCTAGTGCGGTTAACAATTCTAATGTGTTTAAAAGTCCAATGCCTGGAAAGGTAATCCAGATCTTCGTAAAAGAAAAAGATCTCGTGAAAGCGGGTGATACTCTCGCCATTGTCGAAGCCAT
>JANMOF010000184.1:0-19060 GCA_031368925.1 Leptospiraceae bacterium
TTTTTGCATGATTACGATGGAATTTCCCTTTCTGTTTCCTGGGCTGGTAAGTCGATTGAGATTAGCCAGAGTGGAAGACGAATTAAATCTAGTTGGCAAAAAGAATGGAATAATATTATTACTCCACTGGAAAAATTAAGAGAACGAGAGATTGCAAATGCACAGAAAGAAATGCAATTAACATTTGACAAGAGTTTAATCGGTAGTTTTATCCATATACAGATTGATTCTTCGAATACTCTCATTCGAAAGTATATAGATGCAGCCGCTTTGAAAGAAAATCCAATTCGAATAAAGACGTTACCAGGTAGTATTTCAGTGTATTGCGTTTTATATAAAGGCTATGATCCAAAAAAGAAAGCGGAAATTTATTCTGACTTTGACCCTGAAAGATCATCTCTATGGGATCAGAAACACAATGAATATATAAATAGTTTACAACAAGAATCATTTACCCTTACCCTCGACTTTACTGCGAAGAAATCCTTTCAGTTGATTCGTAAAGCGGATAAGTTACAGATTCAGTAATCGTTATGTGTATTTTATTTATTGCCATCAAACAACATAAGGATTATCCGCTCGTCATCCTGGCTAACCGTGATGAGTTTCAACAAAGACCAACCACGAGTGCCCGCTTTTGGAAAGAGCATCCTGAATTACTCGCAGGTCGGGACTTGCAAGAAGGCGGAACCTGGCTTGGATTAACCAAGACAGGAAGAATTTCTGCACTAACGAATTATCGGGATATACCGCTACATAAGGAAGGACGAAAGTCACGCGGGCTATTGGTGCGAGACTACTTGACTACGGATACTACAACTGCGGCTTATCTTGATTTGCTTGTCGAGACCAAAGACAATTACAATCCCTATAACATTCTAATTGGAAATCCGAATGAGTTATACGTTTACAATAACGTGAGTAACGAGATTAATCAATTAGAAGAAGGCTTTCACGGATTAAGCAACGCCTACTTAAATTCCCCCTGGCCTAAAATTAGCAGGGGCATTGATGGATTAAAGAATTATATTCTAAATTCTAAATTGAGTAAAGATGATTTATTTTCAATCATGAAAGATGAAACGAAAGCACCTGATTCTATGCTACCGAACACAGGCGTAGGGTTAGAAAAAGAGAGATTTCTTTCTTCTATTTTTATCCAGAATCAAGTCTACGGAACCCGCTCTACTGCTGTTATACTTTACGACTGGCAAAATACTGTTAGCTTCTACGAGAGAACCTATAATCCAGGTGGAGAAACTACAAGCGAACTCGAATTTAGTTTTTAAGAAACTATTTTTAATTCTTTAAATAATACAGGGTTAGTTTTGATGATATATAAAATTCTCTGTGCCGGTCCCTGCGGAATATTTCTTCCCGACTCCCAGGCTTCTACAGTTTTTTTAGAAACTCCCAGTGCCTTCGCAAATAAATTCTGAGAAAGATTAATTTTTTTGCGGATAACCTTGATTTCATTCTTTTGGTAACTAGTCAGGGGCAAAATCGACATTTTGTGCTCTACTACAGATAATTTATTCCCCTTAGCATGAGCTAATGCTTGATTTAAACCTTTGATGATACTAGAACTAATTTCTGTAGAAGTTCTATTTTTTTCTTTTGTTTTTTTCATTGCCTTCTCCTTTCTCTTTTTTTGCTCTTAGATTTTTTTCTATTGAATTAATAATCTGTGAAATTGTATTCTTGTCTTCTTTTGAAATATTTTCTTTTTCATTTTTCTTGATTAAGGAAATAAAATACAATACTTCATAATCGGGAAAATCAACATAAAGAATTCGAATTCCACCACTCTTGCCTTTCCCCGGCAAAGCCCATCTCATTTTTCGTAAACCTCCCGTTGCTGAAATAACTTTTCCATACTGCGGGTTTACTATTAAAAATGTTTCTACTTCTCTTAAATCCCCATCGTCAAATCCAATGCCTCTCCATAAACTATCGAATTCTTTTAGTGAAACAAAAATTCTCGTCACAAAAATACTATATCCTACTCAGTAGGGTGGTGTCAAGTTTAATTTTCTGGATCATTTTGTTTCCCGTTTAGGAAGGAATACTTCTTTAATTCATTTTCAAAATCAAGTTTAGTCTTGAATGGCCAAAATTCGAAATCGCCAGTTTGTTTGAAAAGTTCAAATTCTTCTTCTCTTTTCAATCTTAAATTCTTAGAATGTTTTCCTAAAGTTAGAAAATTTTTGATAATATATTTAAAGGTGATAACGGGAATTGATGCTTTAAAATAATCCCATTGGTATTCCTGTTCAGAATGCAAAAATAAAATAATCCGCGCAACTTCTTTCATTTCTTCATCGGAAAGTTTATGCTTTTTAATCATTTTATGAAAATGCGCATCGCTATACAAGCGCCAAGAATATTCCAGAATTGGCCTCATCGCCGGGTCATCAACGGAACACTCTTTTGCCCTGTAATATTGTTCAGGGAGCCAACCATAAATTACATCATCAGCCAGCCTATCTTCAAATTCTTGATTCCAAATTTGCCCAGTACATAAGTGTCTCAAATGCAATGCTAGTTTTTTACGTCGTTCAATGTCTATCATAACGAATCATTTCTTGTATGAAATTGTATTTTCATTATTTTAGAAATTTAGTCAACTTTAAATATTATCAGGTAGCTAAAGCTCATTTACCCCTCTCTTCGTGCTTGCACTGAGCTTGTCGAACAGCGTAAGCGTGTCAGCGATCGACTCGTCGTCAATAATTTTTGCATAAAAATTATTGACGGTAAAGGAGAGCGCGACCTGCGATTTATTACGATTAAAGTCGCAGGAGACACCCGAAATTTTAACGCTTACAAGATTGAATACAAATTGAAATGAATAGAAAATATTACATCGGTGATAATCTTTCCTCCGTGTCTCTGTGCCTCTGTGGCAATTTTTTTAACTAGAATTCTTACCCACTTCAAAAATCTTGGATGCTAAAGGAATTATATATGATAAAAATCTTTGGAGTGCATAAATCGTTTGGGAGTCAGTTGTTATTTGATGATTTGAGTCTGGCTGTGAATCGTGGGGAAAAAGTGGGATTAGTCGGTAGGAATGGTCACGGCAAATCGACATTATTCCAAATGATTTTAGGAAACGTTGAGCCTGATAAGGGAACGGTTACGATTCCTAAGAATTATAAAATTGGTCATTTGGATCAACATTTAAAATTTACAAAGCCAACTGTGCTCGAAGAATGCTCTCTCGGTCTACCTGAGGGTGAAGAGTATGAAACCTGGCAGGTGGAAAAAATTCTTTCCGGTCTTGGTTTTTCGGAAGCGGATATGGAAAGAAACCCCAACGAGTTTTCCGGTGGATACCAGATTCGAATGAACTTGGCAAAGCTACTTGTCTCAAGACCGGATATGCTAATGCTCGATGAGCCAAACAACTACTTAGATATTGTCACCATTCGTTGGCTTGAAGAATTTTTGCGCGAGTGGGAAGGGGAGATAATCCTTGTTACCCACGATAGAAGTTTTATGGACTCTGTTGTCACGCACGTAGTCGCTATTCACCGCACAAAGGCGATTAAGATAGAAGGTGATACTGAAAAACTTTATACCCAGATTAACGAAGCAGAAGAGCTTTATGAAAAGACACGGCTCAATGAAGCAAAGAAACGTAAGCAAGAAGAAATCTTCATTGCCAAGTTTAAGGCTAAGGCAAGTTTTGCGAGTCGAACTCAGTCCCGTGTTAAGAAGCTAGAAAAACAAGGAGAAATGAAAGCGTTAGACGTAATAGAAGACTTGGATTTATTTTTCAATGCTGCTTCCTTTAATGCAAGTCAAATGCTTGCCGCAGATAGTATTTCTTTTTCTTATACTGGCTCCGCTCCTTTTATGGTGGAAGATTTTTCTATTAGTGTTGGCAAACGGGATAGGATTTGTATCATTGGTAAAAATGGAAAAGGTAAATCTACCCTTCTAAAAGTCCTCGCTGGAGAATTACAGCCAGTATCCGGTAAGGTAAGCAAACATCCAAGTTTGAAAGAAGGCTACTTCGGACAAACCAATAAACTCGATATGGATGATAGTAATACAGTTGTGGAAGAAATTAAAAGTGCAGATAAGTCTTGCACGGAAAGCATTGCGCGTAATATTGCAGGCGGGCTTATGTTCTCCGGTGATACAGCGCTCAAGAAAATCAAAGTCTTGTCCGGTGGGGAGAAGAGTCGTGTGCTTTTGGGGAAAATACTTGTTACTCCCTCAAATTTATTATTTCTAGATGAGCCAACAAATCACTTGGATATGCAATCTTGCGATTCTTTGATTGAAGCAATCGACCAGTTTGACGGTTCGGTCATAATGGTTTCCCACAACGAAATGCATTTACGCGCTGTCGCTACGAAACTAATCGTATTTGATAAAAATACAATTAGCATTTACGATGGCGGGTATGATGACTTCCTTTCTGATGTTGGTTGGTCTGACGAGGATCTGTAAAAATGACTCTGTATCGGATAGATAGATTTTTGACCTATCCGATACGATATGTTTAACTACTTGACGATGTATCGGATAGGCTTAAAATTGACTTATCCGATACGATATCATGAAACCAAAACTACTTAAAAGTCTAATAGGTAAAAAAAAAGAATTAGATAAATATCGACCTTTAAACAAGGCGATAGTAAATCGACTGCGCGAACAGTTTCTAGTTGAGTGGACATATAATTCCAACGCGATTGAAGGAAATACTCTTACTCTGCAAGAAACTGAGCTTGTTTTACGAAATGGAATTACTATTGGAAATAAAAGTTTAAATGAGCACTTTGAAGTAATTAATCATAAAGCTGGCATTGATTTTATTTACAAAGCAATCCAGAAAAAAACTAAATTAAGCAGAACACTTATTTTGAATTTACATGAATTGATTTTAATGAAAATCGATGATGAAAATGCAGGTGTTTTTAGAAGAACACAAGTGAGAATTTTGGGTTCGAGGCATATTCCTCCCAATCCGCTTAAGATAAATTCTCTCATTGAAGAAATGGTCAGTTGGTATTATGAGAATTATCCCCGGATGTCTGTACCGGAGCTTGCAGCCTGGATTCATTTTAAGTTTGTGCATATCCATCCCTTTATAGATGGAAATGGAAGAACAGCAAGACTTCTCATGAACTTAGTTTTAATGCAGCACGGTTATCCGCCGGCAGTGATTTTGTATTTAGATAGAAAAAAATACTACCGCGTTTTGCGAGAAGCAGATGTCGAAAAATTTGACTCATTTATGGATTTTATCGGACGAGCAATAGAAAGATCTCTCCTCATTTATTTACAAGCGGTTACTCCTGTTAAGCCGAATTCGAAACAGGGATATATTTCTTTAAACGAAGCAACAAAATACTGTGATTACTCAATGGAGTATCTTTCTCTGCTTGCGAGAAGAGGAAAACTTCCTGCTGTAAAATTAAATCGAAATTGGATGACTACCCGCGAAGCTGTTGAGGATTATATGGCAGAGCAAGAAAAATAGTGTTGTATTTGACTTGTAAGCTTAGTTTTAAAAAGATTACGATTAAGGATTTATTGATGAAGTATTTTATTTCTATTTTATTTATTTTTGTATTTGGTTACTGCTCTTCTGTGCAAGTTGTAGATAAGAATGCAGACACTGTTCCCGGTTTTACTCCGATTAAAGACGATGAATTGGCTAATCGCTATGTGCCGCTTCTAGAAATAGGATCGGAGTATGGAGATCCGTTTGCTATTTACTATCGAGCCAGTCGAGATGCTGAGGGTAATACGCATATAACCTATCACTATTTTTGGGAGAAGGAAGAGAATTCAGGCTCTGGAACAGGTCCTTTCTTTAGTAGAAATATTTATACTGGCGGTTTAAAATTACAGAAGACAATGTTTGGTAAAGGTGATATTGAACTTGTTTCTTTTGTCATTGATTCATATGGGCGAATAGGGCAAGTAGAGTATGAGACTGCTGAGAACTATGATCCAAGTAAGTTTGGGGTGAAGCACAAGCATATAGAAAGAAAAGAACAACACAAAGAGCCCCTTGTTTTTAAAATAATGTCCTGGAATCATCTATTTGATTATGTTGGGGATAATGCTGGTAATTCGTCTAATTTTATTCGTTTGAAGCCAGCCTACTTTAACCAAAAGCTCTGGGAAGAATATGAAATGGTAAAGGAAGAAGAATCTTTCTTTAGTCGAAGCCGTGCCCACAAACCTTACGAAAAGGAATTTATAGAATAAGGCTAATTACAATTAACCAATGTCACTCATAAAAGAAAAAGGAATAGTTGTCTCAAGTAAGCTAGTGGGTGAGGCAGATGGTTTGATTACTCTTCTGGGTGAGTCCGGCAGCAAAGCAAAATATAGGCTAAAAGGAATTAAGAAAAGTAAGAACCGTCCAATTATTGCAAGTGAGCTTGGATCTTATATTAGTATTGATTTTTATTTACATAAAAATGTAGAGATTCACAACATAAAAGAAGTCAGCGTAATTGATAGGTTTGAAAATCCGAAAGCGACTTATGAGGGTTATCTGCTGATTATTTATTTTTGTGAATTGGTAGACACTATTTTACCGAATGGAGATTCCCACGCTAAATGCTTTGAGCTTTTTTATGCTGCCATGTTTGCGTTAAATACCGGTAAGTTCCAACCTTTGGTACTTCCATTTTTTAAATTAAGGCTACTTTCGTTACTTGGATTAGTTTCCAAAGATTTTTCTTGTAGTGTATGTGAAGAATCTATACTTCTAAAAAAATCTTCCTCGCTACAATATATGAATTTAGAAATGACTTGCGGAGATTGTCATCCCCCGAGTAAAAACCAGATACTTTCGATTAGACTCATGGATAGAATTTTCAAGACCCGCTACGCGAATCTTTCACAGGAAGAAATTTCTATTCCAGTTATTGTGGAGCTAGATCAAATTTTAAATGATTATTTGAGATACTATTTGAATGTTACCTTAAAAACGTTTGATTTATTATATAAATCAATGGGGACTAGTTATGAAATTCACTATTAAGACAATTATTCTATTCGCAATACTTGCGTTTGCATTTGGTTTTCTTTTACGTCTCGCCCTTAGAGATGAATACGAGATTTTAAAACCAGAAGTAGTTCGCTATGACGGGGACAATTCGAGCTGGGGAATAATTATGGATGTCAAAAAGGAAACCTTTAAAAATATAGAAATGAATTGGTCTAAGAAGCATATATATGAAAGAAAATGAAACCTTAAAAAACCTGGTCTTACAAGAACTCGAAGTGGCAGTTGGAAAATTTACGCCGCCTGAGTTAAAAGAAAAAATTAAAGTTCGAGTAGAATATTCCCGTAGTGAAAAATTTGGAGATTACTCAACGCCTTTTCTTTTAGAGAATAAAGACTTGTTAGGTGATCCCAAAGAGAATTCTGAAAAATTCTTAGAGTTATTTAAAGATGTAAAACTATTTTCAAAAGTAGATTTTACTCCTCCTGGATTTATTAACTTTAGAATAGAAGATTCTCATTTACTTAATTATATCAATTCCTTTATCGTATCGGATAATAATCTATTTGCGCAAGTAGACGAAAAAGAAAAAATCATCTTTGAGTTTGTAAGTGCAAATCCAACAGGACCGCTCAATATTGTATCGGCGAGAGCGGCGGCTACAGGGGATACTATTTGTAATCTCCTTTCCAGCCTGGGGCACACTGTGCATCGTGAATTTTACGTAAATGACTACGGCAACCAGGTATTTCTTTTGGGAGTATCCTGTCTTTCCCGACTTCGCGAGCAACTAACCGGTGTTAGTCTTACTTTCCAGGAAGAAGGGGATACACAACCAATTGAAATTTTACTAGAAAAAAATATTCTACCGGCAGAGGGCTACCGAGGGGAATATATTAAAGAAATAGCTCTACAGATTTATGCGGATACAAATAAGAAATCTTTGATTGATGAATTATTGAACTCTAAGAATTACCAGTCCTTATCTGAAAAATTTGCTTTATGGGCAGTAGAAAAGAATTTAGAAACCCAAAAGCAGGATTTAATTTCTTTCGGAGTAAATTTCGATTTATTCTATAGCGAGAAATCCCTGCATGAGAGTAATAGCGTATTATCCGTAATGGATAATTTAAAAAAGTCGGGTGATATAAAAGAAGAAGACGGAAAACAGGTATTTACCTCTACTAAGTATGGAGACGATAAAGACCGTGTGGTTGTAAGAGACGATGGTCGTCCGACTTACTTACTTGCAGACATTGCTTATCATAAAACAAAAGTAGATAGAGGTTTTCAGCAAATTACAAATATCTGGGGACCCGATCACCATGGATACATTGCAAGACTTCGCGGGGCGATGATTTCTCTCGGGTTTCAGGAATCTAAATTTAAAGTATTGATCTCTCAACAAGTAAATCTCATTTCTAAAGGGGAGAAGCAAAAGATGAGTAAACGCTTAGGGCAATTTCAGACAATGAAAGACTTGTTAGAATTTCTCGGAGAAAGTGCAAAGGATGTAGGGCGGTATTTCTTTATTATGCGCTCTTTAGAATCCCCACTCGATTTTGATTTGGATTTAGCAAAAGAAGAGTCTGATAAAAATCCAGTGTTTTACATCCAGTATGCGCATGCACGTATTCATTCTATTTTCCGAGAAACAGGAAAAGAATCTAGCTTTGAAAATTTGAGATCGTTGCCGATGACAGAAGAGAGAAGGGGACTCTTATTCTGGGTTGCACGATTCCCTGAAGAAATTTTAGATGCAGGAAAAAATAGAGAGCCTCATAGGGTGGCAAACTATTTACAAAATCTAAGTAAATCATTTACTCGTTTTTACGGGGCAAAAGACAACAAGTTAAAAGATTGTGATGAGAAAACGCGATTGGGCTTAGCCTTTATTTGTAAATCAGCTTCGATTGCTATCAAAGAAGGATTAGATATATTAGGAATTAGTTCGCCTGAAAAAATGGAAAGGAGCGCATAATGCTGAGTATTCATATTATTTCAACAGGAACGGAAATTACTTCTGGAAAAAGTGTAGATACCAATTCTACCTGGATTGCAAATGAACTTACAGGTCTTGGCTTTTCTATTACTAAGTTTTTAGCTTTACCTGATAAGCCGCTTCTTATGGAAGAAGAGATTCATGCAATCATGGCAAGACCGGGAGAAAATCTAATTATCATGACAGGCGGGCTTGGTGCTACCGCAGATGACCATACTTTAGATGTGATTTCTAAAATCTCCGGCAAACAAGCTGTTACCGACAATAAGGCTTTAGATAAATTAACTTTTTTTGTAGGACAAAGAGGAAAGGCATACCAGGATTTGCTTCCTGTGTCACGCAGGCAGACTACTGTTCCCGAAGGGGCTAGAGTTTTAGACAATGATGTTGGTTTGGCGCCTGGTTTTTATATTGATCTAAATGATTCAACTCGCCTTGCCGCAATGCCCGGCGTTCCGAAAGAAATGAAGAAAATGTTTTCCGATTATTTTCTTCCTATCATGAAAAAGGATTATAATAAAGAAAATTTACAAAGCCGTTCTCGTTCTATTTGGGGGATAACAGAGAGTATTTTCCAGGCAACCTTTATTGAAAAGCATAGTGATATAATCAGCGAAGGGGTCGAATGGGGAGTAACCGCTAAGCCTGGTCATATTAAAGTAACTTTTAAATCTACATCGTCGGATAATTTACGTAAGATAATAGGGTATCTCGATTCTGAATATAAAGAAAAGATAGGGGATGAAATTTTCCAGGCTATTCATTCTATGCTTACTAGCTCTAAGAGAACTGTGTCTACTGCGGAAAGTTGCACTGGCGGACTCGTTGGAAAAATTCTAACTGATATTTCTGGGGCTTCTGCTTATTACCTCGGATCTGTTGTTGCTTATCACAATGACATCAAACATAGTATTTTAGGGGTTAAGAAAACGACTCTTGAGTCTGTAGGGGCTGTGAGTAGTGAGACTGCTGCGGAAATGGCGAGCGGGGTTCAACATAAGTTTAATACTAATTATGCGATCTCCGTAACAGGGATAGCAGGACCTTTAGGGGCAACAAAGGACAAGAAAGTCGGTCTTGTATATATCGGAATCAAGGCTAATCATGAAGAGGCAAAAGTTTTTAAGTATGATCTTCCGCTAAATAGGGAACTTTTTCGCGACTATGTGGCTAATATAGCTTTGTTCCATTTATATAAAAAATTAATGCAAGATAATTTATAATTATTTATGAAAGTGCTTTATTACTTAATTCTTATTACTTTTTTTTCGATAGTGATTTTTTTAAACCTGGGAAATTCCTATACTCATATTTCTCATGTAGAGGAAAATTGGGCATGGAGTAAAATAGAGGAGATAGGTATGTCGCCTGACGCTCGATTTAAGCTAAATCCTCTTGAACGACTGAATGGATATAATACTAAAAACGGGGTTTATTTTTTTAGGGCAGGAAAGTTTGCGTTAGAGGAAAATTCATTTAGTGAAATGCCTTTAATTGGGAAAGGACATTTTTTATACAAGAAAGTGGGAAATTCTGTTTTATATTACTCCAATGATGGAGAAGTATTATGGGAAAAGCCTTACAAGAGTTATCCGAGGGTTTCGTATAATGGAGAGTTGCTACTATTTGTTTCTGGTGATGCAAACCAGGTGCTTGTCTCCGATATAAATGGAAATCCAACCGGGGTAAAGCAAATTGACGGACGTTTTTTGTCTGATATTTCTTTTCCTGTGATGGCAAATGGTGCTTTACTTGTATTTTCCGGGGGAGAGATTGCGCTTCTTGATAAAACAGGGAAAGTAGTTTTTCAAAAGAAAGACGAGCCAGATTCGAAAGACTTTTTATTTTGTAAGAGTGGTGCCATATCGCCTAATGGAAAGTTGGCGCTTGTCCATTATCTTAGAAACGCGAAAGATTTTATATCTTTGTTAAATGAAAAAGGCGAGATCATTTCTAGTTTTACGCTGGATAATGTATATGCGCATAAGATCTATATGGCTCTTGATGATGAAGGAAATATCGCAGTAAATCTCCCTGACCAGATTTCTATTATAGGTAAAAAGGGAAAAGTTCTATTTAAAAAGCAAAAGTCCAAGCGGGAAGATATATACCAAGTAGCTTATAGCAGTGGTAGTTTTTTTGCTGTTAGCCTTGAAAATCAAATTTTATTTATTGCAAATGATGGAAGTATTCTAGGGCGTAGAAATATTACAATGCCTGCCAGAATGAGACCATCCGGTGAAGTAGACACAGCCTTTCTCGAAACAAAAGAAGAGATTATATCATTCAAATTATTCAAATAGAATATGATTGTTAACCCTACGGATATAGTTCCTTTCTTTTGCAGGGCTACAGGCAAATGCTGTATTCACAACTCTGTTTTACTTTCTAGTTTTGATATATTTAGGATTGCGAATACTCTTAGTTTGCCGGCAAAAGAACTTTTCGAAAAAAAAATTTTCACTTATAGAATCAATCCTAATAGTTTTTGGATGGAGCCGATTCTTAATTCCCGTTCAAACTCAACCTGCCCTTTTTTATTTAGAGAATACGATGGAGCTAATGAAAGGTATCTCTGTGAAATCTATGAATCCCGTCCACTTGTTTGTCGTATATATCCGCTTAAGTATGACAAGGACGAAAATGTTTTCATGCGCTTTCTGCCAGCCGAGCATAGATGCTATGAATGCATTACGACAGAAAATAATCCTACTCTTGCAGAATACTTACATGGTTCGAATGCGAATGAACTACTAAAAGAGTTTAATCAGTATTTGGCGCTTATAGATAGAATTACATTAGCTGGAATGAATCTGGAGAAAATAAAACATAAAAAAGAAGCACAAAAGAAATTCTTTGAGATTCAAAGCATACTATATGAAACATACCCTGAAAAGGAAAACAGACTTGATAAGTTACCCTTTGAAGAGATGGAAGCAAGGGTCAGTGAAATACTAAATAAGAGTGATTAGGTTTGTTGAAAAATTAGGTGTCAGTTCGAGCGTTAGTCGAGAACTACAAATGCTTAAAGCCATTATTTCGCTAACGCTATTAGTATTTCTCGACTATCGCAAATTCGGAAGCTGCTGCTCGAAGTGACAGTGCTCATCCTTACTTCTTCTCGTCTTTTTTAAAGAGTCCTTTTATTTTATCCTGTGTTTCTTTGTCCTGGGCTTTTTGTTTAATTGTCTCGATGGCTTTTTTGCCTTCTTCTGACTCGGCTTTTTCTTTGATGGTGTCGATTAAGGATTTGTCAGTGCTGTCAGCGTTGGTTTTTTCTACCGGTGTTGTTGTTGTTTCTGCAGATGAGCAGTAGAGAAAAGAGAGAAGAACGAGAGTGATTAAATATTTCATGAGAGACTCCTTTGTTTTTTTACTGTCTTAGAAATAAAATAAGAATGCAAGAACTTTTAAAATAGTTTAAAGCTAGATTGAATTAAAAAAAGTCCAGGTTTAATTCTTTCAAAATCGGATTCGTAGTAAAATTCAATGATGGAAAATGTTTTATCACCGGCGGTAAAGCAAAATATATTGATGCTACCAGGATTCAGAAAAAGAATTTTCCCTGTCAGTTTAATTCCATACCCTTTTTGCTTTCCCCATGACTCCCTCGGCTCTATTTTTTCGGATTCAATTAAGTCTTCTTCGAATTCTGTTTTAAATTCTTCGGCGCAGGACTTGTTATCAATTTCTTTTCCATAAACAAAGATTTGAACATAAGAATTGCCAGTGCTTTCGATGAGATAACTTCTAAAATCAAGATTGACTTTATTTTCTTTGTCTTCCTGGTATTCCCAGTTGGATGGGTATTTTAATTCGAACAAGTCCTGCTTGATTGTTTTTGGATTTGCAATCGAAGGAATTTTTTCTTCTTCAAAGAAAGATTGAATTCGTTTACATTGCAAAACGAGAAGGAGGATAAGAAAGATTAACCCTAAACTACTTAGTCTCATTTGCTCTTACCATTTTCGGTTCCATAATAAAAATTCCCACGCTTCTCTATGAGGTTACGAGAGAGTAAACCCTCAGCTATGATGAGTAAACCTGAGACGGCACTTTCTTTTTTTTCTAATTGTACATCTTTCTGTGAAGACATGAGACTATGAACGTATTCGCGTCTTTTGCCGTCAAGGACTCCTAGCATAGAGCCGACTACTTTTGGATCGCCGTGTAAAAAGGCAAGGGCAAGTGTAGCAGGTGGAGTTTCATTGCAAACATAGAAGAGAGCAAGATTATCCAGATAAGTTAAATCCTGGAATTTTGAAAAATGAATCACATCAGAGGCAGACATATTATTCTTGCTCCTGAATTTTAGATTTTAAATATTTTACCAGATAATCACTCTTAGGCGCTTCTCCGGTAGCTTCTTTGATAAGATCTTTTGGATCTAGGGTTCGACCATGAGAGTAGACTTTTTTGCCAAGCCATTTGTTAAGACTAGTCATATCGCCACGCTTGATGACATCATCCCAAAAGCTTTCGTGGGCTGCAAGGAAGTGATGGAATAGTTGCGCAGAATAGATATTACCCAGAGTGTATGTTGGGAAATAACCAAAGGCTCCACCGCTCCAGTGCACGTCTTGCAAGACTCCTTCTGCATCATCATTAATCTTTAGATCAAAGGATTCTTTCATCTTAGAATTCCAAACTTCTGGTAGATCGGAGACTTTAATTTTACGAGAGATTAAATCCCGCTCAATTTCGAAACGTAAAATGATATGTAGATTATAGGTTACTTGATCGGCTTCCACTCGAACTTTAGATTTTACAACTGAATTGATATGATTGTAGAAATCATCAAACGGTAAATCATAATGGTAGATGTTAAATTCTTTTAGTAGAATTGGATAGAAGTATTCCCAAAAGGCACGAGACCTTCCGACTTGGTTTTCCCAGAGACGACTTTGCGATTCGTGAACACCAAGAGAAACAGCAGCAGTTAAAGGAGAGGGGTAATCCTTCATTTGCCCCACACCATACTCATAAAGTGCGTGTCCTGTTTCATGCAGCACTCCAAAGATAGATGAAAGTGGGTCGGTTATGTGGTAACGAGTAGTTATGCGCTTGTCCTTAGAGCCAATGCTAGTAGAAAAGGGATGCACGCTTATATCCAGTCTAGAAGCAGATGCGGGTAATCCTAGTAAGCCTGGCAGTTTGTCGTTAAAGGATTTTTGCATTTCAACTGGTATTGGTTTTTTAAACGGAGACGAATAGGATTTCCCCTCGTTGACAATTGGAATTAGCGAATTCTTGAGATGTAAAAACAATGCTTCTAAATCTTTAGACTTTGCACCTGTCTCATAGCCTTCTAAGAGTGCATCATAACGTTCCGTCGTGTATCCATAGCATTCCGCCATTTCAATCGACAGCTCAGTGATTTCAGTGAGTGTAGGCTCGAAGGATTTGAAGTCTTTATTTTTTTTTGCATCCGCCCAGATTCCATGAGCCAAATTTGTGAGTTTAGAAAATCTCTCGACTAATTCAATCGGAAGCGTGATTGCACGATTTCTATCACGCTCAAGAATTTCCAATTCTCGTTTCAGTGGCGCTGCTTCGGGAGGATTTTTTGCAATTAAGTTTTGTAAGTTTTCAATATGGCGCTTGGCATCATCGCCGGTAAACATTTTATGAGAGAGAGAGGATAACTGCGAAATCTGCTCTGCGCGCTCTTCTCTGCCATCGTCGGGCATCATGACCTCACTGTCCCAATGTAATAGACTTATGATGTCACCAAGTCGGGTGTATTCTTTCCAGAAATTTCGATAGGATTGCAATTCATTCATATGTATGGAATATTTTTAAAAGCCTTTGGAGAAAACAATTTAATCGCCTTGACAGGAAAAATATATTTAAAATCATAACATTAATACTCAATGCGGGCGTGGTGTAACGGTAGCACAATAGCCTTCCAAGCTCTTAGAGAGGGTTCGAGTCCCTTCGCCCGCTATCACTTTCCCTCAATTACCCTATCTAGCGCTTCTTTTCTCAAATTCAGATTTAACCGAATGAATTTCCAAAGCCTAATTCTTTTACTCGATTGAATTTTCTTGTAAAAATTTTACTTGTGCGGATAATTGAGAATATGCTTACTAGGTAGAGGAATTGCGATGCGAATCGGTTTAAGAATTGTCACGGGGTTATGCTTGATCTGGGTCTCTTTATGCCTGTTCTTTGTGGTAGAATTCATTAAGGAAGGTAGATTTCTCGCTGCATTCATTGAATTTGTATTCCTTGGGCTCATTCCCTCCATCATCGGTTTTTTCTCTTTTAAATATTCTAGAACTCCCGCTTAAAAAATACTTTGGATAAGGTTCTGTTTGCTTTAAGCTTTCTTTACTACTTACTTTAGTGGTTGGTATACTGGTTTGTTTACCCATAAGTTTTCTTTCGGTATACTTGGCACTAAACCAACCACTAAAGAAACGAGTATAGTAAGGGTATCTTTGAGTAAAGGTAATCCAAATCGCTTCCTATTTACAAAGGACTTTTCACACCAGCAATTTTAGGATTTGCAAGTTTAGTGTAAATAGTAGTAGTCGAAAGATTTTGATGCCCCAAAAGTTTTTGAATAAAATGTATATCAGTTCCTGTTTCGAGTAGATGCGTGGCGAAAGAATGTCTGAGATCATGAGGAGTTCCCCGTTTACTGATACCAGATTTTACAAGGGCATTGGAAAGAATCTTTTGGACTGTGCGAGCGGATAATGGCTTTTCATTTCCAGAATCTGATTTCTGATTGGAAGGAAATAAAATATCTTTACCTAATCTATTATCAATAAAAATGGAAAGGTCGGAAATCAGTTTATCCGACAAAACGGTAAATCTATCTTTGCCTCCCTTCCCTTCTCGGACAAAAATGGTTTTTCTTATTAGATCAATGTCCTTCACCTTCAAGTGGATTACTTCACTTAACCGCAATCCCGCCGAATACAAAAGAGACAATACCAATTTATGCTTTAAATTATTTGTAGCATTCAAAATCTTTGCAATTTCCCATTTAGAAAAAATCGTTGGCAAGTGCTCCTTCTTTCGAAGTCCATACGCAAAATCAAGTGTAACCGGTTTCAAAACAATTTCACTTCGATAGTATTCAATCGCAAAGCGAGCAATGCGAAGTGTAGACACCGAAACTTTCCGTTCCTCGGTGAGATACATGAAATACCTATGAAATTGTTCCTTATCTGCCTCTGAAACTAAACTTTTCTCCTTTGCTTTCATATACTCATTTGCAGAGCGGAGTGAGAGCGCATAAGACTTAATTGTCTTTCGAGAGTATTGCCTAATAGCCAGTAACTCCCGAAATTCTTTCTCATACGGATATTCTTTATTTGCCTCTTTTAGTTCCTTTTTAAAATCAAGAAATTGCTTATTTTCCAACTCCCATTGTGTAAAAACTACTGTTCTGGGTGCTTTAGGAGTTTCTCTTTTGAAAAAATCAATTAACTCCTTTAAATTTTCCCATTCAATTTCTCTTCGATTCTCATTTAGAAAATCCATCAATTCTGTATTCCTAACGTAATCCGGAAATCTACTCACATGTTTATTTCGCAATAACTCTATCAAGTTCACCATACCCGTCATTTTATTTCATATACTTATTTTTTGTATAGTCTTTTTGTTCTCTCCAGCTATTAATTCACCAAATCAAATCCACCAAAGCATATCCGCACCTTTACTTCGCTTTTTATTTCTAAAAATAACATATCTGTAGCTTTTACTCTTGACGTGATACTAGTAATACAGACAAGTTTAGTTAGACGAAACAGGAGAGGGAAAATGCACCAACCAACCAATATTTTATTCATTAAACTTGGCTTACAAGGCAATTATGAAAAGGAATGTATTGAAGATAAAAATACATTAAAAATAGGATACGAAGCTATCGAGCACAACTTATGTATTAATAAAGAGTGGGATAGAGTCTGGAATCAAATTCAGGATAAATACAAAACTGTAGATGGTCCAACAACAAGTCATAAAAATCAAATTCAAAAATTTTATGAAGAACCTGATACCACAATGTGGATTACATTTTATAAAAATAAATTGTGGTATTGTTATGCTAGCTCAAATATAGTTTTAAATACCGATGGTACGAAAGAAAGGCTTACATTATCGGGATGGAAAGACTGTGATGTAAATGGAAAACAATTATTCATTCAAGATTTAAGTGGAAGATTAACTAAGGTGCAAGGTTTCAGAGGAACAATTTGTGATATAAAAGAAAAAGAATATGCCCTACATAAAATTAATGCTACTCAAAGTAATGAATTAATTGCAGTTGAAAAAAGTATTTTTGAATTAAAAACGAATTTAATAAAATTAATAAAAAATTTGCAGCCTAAAGACTTTGAGCTACTTATTGATTTAATTTTTAGAGCAGCAGGTTGGTCTAGATTAGGAACTGTTGGAAAGCAAATCAAAGATATAGATATTGAATTAATTGCCCCAGTTACCAATGAACGAGCAATAGTACAAGTCAAATCTGAATCTACTTTAGCAACTTTTAAAGATTATAAAAATAAATTTTTAGGTATGGGTGACTATAGTAAATATTTTTTTATAGTTCACTCACCTAAAGATGATTTGGAAAGTTATATTAGAAGCGAAGTAGAAGATGAAATAATTATTTACGATGCAGATAAACTTGCAGGTCTATGTATAAATGCAGGTTTAATTGAATGGTTAGTGACTTCTTATGCCTAGCCTCTCCTGCTTCGTCTAACTGCGAGTATCCGCTAAGAGAGTGAACTATGTTCGGAAGCTGTTCACTCTCTTGCTCCGAGCCGGCTGGTTGTTTAAGTGAAATTTTTTAGTTTATTTGGAAAGCTAACGCAAGTCCAGTGCCTTCACTACTGTCACGAAACTTGCAGAAAAGAGCAAGTTTGCGCGCCATCCGTTCAGTCACAGGACTTGCTAGTCATACGGTGGCTCGGAGACATGACTTTGAAACTCAAAAGGTGCTACCGCACTTTCGAGTTTCAAAGTCACGTCGGATACTCTTAACGTTAGTTGCCATTTTAGACTTGACCACATTTTTTCTAGGGACTAATGCTCGGACTTTTCAGGCGTAGGTTTCTCGACGTCCGTGTCTCGAAAGACTGGTTTAAGGTATTGACAATTATCAAAGATTGATTAGTATAAGTTTTGAAAAAATAGGAGATAAAAATATGAAAAGAAATTATTCTTTAAATTTAAAACGTGGGATGACTCTCGTAGAGCTCTCTGTTGTAGTCTTAATTCTTGGCGCTATAATTGCACTTGTTGCTTTTAACATCGATGTTATTGGAACAAAAGAGTCAGTGAACAAATTAAAATTAAAGAAAGATTCACAAGAATTGCAAATCGCTCTTGAGCAATACACAAGTAAATATGGAAGAATGCCAACTGAAGAACAAGGATTATCCGCTTTGGTTGAGAAACCAAATTCCGGAGACGTTCCAGAAAATTACAAACCAATCTTGAATAATAAGTCTTCAATTTTAGACCCATGGAAAACAGAATATAAACTCAGAATAGATTCAAATGGAGACTATGAAATAATAACTCTCGGTACGGATAAAAAAGAAGGTGGAGAAGGAAAAAATGCTGACTTTAATATTTTGAAAGCAGACAATTACCCGAAAGAATTTCAATAAAAGATTAACCGTGAAAAAAATTAAGGAAAATTTATTAAAAAGTCTGATATAAAAGAAAAATGGAAAATATTATAAAGATAAATAAATAATATTTTTTCTGCGCCTAACGTTGGATTTGCAAAATTGCTACAGAATAGTATTGACAAGCAACTTCGCAAACCCAACATATGAAAAAAAGAATAGTGTTGGGTAATGGAGTTAAGCCTACACTCGACATCGTGTCGAGGCTGGTTTTAGTAGAAGGCATTAGTCAGACTTTTTAGAATTACACAAGTCTAAAACAGCAACTAACTGCGAGTATCCACTGCGGAACGGGCTATGTTTGGATGATGCCCGTCCCTTGCTCCAAGCCGACCAATACTAGCAAGTCCCGTGACTGAGTGTAGGGCGCAAAACTTGCATTATCCTCTTGCAAGTTTTGTGACCGGAACGAAGGC
>JANMOF010000331.1:0-3225 GCA_031368925.1 Leptospiraceae bacterium
CTTTTCGCTTACACATTTTTTGTAGCTAATGCTACTTATCTGTGTGGCACAATTTCAGCCGGATTGAGTGTCCACTTTCGTCCGGATTCACTGTCCATTTTAAAATGGATTCGGTGTCCAATATCACGCGGATTTTGCACCATTTCCTCCATCGCTTCCTACTGTGTCTTAATTTTTCATTACTTTTGCGTTCTTGAATTTTCCAAAGAAGGCACCGCATCTAATTTAGGCACATTGGGCGACTTTGTTGGCGGATTATTTAATCCTATTTTAAATTTCTTTGTAATTCTACTAATGCTACAAACTTATAAAACTCAAAAAAAAGAGCTAGAGCATACGATCAAGGAAAACGAAAAGCTTAGAGACAAGGAAAAGGCAGAAAAGGTTTTAAATCACATTAGCTTTCTGTGCGAACAGACAAATTTTATTTTGGATTTAGTAGTAGACGCTGGTGGAGCACTAAATACTTCAAGAAGAATCCTCGGCAACGCAGAAGCTTCAAGTAACTTTCAACCTGGCGCTAAAGGTAATTTTGGAATAGTAACTAGTCTGCTGCGTCGATTAAATGATGATTTAATCGAGTTGAAAAGTCTTGATAATTCTTCAACCTTACCAGATTCTTATTATATTATTTTTAGAGAAATAGCTCGAAAACTAATGCTTCTTAAATTTATGAAAGAAAATGATTGGAAAATGATAGAAGACTAACTTTCTAAAATTTTACCCGTTTTAAGTAAGATTAGTTTACAGAGCATTAGCCGTTACGTTTCGACGAAAGGAGAAACATTGAGTTAAGAAGAAATACATTTAAGTAGAATTTTGGGAAACAAGGATCAAGTGAGATGGAAATTCCTAGAAAGAAAATCCTATTGGTCTTTTAAGTTGAATTTCGTTGCCTTATTTGCTATTTTGTATACAAAGCTTTCACTTTCTTCATACGGAATATTTCTGGAGTAGTTTATCTAGTTTTTTTTCTTGCCTATACGAAATGAAATTGAGATAAGTTAAATCATGCGGCATTACTTAATAAGGAAGATTACATGAATAACCTAGAGATACTCAGAAAAATTGAAGATAGAATTGAAAGTGGTATTATTCTCTTTACGGGTGCAGGTCTTTCAAAAGATGTAACAGATCGGGATTCGCGAAATTTACCATTAGGAAAAGATTTAGCAAAAGAATTGTGGGATTTTTTTCCTACAATTTTTCGAGCAACGTATGATAACTCTTCCTTGAAAGATATTTTTAATATACTGCAAGTAAAGAAACCTAATGATCTTGTTATGTTTCTTAATAAAAGGTTTTCAGTAGACTCTAAAAGTGTTAAGGACTATTATAAAAGATATATTGAATTTCCCTGGCATAAAATTTATACGTTAAATATAGATGACTTGTTTGAAGTCCTAGAAAGAAAATTTAATCCCACTATCAAAATTAATCCAATTTCAGCTACAAAATCTGACAAAAATAAGTCATCATATAATTCAATTGATGTGATTCATTTAAATGGAACTTATAATGATGCTCCAAATAATGTTATTTTTTCACAGGATGATTATGCGACACACCAAGGACTAGGTCATCCATTTTACGATATATTTGCGGCTGAATTAAATGAAAATATGGTTATCTTTATTGGCAGTGAACTAGATGAAGAAATACTTTGGAAACATGTATCGCTTAGAAGTAAAAAATCAAGAGACTTAAGAGAAAGTAGACCTGAATCTTTTTTAATTACTCCAACCATTCAATACGCCAAAAAAATGTCTTTAGAAAGTATGAACATTACTCATATTCCAATGACAGGAGAACAGTTTTCTAATGAAATATTATCAAAATTAGAAAAGAAATATAATGAGATAGCAAATAGCAAAAAATATAGATTAATAGAAGTAAAGAGAGAGGTTGTTGTTCCTTTAGTACAAGATTTAATTTTAAAAAAAGAAAAAGGTGAACGACGACGACACATCTTGCTCGGTTTCAAACCAATATGGGATGATATCACATCTTCTAGAACTATAAATCGAAATTTAGAAAACCAATTATATGAGGAAATCAAAGAGTCAATAAAAAACCCTGAACTAAATCTAAATACTAACTGCATTTATATGATAAGTGGAACAGCAGGCGATGGCAAAACGACAATTCTTATGCGATTAGCTTATAGATTATCTAACGAAGGAGCAAACGTAGGATTTATTGACCCAGAAAAAGATTATTTTCATTCCAAATTAAGAAATATTGTTTCTGCAACAAATAAACTAGATTTACTTTTCATTGATGATGTTCACATATATAAGGAAAAATTAGTTTCATTGTTAAATGAAGTTATCAGTTTGAATAAAGTAAAATTTATAATACTAGCTTGCAGATCCAGTAGAGTTGATACAGTTTTAAAATTTAAGGAAAATCTAAATGCTCCTCTTCAGGAAAATTTTAGCCAAAAGTTAAACGACGCTGAAATTGTTGATTTATTAAACTTATTAGAAATCGAACAGTTACTAGGTGACTTAAAATCTAAAACATTCTCAGAGAGAATTGAAATCTTTAAAAATAAACAAAGAATGGATAGGCAATTAATTGTGTCTTTAATCGAAGCTACATCAGGTAAAGATCTAAAAGACTTAGTTAAAAATGAGTATTCTGAATTAATGGGAATTAGTAGAAAAATTTATGGAATACTCGCAATTGCTCAAAGCTACGATTCAAAATTATCTTTGAGCGAATTGTCTATAGCTTGCGACGAGAAAAATCTAGAATATTTAAATGTTTTAAGGAATCTAGAAGGTAGAGGATTAATATCTAAGACTACTACGGGATACTATAGTTTGAGACATCGAGTTATTGCTAGAAATGTTTATGAAAAAGTCATCGAAGATGGTCATGCTCCATTATATTTTGAATCTATAGCCAAAATGGCTGCTATACTAGGTTTTGACCCAAAAATGTCAAAGAATAAGAGAATTCAAAGTTTAGCTAAAATATGTCTTGGCCATGACAGACTTATCGAAATAACTTCTAAGAATATTTCTAAAATTACAAGTATCTATGACAATTTATCAGAATTATACTCGAATAATCACCATTATTGGTTACAGAGGGCTGCTGTAGAAATAGAAATTGGCGATATCGCTTTTGCACAAAATCACATAATGAGTGCATTATCTTTAGCTCCTGATGATCCCCTAATAATCATAACAAAGTATCATATTGATTTAAAAAAAG
>JANMOF010000376.1:0-18435 GCA_031368925.1 Leptospiraceae bacterium
ATGGCTGGAGCAAAGATATTCCAGCGCTTATTTGCGTGATACTTTAATGGATCAGGGAGCGATGATTGATACACTCGAAACTGCGGTTACTTGGGATAATCTTCTCGGACTTTGGAAGGCAGCGAGAGATTATGTAAAGCAAAAGCCAAATGCACTTTCCCTGGTTCATATTTCACATGCTTATGAAAATGGGGCTAATCTATATTTCATCTTCATGTGTCCTATGGATGCAAAAGATGAAGTCGGTGAGTTTACCAAATTTCACAAAGGGTTATTAGATGTTATTCATAAAAATAATGGCTCTCTATCTCATCATCACGGTATAGGACGATTAACCTCTCATTTAATGAAAGACGAAGTAGGGGAACTAGGACTTAAAACGCTACAGGCTTTAAAGGATTGTCTAGATCCGAAAGGTATTATGAATCCGGGAGGCACTCTTGGTCTCAAGTGAAATTTTATCCAAAGTGCAATCTCGTAAAGAAAGAGAATTTATCAAACGTGGGGAAGAAATTTTAGAAACAGCAAAATCTCTTTTTAAAAAGCAAAATCCATCTCTTGTGAGTATGGATATGATTGCACAGGAAGTAGGAATTGGAAGAGGGACTCTTTACTTGCATTACAAAGGGAAAGATGAACTTATGATGCGAATAGTTTTAAACCGTCACAAAGAACTTTTAGCGGACTTAGAAAAAATTGATCTTACTCTCAGTGGCGAAGACCTAGCTAGAAAAACAGTTCGAGTTTACTTAGAGCATAATATCAATTCGCCGGAAGATTACCTCATGCAAAAAAAATGCGAAGAGAATATCATAAAAGAAAATGCAGGCGAAGCAATTCTAAAAGAAGTAGAAGAAGAAAGACAAAAACGTATGGCAATCATGGAAAAGATTTTTTTTAGATTAAAGGAGGATGGCAAGATTAGGGATATTCCTCCTTACCTGCTAGCCGGTGCGACTTGGGGAATGTTAAAGGGTGCGCTCGATGTGATAGTAAGTGGGTATTTTAAGCAAGAAATTGCAGATGAAGAAATGTTTTTTGGATTAGTAGAAAACCTATTATTCTATGGACTTTTTAAGTCGCAGGAGAAGTGAAAATGAAAACAACACAAAAGCGAATTCCAATTCAAAATCTAAAAGAAAATGTATATGACGTAATCATAATTGGCGGCGGAATCACAGGGGCTTGTATTCTCTGGGACGCAACTCTTCGTGGAATGAAAACCCTACTTGTGGATAAAAATGATTATGCGTCCGGAACAAGCCAAGCCACTTCAAAACTTATTCATGGCGGGCTTCGGTATTTGAAAAATTTCGAAATTGGTCTTGTAAGAGAGTCGTTACGCGAAAGAAGAAACTTAGCTCGCATCTCTCCGCACGCACTTTATACGATGGGGTTTCAAATTCCTGTTTATAATGCAAAAGATACAGTGATGACAAAAATCGGAATGGTGCTTTATAACCAATTGTCCTATGATCGAAATAGGATGATTCATTTAGATAACTTGATTCCCGAATACCGTTTTCACAATAGAGAAGAAACGATTTACGAAATTCCGGAAATTCCTCGTGAGCGGCTAAAAGGCTCTTACCTCTACTATGACTATGCGAATCTAAATCCAGAGCGTTATACGACAGAGTTTATCTTTTCGGCTAGAAACCACGGGGCAATCTGTAGAAATTATACAGAGGTTTTAAATATAGAAAAGACTACTTCTGGAACTTATAATGTAAAACTAAAAGATAATTTGAATGGAGAGATTACAATGCTCGAAACAAAAGCACTTGTTAACTCAGCGGGACCCTGGGCGGATAAGATTGAATCGCTAGCTTTTTCTGGAATGGAAACAAAGTTAGTTCGCTCTAAGGGGATACATATAATTACCCGTAAAATTTGTAAAGACACAACGGTCGTTTTAAAAAAGAAAAACGGGACTCATCTTTTTGTAATTCCCTGGAGAAATAAAACCATCATCGGAACAACGGATACGGTTTACACCGATTCGCCGGACGCGCTTAGAATCACAAAGAAAGATATAGAAGAACTTTTAGAAGAAGTAAATTATGCTTATGGCTCTATTCAGTTAAAGCTCGAGGATGTGGATTTTTATTACGGTGGGCTTCGTCCACTAGTAGAGCAGGAAGGTAAGTCAACTTACAATGCTTCCCGCAAACTAGAAATCATGGATCATGCGCACGAAGGATTTCCCGGCTTCTATTCTGCACTCGGAGGCAAATACACTACTAGCCGCTTGTTAGCGGAAAAGCTAGTCGATAAGATTGTAGATTTTTTACCTTCGAAATTTTCTGAGTGCAAAACAGAGATTACCCCCATACTCGGAGGACATTTTGCTGATTTTAAATCTCTAGAGAATGATTTGCAAAAAGAATTTCCATCTGAGCCAGGAGAAAAAATTGAAACGTTAGTTCATCGTTATGGTAGCGAGGCTAGAACTATTTTAAGAGATTACCCAAATGAAAAAGAAGTTTTCATTTTACAAAACAATGAGCATATGTATGCAGAGGAAATTGCTCATATAGCAAGTAAGGAAGACATTTTGTTTGCAAGTGATTTTTATTTTCGCAGGTCAGGCGTAGGTGTCCCCGGTAAACCGGATGCAGCGAATAACGAGAAAATCCTCTCTAAACTCGGAAAGCATTTAGATTGGGATATTAAGAAGTTAACCGAAGAGAAAAGATGTATAGAGAATAGGTATAAAATTAGCGAATAGAGGAATAAAGCGTTTTCGCGCGTTTGCAATGTATTTTAGTGTGAAATGATTAGGCAAGGACTTAGGGTTTAGAAAATGTATTGACAGTAAGGCTGGAAGATTGTTTCAATCATTACGGTTGAGATATGAAAAAGCAAATACTAATTGTCGATGACTCCGAAACGAGTAGCATGTTTCTCAAAATGGCTTTGCCTGATTACGAAGTAGTGTCGGTAATAAGCGGAAGTGAAATGTGGAAGCAATTGGAAATACAAGTTCCTTCTCTCATTCTGATGGACATTGTGATGCCAGAAGAAGACGGGTATTCTCTTGCAAATAAACTCGCACTAAGAAATAACTTCAAAGATATTCCGATTATTTTTCAGACTACAAAGAATTCCAGTGAAGATTTAGAGAAAGCATTTGATTCAGGTGCTGTGGATTATATCAGTAAGCCGGTAGATGAAAAAGAACTCAGGGCAAGAATTAAATCTGCCTTAAAAATAAAAGAACTAGAACAGGAGCTAAATTCTGCTTTAAGTGTAATCAAGCAAGATCTCGCCGTTGCTGCTAAGATTCAAAGCAAAATCATTCCAGACGATACTCGAATTCGAAATGGGTTACAGTTTTACGCAAAGTATTTGCCAATGGTAGAAGTAGGTGGGGATTTTTTTTATATTACAGAAATGCATCCGGGGGTAACAAGAGTTTTCCTTGCAGATGCAACCGGTCATGGTGTTCAGAGTGCTCTAATTACAATGCTAATTAAAAGTGAATACGAAAATCTTGCCGATAAAATTCAAACTCCTTGTGAATTACTATTTCAGCTAAATAATATTTTTGTAAATAAATACCAGAGTTTAACAACCTTTTTTAGCGCTTTTATTATTGATATAAACCTCAATGAAAATAAAATTATCTATTCATCAGCCGGTCATCCAGAACAATTATTAATCTCCGGAAAATTAATTGAGTTATTAAAAAGAACTGGTAGGCTAATCGGTGTTATTTCCGACACTAAATACGGGGAGATAGAATTTCAATTTAGTAAAGGTGACAGGTTGTATTTATTTACTGACGGTATCTACGAAGAATTTAACGAGAAAAATGAAATCTACGGGGAAGACGACGTCCAAGATATTCTAAAGAATAACAACCATAATGCGGTAAAAGAAAACATCGAATTTCTAATTTCCGACGTGCGCGAATTCATGGGTAGCCGAGAGCAAGATGATGATATAACGATTATTGGAATTGAAGTCGCGCCTTAGTTATTGCATCGGTGGTAATTTTTGAAACTTAAATACAAGCTTACTCACATTATCCTCTACGCTTGAAAATAATTTATTAGACTCATTGATATAATTCATCGAAAGCTCATAGGAATCAATTCTTTCTATGTCGGAATTCGACAAGGAAATATTCTTAATATAATAAGCATCTTCTTTTGCGACCGGTGGAGTAATAATATTACGCTCACGAAGGCGTTTAGCAGAAAGAGTTTCGCTATTTCGATTTGCTTCTACTTCGTCATATTCGTAGCGAAGAACAACACGTTTGATTTCTTGATTTTTATTGTCGAGTAGTTTGATGACTAGAGTGCGAAATAAATCTCCTGTCGGGAATGCATGACCGAGACGTTTTGCTGTTACTGTGAGTTTAACGTTTGAATTTGAAATTTTTTCTAGATTAACCAAAAAAGTTTTTGCAAGGTAATCACGATTATGCCCACCTGGAAAACTATGAGTCTTGTAGCCATCTTTGGGTTTCATATGACAATCCTGACAAGTTTCTTTTCCATAGAAATAACTCATTTGCCATTCCGTAAAAGTATTTTGCATTGGTTGGGCTGAATACTTGAAGTTTTTGTGCGGAACATTTCCTGTTCCAACTGGAAAATTAAACTGATGGCAATTTTCACAAAATTCAGAGCGACGCATTTCTTTTACTTCAATATATTCATGTTCTTGCGGCTTAGCAGGAATATGCGCTGTTAGAATTTTATCTCCGCGTTTATGACAGACAATACAAGAAATTCCTTCTTCTTTAAAAACTCTATCTTCTATTTTTTCCAAGTCACCATTTGCTTTCATCATTGGTGCATGGCAATTCACACACCAGGTAAGCGGCTCTCTTTCATGACTTTCTTTGTAAAGCTCATTTGTAAATGCCACTCTATGTCTCGTAGTTTCCCACTCAGCATAGATTTCTTTGTGGCAAACTTCGCATTCCTTTGAACTTTCTAGGATACCTTCCCACTTAATCGGCATTAGCCCTTTGGTGAATCCATGGGGATTTTTATCGGTACAGAAAGAACAAAGAATTATTAGTAAGAAATATCCAAGAATTATTTTTTTAAATTCGCTGTTCATTAATTTTATTCGTACATTTTTTATAACTTTACTTTGAGAGTAGGAGTTTCTGTTAACTATACTTAGTTTCCTTTAGCCGAAGAAAAGAGCAAATCATAAAATAACTTCTTTTTGCAATACTTTTAATCAAAACGAAGAAAGTTTTAGCTTTACAGAAATAAAAATATAATGAAACTTGCTTCTTGCCGTAAAGTCAGGGGGTCTACTTTGGATTTAATTCAAAATTTTTACATAAACTATTATACAATTGGTGTAATGTCTGGATGTATAATGAGCGGGCTAATCGCAATTTTTCTTTCTTTACTTCCTTCTAAATCTACTCCAACGAAATACTTGATTGCAGTTTTTTTTACCGCAGCATCTCTTGCTTTCGGTTATGTTCTAGTTCAGGGTATTTATTTTCCTTCGAAGTGGATTCGGGTTTACTTACTAGTAGCCATTACAATCAATCATTATTTTACGATTCAGATATTCTTTCATTTTCCAACGAACACTCATCCCAAATTGGCAAAAGGATTTTTATATGTGCAGGGATTTATTTTTTTTGCGCTAGATGCATTTTTGATTTATAAATCGGCAGGCGCAGATGTCGTTTATGATTTTGGGGGACATTATTATGAAGTTGATTCCCCATTAGCCTTAAAAGTATATGGGGGAGTAATTTTATTAAATGTATTTGTGATTACAGTCATTGCTATTTGGAAGATGTTCATTACTAAATCCGGAGAGAAATTTGCACTTATACTTATTGGTATTGGCTTTGGTTTAACACTTCTCATTCCGTCCATTGTAAATGTTTTAAATAAGACAGGACTTGTATCCAGAACCGTTTATATTAGCATATTCTGTTTATTTACTCTTGTTGGTCTATTTATGGTGATTGTATCCTATATCAATAAGACAAGTGATAAGACTACCTTCATGTTTAAGATTGTGGGGGTAAGCTTTGTTAGCTTCATGGTCGTCTATAACATATTTAGTTATATTGTAATGACTGAGATGGAGACTACATACGATTTACTGCATAAGAGTCAATCAATATTAGCTATGGAAGCAAATCACAAATCGGATGATCTCAAGTATATCGTGGAATATGACCCCGAGCAGGATATTTATAAGTTTAATCATAATACGGATAATATTGAGTTGTCAAAAGAATTCAAATACGATTTGATTAACTCTCTTGTTTACGAATCGTTTACAAAATCTAAAGAAGCTTCTCTTTTAGAATTAAAGCAAGTATTGCAAAATCTTAAAATTAAAGACAACGAATATATGACGGGTTACAACGGTTTAATTCAGAATTATCTGGAAAAGTTTGAGCCTGATTCGGGCGTATCTAAAGCGAATGTAAATGAGTTTATTCAAACCAAAGATCGTTTTTTATTTTTTAGATACAATAAAGTACAGCAGATGGCAGATAAGAATTTTAAAGCGAATATTCAAGAATTTTTAAATAAAGAAAAAGAAGAATTTCTTCCTTTCAAAGAAGCAATTCGAAAGCATATAGATTCTAGCGATAAAGATGGGATTGCCTTAAAAACAGAAATTTTAAATTTTCTGATTCCAATGCAAGATGCAAACGCAAGACGGTATCGTAAAAGCCAGGATATGAAAAATCACTATGTAATTTTTCACTACATTGATTTTGAAAAAAAGAAAGTATACGAGCTGGGATATTCTTATTTAGATTATAGAAAGTTTATGCACCAGATTGGAATGAAGCTAATTTATATTTTATTTTTTGCACTTGTTTTACTTGTAATTGGGATTCCCATTTTTCTATCGGGTACTCTCATTAACCCGCTCAATGCACTCTTAGACGGATTAAGCAAAGTCAAAAAAGGAAATTTAGATATTACAATTCCTGTTAAAGTACAGGACGAGATTGGCTTTTTATCAAATTCATTTAACAGTATGGTAAAATCTATCAAGGATTCAAAAGACAAGTTAGAAGACTATGCAGAGCATCTAGAAGAGAAAGTGGATGCGAGAACAAAAGAATTGCAGGTTAGTTTAAACCAGGTAGAAAAATTAAAAACTCAACAGGATGGAGATTATTTTCTGACCACACTCTTACTTCGTCCACTCGGGGTTAACAAGGTAGTAGGCTCTAATGTAAAAGTAGATTTCTTTGTAAAACAAAAAAAAGAATTCAAATTTAAAGCACAGTCTCATGACATCGGAGGGGATATATGCATTACCCACCAGATTAAATTAAAGGGTAGAGAATATATTACCTTTTTAAATGCAGATGCAATGGGGAAATCTATGCAGGGAGCAGGGGGTGTATTAGTATTAGGCGCTGTGTTTCAATCTATCATCCAGAGAACGGTTTCCTATCCCGCTCACTCAGAAGTTCCGCCAGAGTTCTGGATTAAATCAGCGTTTAAAGAAATGCATAAAATTTTTGAAAGCTTTGATGGATCGATGTTAATCTCGCTTGTATTTGGGCTTGTCGATGAGAAATCAGGGCTTGTGTATTTTATAAATGCCGAGCATCCCTGGGTAATTTTATATCGGGATGGTGTTGCTGATTTTATTGAGCATGATATGACATTTCGTAAACTGGGAACGAGTGGACTTGAGAACGAGCTTTTTATTTCAACCTTTCAAATGATGCCAGGTGATTTTTTAATCATTGGCTCTGACGGCAAAGATGATGTTATCCTCTCTAGGGATGTGAAGAAAGATACAAGAGTAATCAACGAAGATGAAAGTCTTTTCTTAAAAAGGGTAGAAGAAGCGAAGGGTGATCTAAATACAATCTTTACATTGATCACAGATAAGTTTGAACTCATGGATGATTTTTCACTTCTTTCTATTAGCTATCCTGATACTGGAATTGAAATGAGTGAAGCCGAGCTAGAAGGAATTGAGGCTACTCTTCGTAATGCGCGTTCACTCGTCAGTCAGCATCAGTTCCAAGAGGCTATTTCTATTTTGAAAAATTCCTATGAAGAAAATCCTAATCGTTTTGAAGTGGCGCGTTACTTGATTAAAGCATACATGAAAGAGCGCTCATATACTGAAGCTGCAAAGGTTTGTAAAGAATTCTTAGAAAAAAATGAGCTGGATTCAAACTTAATGTTTAAGGCATCGTTTTGTCTCAAGATGAACCATGAATTTGATGAAGCAATTGAAATGGCAGAGCGAATTAAACTCCGAGAACCATTTAACTTACGCAATCTTATTCATCTAGCGGATATGTATGCGTATACCAAGAACTATAGGCGCTCGCAAAAGTTAGTTCAAAAAATTCTGCGCATTGAACCAGAAAATAAAGGGGCATTGAAAATTTTGGGAAGATTAGAGCAAGAGACTGTTAGCCTCACTTAATGTGAGGCTAACAACTTACGGCTTACCAGCATTATCCTTCAACATCTTTTGTCTGTCTTTCTTCACCTTCTCCATCTCGGTGCGGATATTTGGACTTTTGCGTGAGATATAGAGTAGAATGAAATTAAAAGAGGTCATAGTTCCGTCTTTAAAGGCACAGAAATCCTCCGGTTCCATTTCGCGTCCGAATGGATTATATTCATTTGCCTCTGTTTCGACTACGCCGCCGGATTCTTTGCAGACTAGAAGTGCGATTTGGTAGGGAGGGTCGCCTTCGCTAAAGAATCCTTTTTCTCGAATCATGGCGACTAGCTTGCCACTGTTTACATATTCGTAGGGTTTCCAGGCTTTACATTCCCTACCTTTTCTTGCTTTTCCCGATTTATAGACACAGTGGGAGCTAATCATGATTCCGCTCTGTGGGAAGCGTGTAAATGGATGACGAGGAAGCCTGTCGTCTGGGAATTTATAGGTTACGAACTGCGGCTTTTCATAGAATTCACTATCCCAGGAGAATAAAGTGAGTGGAAGTAAAAATAAAAATTGAATCAGAAATACAAAAATAAATTTTCTAGATAGGAATAATTCTTTCATAAATATAGATTAAAAATTCGAAACTAGGGAAAATGCTAAAAGATGACTTTTTAATGCAAAGCCACAGTGAACACAAAGGGTCTCTATTATTGATTCATTTCTTTGCGCCTTTGCGACTTTGCGTGACATTTTTATCTTTTTACACAACCCTAATTCAAAATTAAATCTACCTATCTCTTGTTTCGAAGCTAGCAAACATTCTAAAGCAAAATATAAAGAAATGGTAGAGAATATTTTTCCCCAGATCAGTATAAGAAATTCCAATACCTATGGGCTTATTGTATTTTGACTCTGAATTGATCCAGCTAATATTTCCGTTGCCACTAAATCGAAATCCTAGAAGCTTGAACGAGAAAGAAACTGCATCTCCAATTTTGACGGGTTCATTTGTAGATAAGAATAAACCACCTTCCGAAATATTTAAAATATCACTTTTCAGATTTTGATTACCAAGCCTCCAATCACAGGGAATAGTAATAGCATAACGCGGTAGCAGTTTACTCTCTAAGTATTTTTTGAGTTCTTTTTTTCTCTCGTCACCTGTTCCAGTGTAATTGAATCTTAAACCTACATTTTCACCCTGAATTCTTATTACGCTAGCAGCGACTTTCCATTCCTTTTCAATATCAAATGTTAAAGCAAAATCATCTTCGTCGGATATATAACCATCTACAACGGCAAGGCAGCCCGTGGGGCTAACATCGAGTGTGGTTACATTTAATTTATTTCCAAGTGAATCTATTAGTGTGCCTTTGAGAGGAATTTCTGTTCTCCATTTTTTTCTAAAGCCTCTTGGGAGTAGAGTTAAATAAGGAGTAGAAATTTCGGAATTTAAAAAGTATAGAATCAAGAAAAAGGGAAGAACGGTGATGATAAGGTTTAATATCAATCTTTCTTTACTCATCACATCTGTTTCAATTCCATTGAACTGAAACAATAGGTAAAAACCGTGAATGATTAAGGCAGAGTTAAATGCGAGAAATATGAAGTAACCCCATTTCTTGACACCTAGGATTCCAATCCCAACTAAAAAACCCATCAGATTTAAGGCAATATTTAATTTATCAAAGCTCGCAAGAATTGCTTTCGCATCTAGGAGCGGCAACTCTAATTTATACGCTGTTGCTATATAGCTGACAAGCGGGGTAATTAGAAAATACGTTCCAATGATTTTGATTGGAGTCGGTAGGTTAGTAAACGAGATTGGAAATAATGTTTTAAACATAGGTTGCGTTAAATCCTTTATTGGTTTGAAGTTAAATGCTATTTTTTTGAAAATAAACTTATTACTAAACTTTAGTTTTTTATACTTTTTGTAAACAGTAAAATAAAAAGGCTACTTAAAAAAATTAGGTTTCTTAAAAGTAGCCACATCTTAATTTATTTGGTGACTTTAATATGAACGACACCGGGTTTTACTTCTTTTTGTTCAAAGTTAATTCCCATTTCTTCTCGTTTTTCACGCATTCTTCTATAAAGAACCGTTCCGTTAAAATCAGCTTGCACTTCGAGAACAATTGAGTTATTGGAATTAGAACTTCCTTTTTGGTTAACAGCATTTACGCCTTTGATTTTTCTAACGATACCATCTATACCTTTGTCTAGGAAATCATCGTAATTCATTCCATCAATTACGAGGCGAATCATCATTCCTCGCTTCCACTTGGATCTGATTTGATCTAGAATCTTTGGCTTTGAATTTACAAGTGCCTTGTCTATTGCTTCTTGCGCCCCTCTCTCTGTGTCTACGTGAGGTGCGGCACCGCCGGCATTATCCGCTGCAATTAGTTTTGCTGAGCCGACATCGACAATTTTAAAACGAACAGTCGCTTGCATAGACATCATGCCTGAATCCATAATAGGTCCGTTATTTTTTACGATAGTTTGACCGATGAATAGAATTTCTGCTCCCATTTGAGCGGCAACCTCTGTAGCTTTTGCCTCTGCACTTGTATCACCGTAAACTCCAATTGTTTTTCCGCCTTCTTTGGCTAGGATTCTACGAAATTGCTCTTTGTCTAAAAACTGGAATTCAGAAAAATTCTTTACGATTGCATTTTCGGTAACAATGGCAGTAGGAGGACTTTTTCTCTTATCAATCTCTTCATCTACAATCATTAGGAAATTTGGATTCATCATGGTATTCATCAATTTCTCGATGATACTCTTTGCAGTTCCTTTATCGACTCGTCCTTTGGCGTCTATTTCGACTAACGCTCCCTTTTTGCGATCTTTTCCAATTTGTTGGTAATCTAATACAAAGCCTTCAACGGATGAATTGGTGATTGATTCTTGGAGTTGAGCATCTGTGACTTGGGAATTGCCCTCTATAAGCTCTCCTAGACCTTTTGCAATGATTTCTCTTTTTGCATTTAACTCCGCATCGTCTAGGTTAATTCCCGTTATGTTTGTGACGTAAACAAAGCCATCACCTTTTTTCTCCGGTGTAGTAACACAGTAAAATAAAGTAAAACTTAAAACTAAAGAAATTATTTTCTTCATGTATTTCCCTCTGAAATTCTATCGAATTATTAAAATCCTCTACAGGTTACAAAATCTGAAAATTAAGGCAACATTTTATTTTGGGAAATTTAGAAATCAGGCAATCATTCTTCCTTTTGGAAAATGTAATCTTCTATATCTGAGGTATCTGCCTCAGACATATTAGAGAATATTAATACACCAATCTCTGACTCTACATTATAAAACATGCTAGTAGTCACGCCTTCTTCAACTCCGGTGTGCCCTAAATAGCTTTCGCCATCTCCATAATCTAAGTAGTTCCAGGTTAGCCCGATTCTAGATTTTTCTTCATCTTCTGTGTATTCGAAATGAGTTTCTTTCATTAACTTTGCAGTTTCTTCTTTTAAAATTCGAGTGCCTTTGTATTCCCCATTATTTATAAACATGATTAGAAATTTGGACATATCATCCATCGTAGATCTTAGCATACCGTTTGGATAATCAGGACATTCATAATGTCCTTTCGTATTTTCTGAATCATAATAAGGTAAGGCGATTCTTTCTAAATCTAAATCCTCTAAATTCCAGGAGGTATCTTTCATTTTTAAAGGTTTAAAAATAGTTTCCTCGCAAAATTCAGCAAAGGATTCTTCTGCAATTACTTCTACTAAATAACCTAAAAGGGCAAGTCCTACATTCGAATAATCGTATTTTGCCCCTGGAACCTTTTTTAAAAAACAAAGATCAGGGTCATAGAATTCTCCATCTTCTGTTAAATATTTTTTTAATAAAGAATCTAATGAATATTCCATTTCCTCTCCCTCTCGGGCGTATAAAACAGAATCATCTAATTCATCATAGGCGGTGTCACTTATGGAGGAAGTATGAGTCATCAACATTTTTGCAGTGATAGGTGTATCAGGATATTCAGGATGGATTACTTTAAATGGCAGATACTCGTTAATATCCTCATCTAAATCCAATTTTCCCTTATCATACAAAATCATCGCCGCCGTTGCAGTTACTGTTTTCGATAAAGATGCTAATAGAAAAATAGTATCCGTCTTTATTTCTTTCTCTTCTTCTAAATCTGCATAGCCAAAAACTTCTTTCCAGACAAGCTCGCCACCTTTAACGACTCCGCACACAAGTCCGGTTATTTCGTTTTCTTCTACTTTTTTCGAAATAAAATTGTCCATTACTTTCTACCCCAACGGCTAATAAGAATATTACTCTAGAGTTTAGAGAATTATTCTAATAGACTTCCAAATTTTCTAATGTTGTAAAAAAACCATTCTGTACAAGGACAGAAAAATCTGCCATTTCCTCGGTGCGAAGTCTCAATATTCCATCCGAGTCATAGGCTTGCAAAAGATTTGCACTCGCTAAATGATGATCGCCTAACCGAGCGTGTGCGCGGGCTTTCGTGATAAAGTCTTCCGGGTCTAGATCTTCAAAGTAAGATAAATGATTATCAATGTACCTTAAGGCGTTGTACGGGTCGTTTAATTTCAAATAAGATTTAGCAAGTATAGCATAGTGTAAAAAATTTTTCTCCAAATCCATTTTAAGAGATCTCTTCAAGCAAACGATACAGGAGTTATAACTTCCCCGTTCAAAGTAAAGATTTCCTAGCTCTGCCCATATGTCTTTGCGTTCAATTCCACCTTTTCCGCGAGTGAGTTTTTCCTGGGATAATGCTTTTTTTAAAACTTGGATTGACTCATTTGCTCTCTCTGTATCTTTTAAAAGTGAGGCTAATGTCAAATAGAGTTCTAAGTAATCGGGAAATTTTTCTATTCCCTTTGCTAACATATTTTTAGCTGATTTTAATTTATCTGTTTTCAAATAGTAAATTGCAGTTAAGAGGTAAGCCTGTGGGACCTCTGCATTTTTGGAAAGATCGGCAAAGGTCAGCATTGCCTGTTCCTGGTTTCCAACGTATTGTTGACACCAACCTTTACGCGCTGTTAGCCGCGCAATCGTTCTCGGATTTTTAGTTTCTGCAATTGCTTTATGATAGCTATTGAAGGCTCTAGAATAATGCTTCATACTTTCTTCGTACAAAGCCTGTCGCAGTGTTGATATAAAACTCATCTATTTCTTTACGTTGTAGAATGGCTTAGTCTTAGTCGCAAATGCTTTTCGCGCTGCGTCAAAATCATTAGAAGCAAGAAAGCTCGAATTCCAAACGCATACATAATTAAGTCCCGCATCCATTGGCTTTCCTTCACTAAAGCGCATAACTTCCTTTACCCCCTCTACGACGAGCGTAGAAGATTCTGCAATGTCATGGGCTATTTCTTTCGCCTTCTTCATTGCATCATCGAGTGTAGGAAAAATGCCATTAACTAGGTTCATCTTACTTGCTTCGGCAGCAGTAACGTCTCTACCAGTTAGCGCAAGTTCCCTCGTATATCCCTGACCGATTATAGCGGGTAATCGGTTTATACTTCCCATATCAGCAACAATTGCAACTTTTACTTCTCTTAGAGAAAAACTAGCATCCTCTGTGCAATAGCGGATATCACAGGCAGAAATTAAATCAAGGGCACCGCCGATACAATGCTTTTGAATAACCGCAATCGAAGGCTTATTCGAATTATACACTGCATTGATCCCACTTTGCATGATTTGAATATGATTATAAAATCTCTTACGTGTATCGCCGTGATTTGGAATTAAAAATTCCTCTACTTGCGTTGTAAAACTTAATACATCAAGTCCCGTAGAAAAGGATTTGCCTTTAGCCGCTATCACGAAAGCGCGTATGTTTTCATCCTTATTGATTTCGTCTACCACTTCGGGGAGATCACGCCAAAAACTCCAATCCATTGCATTTCGTTTTTCTGGCTTGTTTAAATATACAATTGCTATATGATTTTCTATTTCTATTTCGAAAAATTCGTAGTTTGTTTTCATGCTTTACCTTGTTTAACTTCCTTTTGCCATGCTTCGACTGCCCAACCTTGTGAGCCCCAGCTCAGCACAGGCGCCGGCACTGAGACACAGAGAAATGAATTTAATTTAGACATTAGGGATTAGGGTATTCTAACAAGAAAGACTGTAAAGTATTTTTTTGTATGGTTAACTGTTACCACACTTCGTTCACCATTCGATCACGAATAAATTTGCATCTCTCTAACCCAGAAGACTATATCTTCTACCCAGCCGAATTTAATGGCGTAGTAGTAGACTGCGAAGCGGGGAAGGCGTGTTAGGCTACAGAGTAGAAATTTGGAGTAAGACATTTTAAAACTACCTACAAGGATACTCATCCAGGAATAAGGCAAAGGAGTAGTAGCCGCTATCACGACAGCCCACATTCCATATTTGTGTAAGTAGGGAAGGAGTTGTTTTTCGTGTTTTTTGATTAAATGTCTTCCGCGCTCAAATTTTGGAATAAGGTAGCGACCAATGGCGTAAGAGTTAGAGCCACCAATTAAACTTCCAATGAAGCTAAACAATATTACCTCGAAGTCACCGAGTTTTCCTGCAACACCAAATACTAAAAATGCATCAGGAATCATAAAGGCAGGAAGTGAATCACTGATTAATATTCCAAGTCCAACACCCCAAACACCTAGGTAATCTACAAATAATTTCGAAAATTGAGTGACTGGTTCTTTTACTAAGTGAGCAGCAATAATTACAAGCCATATGATTACAACGATTGCAAGGAGCGATTGAAGAATGAGTTTACGTAAGTCTTTATCCATTTTTGCTAAATTATTTCCTATGAAACATTTTTTCCAGATCATCTCTGGTTAATTTTATGAGAGTAGGTCGCCCGTGCGGGCAGCGAGATGGGTTCTCACAGTAGCTCAGGCGGTTTAGTATTTCTCCGAGTATATGATCGGACATGTGGTCTCCCTTCTTGATAGCGGAACGACAGGCGACACACTTCGCCATTAGATCGTATAATTCTTTTTCTAATACTTTTTCGCCTTTAGTTCTATTTAGAAAATCTAGAATCGTTTCTTTTTCTTTTCCGGGATCGAGGAAAACGGGTATTTCACGCACGAGTATTGTTCCGCCGCCGAGGTCATCGAGTGTTATCCCCACTTTTGCGTATTCCTCTTTTCGCTCTAAAATTTCTTCTGCGTCAGAGACTGATAAATCAATTCGTATTGGAGTTAGTAGCTGCTGGGTTAAGTTTTTATTTTTTAACTTGTTTAATACTTCTTCATAGCGGATTCTTTCGTGTGCAGTGTGCTGGTCTATTATATAGATTCCATCTTCTGCTTCTGCAAGAATAAATGTTTCAAAAATAATTCCAAAGTGTTTTTTGGGAATGAATTCCCGTTTCATTTCCGGCTTTGCGGTTAATTGGTGTAAGTTGGCACCGGCACCTATGCCTTCTACCGAAAAAGAATTTTGCTCTGGAACTTCTTTGTATAAATCATTGTGTAAAATTTCTTGCACAGGTTTTGATTCTTGGGTAGTTGTTGTGCTAGTAAAAGAAGGCTGAGAGGCGTTTAATACGCTATTTGCCCGAGCAATTGCGTCTGCTCTTTTTCCTTCGTGGAAAAATCTTCTTCTCATCTCTAAAATCCCGACTGGAGTTTTAGAATTTAACTCTGCGTGAACCATTGCTAAGAAAAAGGAATTAAAGGCTTCTTCGTCTAAAAATCGAATTTCTTTTTTAGTAGGATGCACATTTACATCAATATGTCTCGGGTCAATTTCAAAAAATAAAAAGCACCAGGGATGAGCCTGTGTCGGAATCAATTCATCGTAGGCTTTTTTTAGAAGATAAGAACTGTATTTCATTTCAATTGGTCGTCCGTTGACAAATAGGAATTGTCCACTCCGGTTTGATTTGTAAAACTCTGGATCACTAATAAACCCGTATGCCTTTAGTCCCTTCTTTTCCGAGCTTACTTCAAGTAAGTGGTTTTCTAGATTATCCCCGAATACAGAAACGATTCGTTCTCGCGTAGACTCCGGTTTTAAGTTGAAAATCTCTTTTTGATTTTGCATATACCGAAACCCAATCTTTGGATTTGCAATTGCCGTTATAGCAATTCGGTCTTTAATCTTTTTATCTTCTGCTTTTTCTGATTTTAAAAATTTTCTACGCACTGGTGTGTTATAAAATAAATCTTCGACTTCAATCTTAGTTCCTTTGAAGCCGGTTACATTTTTTCTTTCTAAGGTTTCTCCCTTCTCACAGAGGATGGAAATTGCGGGAGAGTCTACTCTTGTACCTGTAGTCATTTTTAATTTAGAAACAGATGCGATAGACGAAAGAGCCTCCCCTCTAAACCCGTAGGTGTAAACTGTTTCTAAATCATCTATGTCTTTGATCTTACTTGTCGCATGACGTCTTATGCTAAGTTCTAAATCATCTTCATTAATTCCAGAGCCATTGTCTGAAACTAAAATTTGTGCAAGTCCTGCTGATTCTGTTTGGATGTCTATTTGTGTAGAATTTGCGTCAATGGAATTTTCTAATAATTCTTTGATGACTGAATGCGCCGACTCGATGACTTCGCCGGCTGCAATTTTATTGATTAGATTTACATCTAATTCGTGGATAATACCCATAAACCGAGATTAGTGTTCCAAACAACTTTTACAAAAACCACGAATGGTAATCGCAATTTCTTCAGGTTCAAATGTCCCGGCGAGTGAAGTCAATTTATCAGAAATATCTATAGCTGGAAAATCCATTACGATTCCACAATTTCTACAGATTAGGTGAGAATGCTTTTCGAGTATTGCGTCGTAATGTGCTGATTCAGCAAATGAGTCTAGCTTTTTGATAAACCCATTATTATAAAGAAACTCAAGGGAATTGTAGACAGTCGCAAAACTTAAACTCTTAACGCTAGCTCTTATCGAGTCATAAACCATCTTAGCAGTCGGGTGATCGGTGCGGGATTGCATATTTTCTAGAATAATCTGTCTGTGGCGAGTTAGTTTTTTCATAGGCTTTGCGTAAATCTGATTTACCATAAAATAGACGAATTCCAAAGTCAAGTAAGAAAATTCCTTTCCTGTGTATTCCTGTTTTGCAGAATGCATGTATGGAAAACTTTCAGTTTTATGCAGCCAATCTCTATTCCCTTGACTGCGAAAAAACGGCTCTGCTTTACTCTAAACTTTTTTCTCTCTCACCAGTTTCTATTTCAAAAAATCATTCTGAGCTTCATTCCCCCGAAGGATTTTCTATTTTTATAGATATGCCTTCGGTGCATTGCAATGTTACACCTGGGACTATTAGCTTTTCTATTTCTAATTTAGATTTGCAAAAAATAAATCTTGAGCCATTGAAATTAGAATCCTATTATGAAAAAGAAAACTATGCTTCTTTTTTAGATGAATACCAAAATCGCGTTTGGGTTTTTGAGAAGAAGTAAGGAAGGTGAGTCTGGTGGTAGGATTTTATTTATATAAATTTAAAATAAAAATCTTAGGTAGCTAATTAAAGTTAGCTTATACCAATTGCCAAAAGTAAATTCTTATTTAATGCTAGATAACATTCTTTTGGCAATTGGGAATATCCCTTTTGCGAAAAATAGCAGAACTTATTTACGAGAAGTGGTATATAGGCTTGTATTTTCTTTTTGCGATAATGTAAAAATTTTCTCGTGTATCAATTTCTAAAACTACAATCGTCTGTGCACTTTCTTGAATTTCAAAAAAGATTCTATAAGCTACACTGTTAAATTTTAAGTGATAAGCGTAATAGCCTTTTAGGTTTCCTGTCAATGCTTCCAATACCTCGATTGGACTATTTTTAATTTTGTCGATGGATTCTTGTAAAAGCTTTTTAAGTGCCGGAATAGATTTCTTTATAAAGCTTTTAGCGTTGTTAGAAAATAAGATTTGATACATCTAGTTGAAAACTTCGTCGTAAGAATATAACTTTCCAGTAGCCGAAGTTTTTAATTTTTCCAAGACTTCAAGATCAGTCTTGTAGGTTTTTTCTAAAGCCTCAATGTAATCAAT
>JANMOF010000424.1:0-1556 GCA_031368925.1 Leptospiraceae bacterium
CCGCGCCCGTGTCGGTCGTCGAAGCCGTTTTCTCGCAAGCAAACAAGCCCGCGCAAAGGATCATGATGGGAATCAGTTTTTTCATTTTCGTGAGATTTTTAGAATCTGGGTGCAAATTTAGGGAATGTTTGGATTAAGGGCGGGAAAATTTGGGGCTCTTTTCCGCATGGCAACCGTAATCTCTAGATGTTTGTCTTCGAACAATTAATTAACTTTGGATAGGAGTGGGCCGAAAATGCTAGACTTGTTTTCCTTCCAGTATTTCATTGTCGCTAAAAGATTATTAAGGTAAATTTAGCAGCATCCACTGACTTCAAATTCTTCAACTTTTCAAGATTAAAGCACGGAAATATTATGGAGCATTGCAAGTTGTGTTTGAAAAATAAAGCAGACAATAAAGGCTCTCACATTGTTCCGCATTTTTTGTTGAAGCGGATCGAGAATTTAGAAGGAAAGACAAAACGGGACTACGAAGTAGGTTTTACAATTAGTGAATCAAACGCTAAATCTCATTTTGGGAGGTCTGTTCCCACCGTGAAATTGTCAGAGATTTATGGTGAAATTACTGACGAGGACCTTAGGCAAAATATCCATCCGCTTGTAGTTGACTTTTATTTTTGCACGAACTGTGAGATTAGACTTTCTGTTATTGAAAGTGAATATGCTAAGACAATGCAAAACGTGGGAGAGGGAAATTATGAAAGTGGTGCAACTGGAGCTGTTGGATTGCTTTTTTGGATAAGTGTATTCTGGAGAATGTCGATTCATGGAAAGAGCGGCATTAGATTTCAAGACTTTCAGGAAAAATCGCTGAGGGGCTTTCTAGACGAAAATTTGAAGTTGAATCGCACGGAGTTGTCAAAATTGCCAGACTTTGAATACTGTAAGCAAGGTTTCGTGTCATATAAAATTCTTAGGTGCAGTAGTTTCTCACGGGAAGCGAGCACATTCCTTGTGCTACATCCAGAATTTGATCGACCATACTCATTGTTGATTGATGAATTCGTTGTATGCATTGCATTTGATGGCGCATTTGACGATTTTCAAACCAAAGACTTTTTCACGATAAATGACCTGATCGAGCTTGCTCCAGTGAACTTAGGAGTTGGGGTAGAAGTCGTATTTGGTATCAATTCAGAACGATTTGCCCAAATTGGATTTGCAGTAGTGAATAGCCTGAAAGAAACTAAATTGGCTTACTTTAATTCCTTGCTCGATCAACTCCATGTATACTTGGGACGGAGTGGGGCGTCAATGCCTCTTAGAATCAAAGCAAAAATTTTTGAAGAGATGGCAAAAGATGAGACTAAGTTGGGAAGAAAGTATACTCAGGATGAATTTATAAGAAGCACAATGTCCGTTTTGGAGAAGCATGCAAAGGAAAACGGTTTAATAGAGGACTAATTAGGGTCGGAAATCACCCTCCTCAATACTCAAACCCCAACAACTCCGAAGCCGTCATCCCAAACACCCCTGCCAGCGCTACGGCCACTTGCAAGGAAGTATTCACCGCGCCCTGCTCGATGCGTAGGAGTTGGCGGCGCTCGATGTCGAGC
>JANMOF010000451.1:0-4856 GCA_031368925.1 Leptospiraceae bacterium
AAAGATACGAAATGCAAAGTAAAACCAATTCCTTCGAGTGCGTATCCGACACCTGCCAAGCGTCCACTTTATTCTGTTCTTGGCTTGGATAAAATCAATGTTGCGTTAAAAGGGAATCCACTCCTTAAAAAGACTTGGAAGGAATTGGCAGATGAGTATTTGCAATTGGCTTAAATGAAAACTAATTCCGATTTTCTACTTGAAGAATTTTAGGCTTTTAGGGATAGTCAAATCTAGACCAATTCTAATGGAGCATCTCTGTGGTAACAATCAAAATTGATGGTGTAGAATACAAAGTAAACGAAAAGAAAAACCTCATCGACGCAGTCAAAGAAGTCGGAACCGACATTCCTTATTTCTGTTATCATCCATCTTTAAGTATAGTCGGTATGTGCCGCATGTGCCTTATCGAAATCGAAGGAAACCCTAAAGTCCAAGCGGCTTGCAACACTCCTGTTAAAGAAGGATTATCTATCATCACCAAAAGCAAACGAGTTCTCGAATCACGAGAAGGTACGATGGAATTTTTACTTGCCAATCACCCACTCGATTGTCCTGTTTGCGATAAAGCTGGTGAATGCGATCTCCAAGACAATGCTTTCTCTGCTGGCAAAGGCGTTTCCCGTTTCGAATTCGAAAAACGTAATGTTCCACAAGAAGAGATTGGCGACAATCTCATGATTAACCACAACCGTTGTATTGTCTGTTATCGTTGTGTTAGATTCGAAGAAGAACTTGTAAATGAGTCTAATCTTGGTTTGTTCCAGAGAGGATACCACTCATTAATCGGTCTTGCTAATGAAAAAACAATTAAACATAATTACCAGGGAGCGCTATCTGACATTTGTCCCACTGGCGCCCTTCTTAATCACAAGACTCTTTTTAAATCAAGAGTATGGTGGTATAAAACTGCAAAGTCTATTTGCCATGGTTGCAGCACAGGCTGTAATATCGAAACCAACGTGCGAGATAATAAAATGTACCGCTATATGACACGAGAGAACGCAGAGCTTGGAATGTATTTCTTATGCGATAAAGGTCGGTTCGATCTAGACTGGATGAATGAAAATAGATTATTTGCTTACTACGAAAAAGGATTACCGAGCGAAAGCACAAAAGTAATTCCTAAGATTCTAGAAAAAATTAAGTCTGCAAATAAGATTGCCATCATCGGTGGCGCACATGAGTCTAATGAAAATTTGGCGCTAATCAAAGCACAGGCTGAAAAATTTAGCAAGGAAATTGTATTTGAGGCAAGAGTGAGTAAGCCGCAGTATTTTTTACCCGAACAAGCCGATTTCTTAATGACCACGGATGCACATCCAAATACGAAAGGAACTTTCGATCTAGCATTCAATTCTACCGGTGGCATTGATTCCGTTGTAAAAGAATTCAACGAGGGTAAGATTGATTTGCTGTTCATTTTAAAAGAAGATATTCCTGCTGATTTGAAAGGCTCCGGCTCCATCGTAGTTCTGCATACAAATATTACTGCCTCCGTCAAAGATGCAGAATTTGCTGTTCCCATTAAGACATTCGCAGAGCAATCGGGAACATTCACAAATAAAAATGGAATCAAGCAAAACTTCGAACTTGCTATTCAGCCTTTACAGGGTCTTCCTTCTTCTGGAGATTTCTTTAAAAGATTAAACTTAGAGCTTTCTATGAAAAAAGAGGAGTTAGCCATTGGCAACAATTAATGTTATAAATGTTATGAAGAAGCACCAGTTCGCCTGGTATGAAAAGTTTTATTTCTATTCGATTTCACGAGGTCTTTTTATTACAATGAAGCATTTTATTAAAGCTGCTTTTTTTAAGGGACTCGTTACAGTTCAGTATCCAGAAGAAAAGCGTGCCTACTCTTCTCGCTTCCGTGGAATGCATTCTCTCAAAAGAGACGAGCAAGGTAGAGAAAGGTGCACGGCGTGCTTTTGTTGCATGTGGATTTGTCCTGCAGATGCAATCACGATTGAAGCAGCAGAGGTTACACCCGAGAGACAGCACCTACACCCTGAAGACAAATACTCTAAACGTTTTGATATTGACTTACTCCGTTGTATTTTTTGCGGCTTATGCGAAGAAGCCTGTCCTAAGGGAGCTATCTACTTAGATGGTGGCGGTGAAATGGCTGCTGATAATAGGTATGATCTAATCCTCACCAAAGAACGCATGACACAAAAAGTTGGTGGACCGATTCTAGGACAAAGAAATTAACGAGTATATTTTTATTTAACGTTAATTCGATGTAAGGAATTTATTGATGTCATTCCCACGTAAGCGGGAATCCTTCAATAGAAAAATATTTTTCTATTGAAGGAAAACACAAAGACTCTCTGAATGCTCGTCCACCCGCGTAGCCCAACAGACAAGCTATGCGCGAGAAAGACTAATTGAAAACTTTATAGTAATAACCTCTTATATAGAATTCATATTAAAATTTCAGCCATAAAAAAGTATTACTTGCAAATTATTTCTAAGTAGAAGTACGATGATTTTTTTAGGTATCCCTAGTAATTTACAAAGTCAAAACTCTGAATGAATGAATTAGATAACACAACATCCATATGCATTCTATGCAACCAGGAAAAGACTCCCGATGGTGTAACTACAAATGGAATTTTTAATTGCATTACCTGTGGAAACGAATGGATATTAGAGAAGAGAAAATCACAGCGCCTTTCGAAGAGTCAATTAGTCAGTGAATATGCAAGCCTTATAACTGAATTTGTAAGCATCTTCGATTCAAATCTAAATCTGAATGAGCTCTGCGACAAAACTCTTTCCATATTCAAAACAAAATTCGGAATCGAAAAATCTGGTTTTTTAGTTCACGAACCGGTAAATCAATTTTTTAAAATGGAAAAGTATATAGGAGACATTAAGAGAGAATCCGTACTTACTAAACTTAAAACTAATTCTGAAGATTCTTCTCATCCTTTTACAGAGTGCTCAAAAAAAGATAAACCAGTTCTACGAATTCTTTCAGATAAAAGTCGATTTGATACTACTTATAAAAAAATTACTAACGGCACTGTTTGTCAAATTTTAATTCCAATTGTTTATAAATCGACTTCACTGGGAATTATTGCATTTGATTTTAATGATTTAAAAATAGCAAAGGAGAAGTTTGAACAGAGTGAAATCTTTCAATTAATTTCCAATCAAATCGCAGTTGCACTTTACCATACAATTATCTTCAATAAATCCAATACAAAATATAGGCAATTCGTAAACCTGCATTCATCGGGGCTAACACTCAATAAACACTACTTGAATAATACTTTAGAAATTATTAAAATGTCCCTGCTTACTATTTCTGGATTAGTTGATACAGATGTTAATATTTTGTTTATATACAATCGTAAATTTAAAGTTATCACATCTCATAAATTAATCAGAACTATCGACTCTCTAGAACTTAGCCAAGACTCAATTGTAGTAGAGAATTACGAAGAATACAAATCTTTTTTTAATAAGCAGGTCCCAACTCTACTCTCGACAGAAAGCGAACCACTCGCAAAAAAACTTGGCTTCACCGGCAAACAGATATTAAACCTTCCATCCTTCACTCTTGAAGTAAATGATTATGTTTTTTTATTGGGAAGATATTCGACTCTTCTTTTCACGCCCGATGAAGTTGAAGTTTTAACCGCATACTCGGAATTAGTCAAGATCACAATTGATAATGCATTTTTATACCATAAAATGGCAAAGCAGGAAAGACTGGAGAAAGAAGTAGAAATTGCAAAGGAGATTCAGCAAAATTTATTACCCAGAGAAATGCCACTACATCCAAGGTATGAATTTGCAGGACTCATGGTACCAGCCCGTGAAATAGGTGGCGATTATTATGACATACTCGTATCTCCGAATCAAAATGAAACGTTATTCGCCATAGGTGATGTCTCAGGTAAAGGTCTTCCTGCCGGCATGGTAATGGTAACCGCTCGCACAATTATTCATTCTGTTATAAGGCGTTTAAGCGAGCTAAGAGAAATAGTGACCGAACTAAATTCTTACCTTTATTATAACTCTCGCAATGCGGCAACAATGCGATTTATGTCGTTAACTCTCTTAAAATGGTCTTTAGATTCAAATCGATTTCAATACTGCGGAAGCGGGCATGGAAATTTACTCGTCTACCGGGCAAATACAAGTACGATAGAAGTAATTTTTACAGGCGGAACGATACTTGGAATTATGCCAGACATTAGTGAGTTTTATTCGGAAGGCAATATCGACCTTGAAATCGGTGATTCGATTTTAATGTATACGGATGGAGTAACCGAGTCAATGAACACGCGCGGTGAACAGTTAGAAGAGGAAGGCTTAATTTCTTCTTTCAAAATACATAACGCATCAAAGCCTGCGGAAATTCTCGATGGAATTTATACTGATATAAAGAACTTTGCTGTCAATGTCACTTCTCAACACGATGATATTACAATGCTAATTATCAAGAGGCTTGTATGATTTTTAAAAGTAAAACGATTCAAATCTTTCAATCTGCATTTGATAGGTTAACACTCTATTACCCTCTTATCCAAAATAAAACAGCAGTAATTGCTTATTCCGGCGGAAAAGATTCTACCCTACTCACTTACTTTTACCAATACCTATACCAGTCATCGAAATCTCCTGAACCTATTCTATTTCATCTAGACCATTCAATTCGAGATAATTTTCTGCAAGAAAAAGAAATTGAAATTGAAATGAAAAACCTATTTAACAAAGTCTCTATTAAAAAAAAAACATTCCAAAAATTTCTAAACATATAAAAAAAAGTTTAGAGGAAACAGGAAGACTCTTTCGCTACAAAATTTTACGAGATATTGCGCGAGTGGAAAATGGATACA
>JANMOF010000519.1:0-3875 GCA_031368925.1 Leptospiraceae bacterium
CGAATGGGACTATTGAATATGTAAATCCCAGTTTCACTGAGATAACTGGGTATTTGCCGGAAGAAGTGATTGGAAAAAATCCACGAATTTTAAAGTCCGGTTATACTTCTTTGGAAGAGTATACTGAAATTTGGAAAAGAATCTTGTCAGGAGAAAGATGGAAAGGAATTTTTCAAAATAGGAAGAAGAATGGAGAATTGTATTGGGAGGCTACTAGTATTTCAGGGCTTAAAAACCACCTGGGCGAAATTACTCATTTCATATCGATAAAAGAAAATATCACCGCACAGATTATCGCAGAGCAAAAATTAGCCGAAAGCGAAGAAAAACACAGACTCATCATGCAGACGTCTACTGATTTAATCCATATAACGGATATTCATGGTAATCTGCTCGATTATAATTCTGCCTTTTTAAAACATCTTGGCTATACAGAGGATGAAGCGAGAAACTTAAAAGTAAAAGACTGGGACGCAAAGTGGAATGAACAGCAATTAGATCAAGTCATTCAAACTTTGATGAAAAACCCTCAAATGTTTGAAACGGTTCATAAAAGAAAAGATGGAACACTTAAAAATGTAGAAATTAATGCAATCGGAATTATTATTAAAGGAGAATACTATCTATATGCCTCTGCACGGGATATTACAGAGCGCAAACAGAATGAAATTTCACTCAGAGAGAGCGAAGAAAAATTTAAGAGCTTCTTTCAAATGAATAAGGCAATTTTTTTGTTGATAGACCCAGTAAATGGAAACATTCTTGATGTTAACTCAGCTGCTGAGAAGTTTTATGGTTATTCAATACATGAATTAAAAACTTTACGGATAACAGATATTAATACCCTAAACCCTGATGAATTAAAAAGCGAAATGCAGAGCGCTATCCTTTTTAAGAGGAATTTTTTTAATTTTAAGCATAGATTAAAAAATGGAGAAATTAAAGACGTAGAAGTTTATTCTACGCCTGTAACAATTAATCAAAAAAATATTCTATTCAGTATTGTGCATGATGTTACAGAGCGTAAGGAAGCAGAGAGACTTTTACTTGAGAGCGAGACCAGATTAAAGCTTGCTTTAGAAGGCGCTAAAGAAGGAATATGGGATTGGAATATTAAGACCGGTAAAGTAATTTTTGACAATTATTGGGCAGAGATGCTTGGCTATAACCTGAATGAAATTTCGCCTAACGTTAGCTCCTGGGAGAATTTATTACATCCAGATGATAAAAATATTGCTCTCACTGTTTTGGGAAAACACTTAGCGGGGGAGACAGAGGCTTACCAGGTGGAGCATCGGATGAAAACAAAATCCGGGCATTGGAAATGGATATTAGGACATGGTAGAGTGATAGAAAGAAGTGATACGGGTGAGGCGATTCGAGCCATTGGGACGCATGTGGATATCGATATTTACAAAACTGCACATGAGGAGCTTAGAATTATTTCTGAAGAATTAAAAAATTCTAACGCTACGAAAGATAAATTCTTCTCCATTATATCTCATGATTTAAGGGGACCGATTGGAAATATAAATTCTCTTTTAGATTTGATAACAAATAAAGAAAATAAGATTTCAGAAGAAGAATTTAATGAATTCATGAAGATGATAAAACATTCTGCGAAGAATGTGTATATACTCCTGGAAAACCTTTTAGTCTGGTCTAGATCCCAGAAGGGACAAATTAAGTTTAACCCCTTCAAGTATAATGTCCATGACTTAATCAAGTCGAATATTACTTTATTCTCAATCTCTGCTACTAATAAAGAAATTACACTTATCAATCAATCAGATAAAAACGTATTTGGTTATTTTGATTTTGAAATGATTGATACTGTTATCCGAAATTTAATTGGCAACGCTATCAAGTATACAAATAAAAATGGAAAAATTATTATTTCTGCAGAAGAGATGCCGACATTTACAGAGGTGCGGGTAACAGATAACGGAATTGGAATGAAGGAAGAAATCGTTCAAAGTCTTTTTCGGATTGATTTAAAACAACCAAGCGTTCAGGGAACTAAAGGAGAGAAAGGTTCAAGGCTTGGACTTATACTATGTAAAGAATTTTTAGACAAGCACAATGGTTTCATAGGGGTAAAGAGTCAACCAAACCTAGGAACAGAATTTACGATTAGACTTTACCATCCAAAGGTAGAGTAAAACTAATTTCTGTAATATTTCCATCAGCGTTAATCCAGAATAATCCCCCATTTTTTTCTACTAATTCTTTGCAGAGTGCCAAACCAAGACCGGAACCTTTTTCTGTGTCATTAAGCTGTCTATCTAAGTGATATTCGAAATTGAATATTTTATCTTGTATAGACTTTGTAAAAAACATACCTTTATTGATAATGGTGAGCGTGATTTTATTTGAATCAAATGCTGTTTTAATTTTTACGAATTCATGGTAATTTGTAAATTTAATCGCGTTTGAAAGTAAGTTTTCCAGAATAATTCGAAGCGAATACTCGTCTGCCAGCGCAAATACTTCATTTGCCGTTAAGTCATTTTCGATTATAATTTTTTTAGTCTGAATTGCTTCGCTATAGCTTTTCAAAAGATCATTCATAATTTTTGAGATACTTACTTTCTCTGAGGTTAACTTAATTAAATTCGTCTCAAGCCTTGACCAATAAATTAAGTTTTTCAAATAGGACTTTGTTTCATTATTAAATTTATTTAGTTTTGAAAGTGAATCCTTTGCGGCTTTCAAATCGTTACTATCTATAAAGTCCTGTAGATCTGTAATCCGTGAGAAAATTTCATCGAGGTCCTCTTTCATATCTTTTGCGATGATAGAAAAGAATGTATTCTTTTTATTATTCAAGTCCTTTAATTGTTTATGAAGTAGACTATTTTCGAGATGAACTTTTACTCTTGTAACTACCTCCGGATTTTGAAATGGCTTAGAAATAAAATCTATCGCACCGAGACGTAGACCCTCTACTTTTGTATCTATATCTTGGTGAGCGCTTATGAAGATTACCGGAATTTCTTTTAGTTCCAATTTTGATTTAATAATCGTTAGAAGTTCGAGACCATTCATCTCTGGCATATCAATATCAAGTAGAATTAAATCTGGGTTTTTTTGTTCCAGTAATCTCAGTGCATTCTTACCACTTGAAGCAGAAATTACATTGTAATTTTCTATTTTAAGAATTAGAGTGAGCATTTTCTCACTCATTTCTTCATCGTCCACTACGCAAATTGTATATGCCATGAGATTTGTTTCTCCTAAAATTTCATTACAAGAAGTAACAAGGCAAAGCTAGTGCAATTAAGCGTCTTGTCAATGGTTTTAATATTACTTTACTAATGTCTCAGGTTTAAATTCAAGAATTGACTTAATAGAATACTCACTGAGCTTGTAAATACTTGGCTCATTATTTTTACGCACATAATAAGCATTTGCCTTCTTATCAAATCCTGCTGACAAAAGAGTAAAACTTTTAGGAATTCCCTCTTTGCTTTTGAAATCGACTCTCAGTTCAAATGGGTTTGGATCTATTCCTGAAAGAAAGGATTCGTCTATTACAATATCATCACTGTTGATAGAGGAGAGCTTTGAGAGAGTTGTATTCATATCTTCGCTCGCAATCTCTCCTTTTTTAGGTGATTCCAAACTCCAATCTTTAGTCTTTCTAATTTCGTAGTTATTTCCTGCCTTCTTGAGAGTAATACCTATTATCTCCTCAGAAGTAAGTCCTGGAGGTGAAATTTTCTTGTTTAGAAAGTAAGTAAAATCGGCTCTATTTGTAACAGCTTTTAGATTTTCTTCTACCATGTAAATATCATCGAAGTCCGTCCATTTTACATGAGAGCTATTTGCATCGGAGGACACAACAGAGCCAACTAAAGTATATTCAACTCTTT
>JANMOF010000552.1:0-17198 GCA_031368925.1 Leptospiraceae bacterium
AGTCTATCTTTGAACCCATCGTTACCCTATCTTTGGTATATCGTCTTCTTATACAAAGCATATACGCAGCGTTATCCGCTTTAGTGCCAGAAGGAATATTACTCAAATTTCATCGTAAGTTGAACTCTTTTTCTCTCTTTGTCTATCGAAACAACTTTCACTTTTACTTGCTGGTTCAATTGTAAAACATCCGATGGACTTTTTATAAATTGATTGGAGATTTGGGAAATATGAAGTAAGCCTGATTCTTTGATTCCGATATTTACGAAGGCTCCGAAGTTTGTGAGATTGTTTACGATACCGGGAAGAATTAATCCTTCTGTAAGATCGTCGATGGTTTTGATTGAGTCATCAAAGGAAAAGGATTTTGCTTTTTGTCTGGGGTCAAGTCCGGGCTTTGCTAATTCTTTTACAATGTCTTGCAAAGTTGGTAGACCAATTTCATCTGTGAGATATTGTTTGACTTCAATCTTTCTTTGAAGACTCTCATCTTTTAGTAGAGTTGGAATATCTGTTTTTAAATCCTTTGCCATTTTTTCTACGATTGTGTAGGCTTCTGGATGAACGGCGCTGTTGTCTAATGGATTTTCGGAATTTGAAATTCTTAAAAAGCCTGCGCATTGTTCAAATGCTTTTTCTCCCAGACGTGGAACTTTTAGTAGTTGCTTACGCGATTTGAATTGTCCGTGTTCTTTTCGGAAATTTACTATGCTTTCGGCTAACGCAGGACCCACACCGGAAACGTAGGCTAATAGGTGTTTACTTGCCGTATTGAGGTTAACACCGACTAGGTTCACGCAGCTTTCTACAACTTGGTCTAAGCGAGAGTGTAATAGCGATTGGTCTACATCGTGTTGGTATTGCCCGACTCCAATGGATTTTGGTTCGATCTTTACTAGCTCAGCAAGCGGATCAAGAAGTCTTCTTCCAATAGACACAGCCCCTCTTACTGTAATATCTTGGTCGGGAAATTCTTCTCGCGCTATCTTTGACGCTGAATAAATAGAAGCTCCTGCTTCATTCACCATAAAAATTTCTACAGCCGACGGAAAGTTAATTCCTTTAAAGAAACTTTCTGTCTCTCTAGAAGCAGTTCCATTTCCGATTGCAATTGCTTCTGTTTTAAATTTCTTTGCTAAATCTAAAATCATCGCGCGTGATTTTTCCATTTCATTTTGCGGTGAATGCGGGTAAATCGTTGAGTTAAATAGAAAATTTCCTTCGCTATCTAAACATACTATTTTACATCCCGTTCTAAATCCGGGGTCAACCGCCATTATCCTCTTTTGTCCTAGTGGAGAAGATAATAGAAGTTGCCTGAGATTGAGCGAAAACACATGAATAGCCTCTAAGTCTGCTTTTTCTTTTGTCATCTGGCGAAATTCTGTTTCTATGGATGGTTGCAGAAGCCGTTTATAAGAATCTTTAATCGCAAGGTCTAATTGCTCTCTTGATTCTCTAGTAGCATTTTTTTTGATTACAGAATTTTCAATTGCCTGGATCGTTGTATCGTGGTCGGGTGCGATAGAAAGTTTTAGAATTTCTTCATTCACTCCGCGCATAATAGCTAGAAACCGGTGAGACGGACATTTTTGTAAAGGCTCTTCGTATTCAAAATAGTCTTTGTATTTACTTCCTTCTTCCGCTTTGCCTTTAGCTACAGAGGATTTTACAATGGCTTGTCTTTGAAACTGTGAGCGTATGAGACTTCTTATTTCTTTTGTTTCACTTATCATCTCAGCTACAATATCTCTCGCTCCCTGCAAAGCCTCTTCGATGGAACTAACGTCTTTTTCTTTAGATACAAATGACTTCGCAAGCTCGGATAAATTATTTTTAGATTGATCCATGATATGTAAGGCTAATGGCTCTAAGCCTTTCTCTCTTGCAACGGACGCTTTTGTTTTTCGTTTTGGTTTGTAGGGTAAATACAGGTCTTCTAACTCAATAGGATCGTACGTATTAAGAATTTTTTTTCGAAGTTCTGCTGTAAGTTTCCCTTGCTCTTCAATTGTATGTATTACTGTTTCTCTTCGTTTTTCTAACTCTACTAATTGATTGATTCGAGTAGATATATTTGCAATCTGAACTTCGTCTAAACTTCCCGTGATTTCTTTTCTATAGCGGCTAATAAAGGGAATGGTCGCTCCCTCTTCTAAAAGTTGAATCGTGCCTGCAATTTGTTTTTCTGAAATTTGAAGTTCTTTGGAAAGAATGGATACATGTGCTTTGTTCATAATATCCATCTTTTAAATTATATAATACTCGTCCTTTCTTTCCTAATATAATCACCTTAGAAAAAAATTTAATACTCTAAAGATTTCTTTTGAAATTGCACAACTGTTTTGGTTCGATTGTTTCCTGATAAATCATTAGAATCATAAATCTTTGCTAAAAGTTTCTCGAATAAAACTAAACTTTTTACATAAGATTGTTGTTTAAAAGTAAATCGAATCGGTTCAGGATCGGTATTATCAAATGTATCTAGTCTAAATTTACCAATCCCAATTTTTCCTTCGAGCGGTATATTTTTATTCATAGGATAATCATCTATTTGCCTGATTACAAATATTTTTTCATCATGATTTGGCTTTCCGAGAGGATCAGTATCAATTACTTCTAAATTAATTCTTTGATGCAATACGAAATTATCGACTAGAATTTTAGTTTTAATTTTTATTAGTTTAGCATCTGCCAGCTTACCACTGTTAGCCAGTGTATTGGTAGGAATATCAAAAAACAAAATGATCTGCTTACTCTTTGAGCCCTGGCTATTTTTAATACCTACTTCTATAGAATCAAACTGTTCTACTTTCAAGCAATTTCCAGTCTCGGCTTTATTTAGATTTTCAATGCATTCATCTCCTTTTGTGATTCCTCTTGCTAGAATTGTCCTACTTGGAAGAGTATCCAAGCGCATAAAGAGAAGGCTGTAATATCCTTTAAATGCAGTATTGACTCCAGAAATTTTTTCATCAAGTATATCTTCTGACTTACGAATATTTTCGATAGAAGACTCTGCACTCTCAGACTTTTGAACTTTCAATGGATCTATCTTTTCCTGTGAGAAAAGACTAAGACTTGTAATTAGAATCAGAATTATTGTAATTTTCATAATTTATCCTTTTGTATATTTCGATTAATGCCCCATTGAACTGAGCAGGGCACAATGTCCTGTCAAGTTATATTGTTTTATTTCCACTTGGGAATTTAATTAAATCCTAATATACTTTGGCGGTAAATAAAGAGTAAACTGAACGGTTATTTCTCCAGCATAACAAAGGTTCCATCCCATGAATCATCGGGTGGATTCATTAGAAATTCTTTGCAGCGTTCCGCGTAAATCACAGAGGGTCTATCTTTAGGTAATGTTAGGAATTGAGACATAGATTCTGAAAATTTTCGATTTTTATAAAGCAATATTCCCTTTTCAAATTCCTTTTTTAAATCAAGTAGATTTTGGTTTGTCTGATCGTTCGAGAAACATAAGACTTCAAAAATAGTGACGTTTCTAGATTTCCCTTTGACTCGAACGGTATCAATCTCACGAACTACGAATAAATCTGACCTATTATTGCGTATTAGTTCTTCCATGGTCTTCTCTGAAATCAAGATCGGACACTTATAAAATTTTGTTAGACCTTCGATTCTCGATGAAAGGTTTACGTTGTCGCCTATTACTGTATAATCTAGTCTTTTCTCGGAACCGATATTTCCAACTATCACATCACCTGTATGAATACCTATACCAATTTCCAATGGACTGCTAAGTTCCGGATAACGTTCATTCACCGCTTTTAAAGCCTGAATCATATCCATTGCAGTGAAAATTGCACGTTCAGCATCGTTATCAGAGCGTAAGGGAGCACCGTAAATTGTCATAATAGCATCACCTATAAATTTATCGATAGTTCCTTCGCGGGCAAAAATAATTTCAGTCATTGTAGAAAGATAGTCGTTTAATAGAGAAACTATTTGAGTTGCAGAGAGAACCTCTGCCAATTCAGTAAAAGATCGAATATCGGAAAAAAGAATTGTTACAACTTGATTCTTACCGCTAGGAGTAAGGTTGTCCTGGTGTTTATATAGTTCCTCAACTAACTGAGGAGGCAGAAAACGCTCCATCATTTTTTTTGTGTTCGCCTCTCGAATCATTTTAGCATTAGTTATTGTAATATAATATCCCATAGAAAGCATCATCAATAATCCCATGAGCATTGGTATAACATTTGGGGTATACCCTCCGTTACTCAAACCGAAAGTTAGAAAAAAAACTATTGAAAGGAATCCAGAATACAAGGTACTAGATTTCGAAAATCGCAGGAGATTGTACATGAAAATAAACAACGAAGCAACCATACTAATCCAATAAATAATCTCTCCATCCCTCGAAATTGTTGGATCGAAAAGAAACATCATCCCAATGAATGAATAGTCCAAAGTGATCGTAAAGAATTTCATAGAATTTCGATAGGGAAATTTCAGAACCAGAAATAATATTGATGCAGAAAAAAGGATAAAAACAAGGTCTAGTAGAAGTGTCGTCATTTGTGGGATAATGGCTGTATACTGGATTAAATTAAAATAAGCCAGTAAATCCATTAAACCTGCAAATGACATGAACGCAAATCGGGTAATGGCAACAATCCGTTCATTCTTTACTTCTCTTTGCTTTAAAATTTCATCAAATATTGAATCTGTCATATAATCCTATTGCGTACTAAGAACTAAGTCGCTACTAGACGAAAAATAACGTAACATATAAATGAATCTACTGCAAAAATAGAGAAAATGAAATTTTAGTATCGTCTTTTCTTTTATAAGCCCTTCGCAAACAAAACGAAATTCCCTGAAACCACCCTCGAAGCTTGTTCCTTTTTTGTTCGACTCACAGCCTATATTTGCAATTATGACATACAATCGGGCAATTTGCCCCTACATTTGGAATAGAGGACAATCATGAGCACAAAAACATTGAGCGACAAACTAAAAAACACCCGTAATATCGGGATTTCAGCTCACATCGATTCAGGAAAGACAACCCTTACAGAACGTATTCTTTTTTATACGAATAAAATTCACGCTATTCATGACGTTCGCGGTAAAGACGGCGTTGGCGCAAAAATGGACAGCATGGAGCTCGAGAGAGAGCGTGGGATCACCATTCAATCAGCTGCAACTTATTGCACATGGAAACAAACTTCCATCAATATCATTGATACTCCCGGTCACGTGGATTTTACAATTGAAGTAGAGCGCTCTTTACGTGTCCTCGATGGCGCCATATTAGTATTATGCGGTGTATCAGGTGTTCAGTCTCAATCCATTACTGTAGACAGACAAATGAGACGTTACTCTGTTCCGCGTGTCGCATTTATTAACAAACTCGATAGAACTGGTGCAAATCCATTTCGTGTGATTGACCAATTAAGAGAAAAACTAAAACACAATGCTGTAGCTGTTCAACTTCCTATCGGACTCGAAGGAAATTTTAACGGAATCATTGACCTTGTATCCATGAAAGCAGTTTATTTCGAAGGTGCGAACGGAATGGAAGTTGTAGAAAAAGAAATTCCTGCTGAACACCTAGAACTAGCAAATAAGAAACGAGAAGAAATGCTAGATGCAGTTTCTTTATTTAGTGATGAGCTAACAGAGGCTATGCTCGAAGGAACTCCAGATGAAGGACAAATCAAACGTGCGATTCGCCAAGGTGTTCTCGAATTAAAACTCACTCCTGTGTTTATGGGTTCTGCTTACAAAAATAAAGGGGTTCAAAAACTTCTAGATGGAGTAGCGGATTATCTCGCTAATCCTACAGAAGTTGTAAACAAAGGACTCGATCTAAATAAGGGTGAAGAAGAAATTATTCTTGATTCTGATCCTACTAAACCTCTCGCATGTCTTGCATTCAAATTGGAAGATGGACGTTATGGACAGTTGACTTATGTTCGTGTATACCAAGGAAAACTTTCTAAAGGTATGACCATTTACAATTCTTCTAACAACAAAAAACACAGTGTGGGGCGACTCGTTCGTATGCACTCGGATGAGATGGAAGAAATCACATCTGCAGAAGCTGGAGATATCGTTGCTTTATTCGGTATTGATTGTGCGTCAGGCGATACATTCACAGATGGTTCTTGGAAAATTACAATGGAGTCTATGTTCGTTCCTGCTCCTGTAATTTCTTTAACAATTGAATGTAAAGAATCTAAACAACTTCCAAATCTTGCGAAAGCGTTAAACCGTTTTACAAAAGAAGATCCAACATTCAAAACAGAGATTGATAAAGAATCTGGACAAACTATCATCAAAGGGATGGGTGAGTTACACCTGGAAGTTTACGTTGAGCGTATGAGACGTGAATACGGTGTAGACTTAGTAACCGGTGCTCCGCAAGTTGCTTACCGTGAAACAATTACTAAGAAAGCTGAATTTGATTACACTCATAAAAAGCAAACTGGTGGTCAGGGACAATTCTCTCGCGTTGCTGGTTACTTAGAGCCTATTGGACTCGAAGAAGGAAAAGTTTACGAGTTCGTAGACAAAGTTGTAGGTGGTTCTATTCCTCGCGAGTATATTGGTTCTTGTGATAAAGGTTTCAAAAGCTGTCTCGAAAGAGGAGCTCTTATTGGATTCCCAATCGTTGGCGTTCGCGCAGTTGTTAACGACGGTGCTTACCATGATGTGGATTCTTCTGATATGGCATTCCAAATTGGTGCTCGTTACGGATTCCGTCAAGGGTTCGCAAAGGCTGCTCCGATTATCCTCGAGCCTATCATGAAAGTCGAAGTTGATGGTCCGGTTGAATTCCAAGGAGCAATCCTCGGTGGTCTTAACCAAAGACGCGGTATGATTCTCGCTACAACAGAACAAGATGCATATTGTAAAATTGAAGCAGAAGTTCCACTAGCGGATATGTTTGGTTATTCGACAGTTCTTCGTTCTTCTACACAGGGTAAAGCAGAATTCTCAATGGAATTTTCTCGCTACGCTCCTGTTCCTAGAAACGTTGCAGAAGAGTTAACCAAGAAATACAAAGTTAAACAAGACGAAGATTAGAATTTGTTTTGTAGGGGTTGAATACATTCAACCCTATTCATACATTAAACCCTTTCCTTGTAAATGCCCAAAAAAGCCAAGCTGCAAAGCTTGGCTTTTTTATTTTTTAGCTAATCCTTCACTCGAGTAACATACAATAATTCAATCTAATTTTCCATAACCCTCTGTGTCTTTGTGCCTCTGTGGCAAAAAATCACAACCTACCCTTCGCTCTCTCTTTATATTCTTCAAATGGAAACAAAGGAACTTCGGCTGCTCCAGGCTCGCCTGATTCAGAATACTCAAATGGATCGTCTATATCTTGGATGAGTCGATACATATAAACATAAATCAAACTTACAAAACCAATTAAAATATATTCCGCTAAAAGGCTTTTGAATTTTGAAATTAGAAGCAAAATAATAATCGCAGCAATTAAAACCTCTAACAACGCGTAACCGGTGGAAAGAAAATTCGTTCTTGAAATTACGCCGATGCGGCTAACAGTCTTTCTTAAAACATTTAACTCACCGAGCATCCGAGTCGCATAACTTGTTCCGCCTAATTTTTCCATATGAGAAATCGTTGTCTGCAATTTAGAAAGAGAGTAAAACATTTGTTCATAAGAAATTTTCTTTACAAACCAATTAGAAATATCAGTGGTAACTTCAAAAAGAGAAGCCCTCATTTTTTTTTCATCTAGGTCTGGTTTACTCACAGCAGCAGTTGCCATTGTTTCTTCAATTGCTTCGAGGGTGCAAGCAAGTTCAGCAGGAAGTTTTTCACTCTCTTTGTAATCCGACATTGTTCCAGCAAGCATAAAGCCGACGAGAAAAATTCCTCCAGTCAATACTAAACCTACATCTGCAAATTCAATAATTCCATCAAATCCAATCACAGTTCCAAGTATATAATTCAGTCCTATTACAACTACCATATACGGGATGCTCGTTATCATAAGCTTCCATTTAATCATTCGTATCCCCTTTTAATCTTTTGATTTTCGGAAGTTTAACGAGTACCTTTTTAAAGTCAATTAAAAATAGCTTGAACACATTTTAGATTTAGAATCAATAGAGACATTCTATTATTCTATGATTAAAGGAAAAATTTTTATGAAACTATTCTCGGCAATTCTACTTATATTTTTATCTTCTTGCTCTAGCATCTTTTGGAGAGAGGCAAAGCTGTTTCCATCTATCAGTTTTTCCGAGACTGGAAAGAAGCTTGCTTATATGCGAGTTCATTACCAAGAAAAAGATTCTTGGAACCCACTTAATGGAACTACAGATAAAAATAAATTTACTACTCAAATTATTCTAGGAGAAATTGAAAATGATTTAAGTGTAAAAAAAATTACCGAGTTAGATCGATTTGCATTTTGGATATTGCCTGAATCCCTTTTTTACAATGAAGGAACGGGGACTTTAGCTTTTATAAATGGGCTGAATGCAAATGAATACGGAACTCCAAACAAAACAATTTCTGTTTATAATCTTAAAACTAAAAAATCTACAGATCTAATAAAAGATAAACCCCAAATTAAAACTCCACTGAGCATCGCCTTATCGGCTGACGCAAGTTTACTTGGACTTGTGAGTGCTGATATAAACGAAAATGGATTTTATCAAAATTTTCAATTAACCATTTTGAATGTGAATGAAAATTCTCTTGTAGCGAGCTTCCCTCTTCCTAATTGGCAAGACTCTCCGACAGAGTTTGAACTTGCCTGGTCGAAGACAGAATCAGTATTATCCGCTCATATTAAAGAAAAAATTTTTACAGTAAAAGGAAAAACTATAACAGAATCTAAATTCTCCGGTCAAAGCTTAGTGGATAATAGCAAGTTTGCCTACTCGCGAATTTATAAATGGGAAAGTGCGGATGTAGACATTAAATCAGTTATGTTGACTAAATAGTCAATTTCAATAAACTTATAGCGCACCAAATGAAATGTGCGCATATGAAATTTATAAATACTATCGTTGAAGCTAATCTCTAATTTCCTCTGCGAGTAACCCAAAACGTCCAACCAAAAAAAAGCATAGAAAGAAAATCATTGAGTCCATAAACAGTATAAAACATTCCAGCAAAAAAATCTTTTGTGTAAAGAAGAGTCAAATCATTATTCTGAAACCAAATGACCCAGGTTGTTACATAGATTAATTTTTCGAGAGTAAATAACAACGACAACCAGGGGACAGACTCATAGCTATTCATAACAGATATATATGCTAATCCCCAAATAATAATCATTAGCTGTCCAAAGCTTGACATCACTACAGGACTAGCTTCTATCATTGCAGTATTAGTAAATACCTTAGAGAAAAAAAGAATTCCTCCCACATTTGCCACACCCGCTAATAAAAAACCAATTCGAAAAAAATTCATATTAAATTCCTCGCTCAAAAATTATTATTCAATTGAATCAAATGAAAATCCTATTTGATATGAAAAGTTAAAGTACCACAGGGTTCCGCCATTTCCAAAAAGTAAGTTCCCTGTTTTGGGTCTCCACTCATTGTTTCGGCAAAAGGTAATTCGCCTGTCTTTCTATTTAGAGTTTTGGCTTGGGAACAATCTATTTGTCCTCTCAAATTACTATACACAGCAGGTTTAAAATTCTTTGTCTCAGAATTTGACGAGATACTAATTTCTTTAATAGTTCCATCGTTTGCAGTCTCTTTGCTTGTATCATAAATTACGTAAACAGTGCTTGCCTTATCAATATCATTGCACAAAAATTTGAAGCCACCTTTGCCGGGGCTTAGGTTACTTACTGTTGCTTCCTTACATTCATAAATTGATTTACCATTCATTTCCAATCGAATCAACACTTTAGAGGGAGAACAAAAACTGAGTAAAAGTAGGCATACGCATATTAGTTTCATATTTCCAAATTAAAAATTAGAATTTGAACTGTCTAGCAAAAGTTAAAGATTTGTAAAAATACCCCTTCTATTTAGCTTAACATTGAGCAAATAAATTTTGGCTAATGTTGCGCGGAAAAATAAAACGAAAGTCAATTTAATAATTTATAGCCTGCGGCAGCAAGCACGCCGCTAGGCGCTCTAAATCCCAGTCCAGCGTGGTAAACGCTGGCGCGTTATCGCGTAAGGTTATTTATGATTGAAGTTCAACATTTAAGTAAACATTTCAAAATCAAAAAAAGAAAGCCGGGCATTCTCGGCTCCATTGTTTCCCTTGTGCATTCAGAAGTAGAATATCTAAAAGCAGTAGATGATATTTCTTTTTCTATCAAGCCGGGTGAGTTAGTTGGTTATATTGGACAAAACGGAGCCGGAAAATCCACAACGATTAAAATGCTCACAGGAATTCTAACTCCTACAGAAGGAAAAATTCGAGTCAATGGACTTGATCCTTCGCGGGACAGAAAATTCAACGCGCGGCAAATCGGTGTTGTGTTCGGACAGCGAAGTCAACTCTGGATGGATTTGCCTGTGGAGGAATCATTTGATTTACTTCGCTCAATTTATAAAATAGATCCAAAGATTTACAAACAAAAATTAGATTTCTTTTTTGATCTTCTAGGTTTGGATGAATTCTTTAACCAGCAAGCGCGTAAACTTTCCCTCGGTCAAAGAATGAAAGCGGATTTAGCTGCAAGCCTACTTCATTCACCTTCTGTTTTATTTTTAGATGAGCCGACCATTGGACTTGATCTACTCGTAAAAGAAAAAGTGCGTGAATTCATTCGTAAAATTAACACAGAAGAGAAAGTCACCATTATCCTCACAACACATGATATACAAGACATTGAATTTTTAGCTCAAAGAATTATTATTATCGAAAAAGGAAAAAAAGAATACGATGGAGATATAGCTAATTTTAATAAGCTATTAGGCAATGACTCCATAGTAACCATTCATTTCGTAAATCCAGTAAAGAACCTAGAACTTCCAAAACCATTTGAGATTAAAGAAAAATTTTCCGATCAACAATATTCTTTAAATCTACCGGATAACGAGCCTTTATCCGGTCTATTAGAGGTATTACAAAAAAAAGGATTGCAAATTCAAGAGATTAATCGTCATAAGCCGGATTTGGGTTTTGCGGTTAAGAAGATGTATGCGGGAAAAGGAGAACTATGACTTATTTAAAATTTATCTCCAAAGCCTTTCAAAGATCTATTGCCTACAAACTCGAATACTATACAGGACTCATGAATGCATTTCTTTATATATTTATATTCACGTCAGTATGGCAGACAGTTGCAAAAGAAAGTCCGGGTGCACTCGGAACCTGGAGTGGGGAAACGCTTGTTAGCTACGCAATTCTTTCAACATTAATCAAAGTATCATTCGGTAGAAATGAATCCCTCTTAACAAATAAAATTAAAACCGGCGATATTGTTTATGATATTCTAAAACCATATAACTTTGTGATGATGTATTTTGCTGATAGCTTTGGAGTAAGTCTATTCCAACTTTTTGCAAGGGCAATTCCGCTTTTAATTTTCTCACTTGTTTTCTTTGGAATTATGCCAAGTGTAACAACTATTAGCCTCTTACAATTCATTCCAGTTTATTTTATGTCATTTATTTTATTCATTTTGTTTGGATTTATGATTTCCTCTCTTGCGTTTTTCTTCACGGAAGTATTTAGCTTTATGATTTTATACAGCGCACTCGTGACCTTGCTTTCCGGATCTGTGATTCCACTCAATCTATTTCCTGATTACCTGGTAAGAATTATTTCTTGGAGTCCATTTCCCTATTTATATTATTACCCGACAACCGTATTAATTGGAACGCCAATTCAGATGGGTTACGATGAATTACTCCTTCGATACATATTAGAATTAGTAATTGTTGGAAGTATTACATTTACAATTTATTTTTCAGGAAAACGCAAACTAGAATTTGCGGGAGGCTAATATGAATTCATCTCAAATCAAAAACATACGCGAAGAAAACACGCTCGGAGAAACACTATATATATATCTTAGAATTGCAACTGCGTCTATTAAATCCAGAATGGAATACCGAGCGAGCTTTGTTATTTTTCTATTTACCCTTTTGACTTTTTACGCTGCCCAAATTTCTACCATTGGAATTGTAATCACACGTTTTAAAACAATCGGCGGCTGGTCAATGGGAGAAATGGCTTTCTTATATAGCCTTCTCATTCTTTCCCAGGGGATAGTCACGTTTATCTTCTCCGGCATTTTAGACTTTAGCAACTATGTCAGAGACGGAACCTTTGATCGCTTTCTAGTTCGTCCCCTATCTCCACTCTCGCAAGTCATCATGGGTGGATTTGAGATTACGGGGTTTGCTCATATTATCCTCGGCTTTCTAACATTCGTTATGGCAAATAGTTTAATTGAAGTTCATTGGAATTTCATAAACGTGCTTGTTTTTATTGCTGTTGTAATCGGGGGAGCATTAATCCTCGGATCTATTCGAATCATCATTGCGGCTATTGCCTTTTATGCTGTAAATACAAATTCTCTAGTTCATCTATTTGTATTTTCTTCTAGAGAATTTTTACTTTATCCGCTCAATATCTACAGCGGTGGCTTGAAATTTTTACTTACCTTTATCGTTCCGCTTGCATTTATCAATTTTTACCCTGCGCATTATTTCCTGAACAAATCAGGTGAAAACTTATTTCACCCAATGTTTGTATTTGGAACTTTACCGATTGGAATCGCTATGATGCTTTTCTCTTTGTGGTTCTGGGACAAAGGACAAGACGCCTACGAGTCTGCGGGGGGGTAATAGGGAAAAGCCCAATGGGATTGGATTGTGCCTTACCCCTGTCATCTCGAACTGCTTCATCGTGAGAGATCTATTCACCTTAACACTACTCGTTTTATTGTCAGATAGATTTCTCACCGATAATGCAGGTTCGAAATGACAGTTTCTAAACAGCCTCTCTTTCTTTCTCAATCATATCTAAAAACTCAGCAAGCGGATAAGTAGTAGTATTCTCTTCACCCATTTTTCGAATAGATACAGATCTACTTTCTACTTCTTTATCACCTAAAATCAAAAGATAGTTTGCTTTCTTTAAAATAGAGTCTCTAATTTTAAAACCAATCTTCTCAGAGCGTAAATCTATTTCAGAACGAAAGCCTTTTGAAAGAAACATCTGGTTTAATTCATGCGCATAATCGTTGTGTGGCTCGGCAACTGTTAAGATTCTAATTTGATTAGGCGACATCCAGAAAGGGAATTTTCCTTCGAAGTGCTCAATTAAAATTCCAATGAATCTTTCAAGGGAGCCGTAAATCGCACGGTGAATCATGACTGGACGTTTTTTCTTTCCATCACTTCCCGTATAATCCAATTCAAATCTCTCTGGCATAGAAAAATCAATTTGAATCGTGCCGCATTGCCATAAACGACCGAGGCTATCCTTAATATTAAATTCAATCTTCGGTCCGTAGAACGCGCCCTCGCCTTCCTTTACACCAAAAGGAATGTCTTTTTTCTTGAGCGCATTAATTAAAGAACTAGTTGCTTCTTCCCAATCTTCATCACGACCCTGTGATTTTTCAGGACGTGTAGCGATGAATGTTTTGAATTCAGAAAATCCAAACTTTTTATAAACAGAAAAAGTAAAATCTATTAAGTCAACTACCTCTGCTTCAAGATTATCGAGTGGCGTATAAATGTGCGCATCATCCTGAGTAAACGCTCTCACGCGGAATAATCCGTGTAATACTCCACTTAGCTCGTGGCGATGAACCGTTCCCAATTCCGCATAACGTATCGGAAGTTCTTTATAAGAATGCATATGGTATTTGTAAATCAAAGAACAACCAGGGCAATTCATTGGTTTAACGGCAAACTCCTGTTCGTCGATCTCAGTGAAATACATGTTCTCTTTAAAATTATCCCAATGCCCACTTCTCTTCCAGAGATCCGAATTTAAAATAGCAGGAGTTTTAATTTCATGATAACCACGAGTCGCGCATTCAGAACGAATGAAATTTGCGAGATTATTCCAGATAATCGTTCCCTTTGGATGCCAAAACGGGAATCCAGGAGCTTCATCCTGAAAAGAAAATAAATCCATTTCCTTTCCCAATTTTCTATGATCTCTTTTTTTTGCTTCTTCGATCATAAATAAATATTCATCGAGTTCTTTTTTAGACGGAAAGGATACTCCGTAGATTCTCTGGAGCATCGCATTATCCTTATTAGCCTTCCAATACGCGCCAGAGATTGCTGTGAGTTTAAATGCTTTCAGCAAACCAGTATTAGCCACATGAGGACCGCGGCAAAGATCAAACCAATCCCCCTGTCCATAAAGAGAAACAGTTTCTGAATCGAATCCAGATATTAATTCAATTTTATATTTTTCACCCATCTCAGTGAATTTTTTAATTGCTTCTTCTTTTGTGAGAACAGTGCGTTTAACGGGAAGATTTTCTTTAACAATCTTTTCCATTTCCTTTTCGATTTTGGGTAAATCTTCAGGCGTAATTGTAACAGAAGGAAAATCTATATCATAATAAAAAAATCCAGGACCGGATTCCACAACAGGACCTACTGTAAGTAATGCGTCAGGCCAGAGACGTTGCACAGCCATTCCAAGTAAGTGAGCAGAGGAGTGATGGAAAACTTCTTTACCTTCTTTGGTTGCATAGGTGAGAATTTCTAAACGCGCATTCTTTTCTAGCGGATAAGATAAATCTACCTCTACACCGTCAACTTTCGCTGCAAGTGCGGATTTCGCTAACGATATGCTCATCTTGGAAACAAAATCAGAAATGCTTGTTCCCTTCTCAACTTCTCGTGTATTCCCATCAGGTAATGTAATTTGGATTAGGCTCATATTCTTCCAGAATTTCAGAAAACAAGCTCTCGGCAAGTGATTTTCAGTCTTCAGCCTTTGACCTATTTTCTGTAACGTTTCGTAAAAGCCGTCATTTACCTTTGTTTTAGATGTCCTTTACTCTCATACGGTCTAGCTACGCTTGTGTCTGCGGTGCTTGTGCGGTCTAAATTGCACCACCAAGCCCACTTTAAACCGTAGATATAACCGCTTCTGAACCGAACTATAGTAATCGACAACTGATAGGTTGTTAAAGCATTGCTTATTAGAAATAGATTGGCATGGGCTGAAATGACACCCATGCCGGGGAGATATTACACTCCGTTGGAGCTATAGAGGAATGGCTAAAGCTGGTTAGCCGCTATAAATATAATGAACAAGACTTTACGGGAGCAAGCCGCACTATTAGCTCAAAGAATGATAAACTAAAACTTACTTTTCTTCTTGACTTAAAGCTAGAGCAAAATGAGTGTTTATTCCTATGTCATCTATATTTCCTCTTTTCAATGAAAGTTTTTTTACAAAAATAATTAATCCCAGTAGTCAACTTAATTTACCAGAAGAGAAATTAAAGGAATTGCTGAAAGGTGTTGCAAACTGGCAGAATTTTTGTTCTCATACAACGCAAAAAGTTGTAGATGAAAAGAAAATGGAAAGTGAATTTGCTGAACTTGTCTTTAAAAAAATATTAGGATACTATGGACGAGGAGAAAATTCGGATTTTTATCAAATTGAAAGTCAATTCAAGATAAAAGGTGCTGGACCAAGCGGAGGTGTGGGTAAGGCTGATTTAGCGCTAGGTTTCTTTTCTAATAATGAAGGAAAGGATGAAGCTCAAGTTTTAATTGAGTTTAAAGGCTCTGACTCAAATGACTTAGATAAAATATCGAATCGCAAAGATAAATTTTCACCTGTAAATCAATGTTGGAATTACTTGGATTATTATCAAAAAGCAAAATGGGGAATCGTAACAAATTTCAATGAAATTCGTATTTACAATAAAAATAAAGGTAAACAATATTATCAGGTTTTTTATTTTGTAGCACCGGATGGGAGTAATAGAAAAACACTTAGCGATAACTCAGAGCTATTAAAATTCATTCTCTTACTGAAACCATCAAATTTGCTTACGAATCCTTCCTCTGGCAATCGAAATTCTTACACAGAAGATATTCTTTTGAAACAGGGAGTTGAAGAAGTAAGCGTTCAAGAAAAATTTTATGGTCGATACAAAAATCTGAGAACAGAAACTTTTTATGCAGTTTTAAAAAATCACCCTGAATATGAGAATAATAAGAGTAAGCTACTTGAATTAATTCAGAAGTTTTTAGACAGAATTATATTTTGCTGGTTCTGCGAGGATTCTCGTGAAAATTTAATTCCTACAAATATTTTATCGGGGGATTTAATTAAATCTCAACTGAAAGATACAAACCCGCATTATCAAAAAGATCAATTTGATATTTATGCGAAAGTAAAAAATCTATTTCGAGCAATTGATGAAGGAAATGATTTTGGTATTGAATCTGGATACAATGGAGAACTTTTTAAAAAGGATAAAGAATTAGATACATTAGAAATTCCAAATTATTTATTTGAAAAGATTTCTGAAATAGGTTGCGATTATGACTTTGGAAATGATAACGAATTAAATGTCAATATTCTAGGACATATCTTCGAACAGAGTATTTCGGACTTGGAGGAAATGCGCGTTAGCTTCCAAGAATTAGACCAAAGTCCAAAGAAGCAAGAAAAACAGTATGTAATGGAGTTTGCAAAAGAAGTAGATGTATTAGAGCATAAGCTTACAGAATTTGATCCCAAAAAATCCAAACGCAAAAAAGAAGGAGTCCTTTTATACACCTGAATACATTACACACTACATAGTAGAAAACACAGTTGGAGTCTGGCTTAAAGACAAAGAAACTGAGGTTACTAAAAAGTATGCGTCTATAAAGAAAAATAAAGAATACACAATTTTACGAGAATATAGAGATGAGCATTTATCTAAAATTAAAATATTAGACCCTGCCTGTGGTTCGGGAGCATTTTTGATTGCGGCGTTTACTTATCTATGGGAGGAACATGAAAGAGTTCATAAGGAAATACAAGAAATTAAAACAAAAACTGCACAAGGTGAACTCTTTGATCTAGATTCTGTTAATAAAACTATTTTAGAAAATAATCTGTATGGAGTTGACTTAAACAAAGAATCAGTCGAGATCACAAAGCTTTCTCTTTGGCTTAAGACTGCGGCTAAGAACAAAAAACTCAACAGCCTTCACAACAATATCAAATGCGGCAACTCACTAATAGACGATAAATCTGTCGCTGGCGAGCTTGCG
>JANMOF010000575.1:0-2946 GCA_031368925.1 Leptospiraceae bacterium
GACTGAAACTTTTTCGAGATTTTTTCCGTCTCGTTTGTGCCAATAAAGTAAATCTTAGAATACTTCTCGAAATTGTAAATTTCATTTTGCTTTTGTCCATCTATGTTTTGTGAATTCTCATAGTCCAATAAAAATGACCAAGCTAACTCAATAAGACCATTTTTAACTTTTTCTTGAATCTCAAGCTTTGCCTCACTTTCAATTCTGATCTTAAACTGACTCTGGTCGTCGTAAGGTCTATTGAAACAACAATTGTCAAGGTAAATACGCATTAGGCGCTCCTATGTTATTCATTTAATTTTCAATGAGTTTATACTTATATTCTAATGCAGCGAAATACGGATAAATAAGTTCATATTCCTCTTTCATATTCATTAGTCGGATTTTATATTTTTTAAATTTCTCTAAATCTATTTTTACATCATTTGATCTCAGAAGCTCGATAAAAACGCCGGTATCATTTTTATCAGGTCCGTAGGTGAATATTTTTTTTGTAAGTTCCTCCAAGATTTGTTTACTATCCTCTGAATTAAAACTAGATAAATTTGCAATTAGAGATGGAACGGTGACGTAAAATTGTTCTGAATCATCAAATTCTCGAATCATTTCAATTAAGTTCTGGGTAATCAAAGTTGCCTTATCTTTTAGAAACGATAATTCCCTAACCAAAGCTTTTAAATACGGTTTATATGAATCTCTTTTTTTAATCTTTAATTCGCGCAAAATATCAAATAGCCAATCTATATCTTGGAGAAAATCTGCCAAATGCACAGAACTATACGCCCAGTTAAAAACAATAGTTTCATTTATTTTTAAACGGGACGGAATGGAAAATTCTGTAAATATTAATTCGAATTCTTTATCATTTTCTGTTTCTCCAATTGCATACTTCCAATTAGCCTTATATATTTTTGAAATTTGAATTAATTCATTTTTTATTTTTTCTCTTTGCCATTCCTCCAAAACCAATTCTTTATAAATATGTCTAAGATGGTTTACATGCTCATACGCATATGTAAAAATCATATATCTTTTTCCATCATCTCGAATCTTTAATATTGAATTTAGTCCTGCAAAGAATTTTTCTACTTCATCGTTGTTTAAAAAGTGAAATCCCAAAATTAAAGATTTAATAACGGATTCTGTACTTGTTGAATTTTGTGATAAATGCGCAAATAATTCTTGTTTGATTTTTATGAATTTATCCTTAATTCTATTATCAAAAACAAGACTCTCATCAAACCTATAAACAAAGATCATAAAATTATAAAAATCTTTTTCGCTAACTGAATTGATAATTACTTCTTTCACTTTTTCATTTAATTTCGGATTTTTTTTGTAAATATCTTTCAAGCTTGAGTTAGTTAGCAAAGTCAGAATTTCGTCCTTTGTATGCAAAGAAGAAGCATTTTCAAAATTATAATGGTTCAAAACTAATTCAATAGTCTTTTTCTTGTTATCGTCTGACAAATAGGAAATGTATTGATTTATTAATTTAAGTGGATCATACTGCTGCCTCCACCACATCTTTTTATTTTCTTTAGGAGCAAACTGCTCCGCAAATAAATCAAATAAAGAATCACTTTTCTTTGAAAAATCAAGAGTTGTTTTAGAAAGTTCTAACAGAGATTTAATTACTCGACCGGTTAAATCATCTCCCTGGTTCAAAGAAATATTCCCATTTAATCCAACGCTTATTAGTTGGTCAAATAGTAGATTTGCCATTTCCTTAGATGAATATCGAATTATTTTTTCAATAATTTCTATAAACGTTAATGTCCTAGAATTTTGGGCACCTTGGTATTTTTTTGCTGCTACAGAAAGGGATTCAATTATTTCGGCGGTGAGTTTTTCTTTAAAAAGTTTACTATACTTATCCCAACTAACCTTATTTGTTCTCTCATACTGTCCTGATTCTAAAATTAGTTTAAGTGCACTCTCTAAAGATTTGGAATTATTGTATTTAAAAGCTTGTTCTAGTAAACTTACTCCATACCAAAATTTATCAACATTTGTTTCAGTAAAATCGCCTCTCGCTATAGAACGTCGAATATCTGCCCAGAAGACTCTATACGCATACTCATAATTACCTAGTAGCCAGCTTGACATTCCCGAACTGCCTGTACCATTGCCCGATAATAATGGATTTTCTAAAGCAGTCATTTTCATTAGATCGAAATAATTTGATTTTCCCATTGTTTCAAATGTATAAGCATTTAAAATATCGAATTTTGAGTTGATAAAAAATGTTTCATTCTTTTTTAAAGATTTCTTATTTAATAAATCTTCATAGTACAATCTAGCTTTTTCTTTGCCTTGAATCACTCTTATACAAGAACCAATAGAAGAATCCAATATATCGTTCCACATCTCCTTTAGATAAGAATATTTACCGAATTCTAAGTCTCTTAATTTTTCTTTTGCTGCCTGATAACCTTTGAACGCAATTTTCCATTCGTCAACATCAACGTATAAATCAGAAATATATTTTAATACTATGACATTGATAATCGGATCAGCAAAATCCAAGTAAAGATGAATATTTGGCTTCTTACTATAATTTGAACTATGGTATTGAAATATTTTTAGAAACTTTTCAAAATTAGAAGTAATAATATAATTCGAAAAATCTATATATTCTTTAGACGCAATAAAATCAGTAGCGCCTAGCCTACAAATTTGAATGAATTTATTAACTTCTGACTTACGATCTTCTAATCCAACTTCTGAAAAATCGTCCCTACTATGAAGGATAGTTAAGAGTAATGCTCTTAATTCTTTTTGAACTGGATTGTTTTTTTTGATTTCCTTTGGAAAGAGATTATACTTTACACCAATGGTTTTACTATTTGAATTTGAATCAAATAGCTTATTCATCGAAAAGTCTGTGTTCATTTTTTGAGCTATCGCAGCAAATAATTCAAATAATAGTTCTGGAGGTAAATA
>JANMOF010000578.1:0-30567 GCA_031368925.1 Leptospiraceae bacterium
ATTGGAGAATTTTTCATAGTGATTTGTAAAAATTGTTTAGAAGGAAATGAATATTGTCAAATGGAAATTTAATAGAAATACTTTGGGGTCGTCCTTGCAGACGACCCGGGGAGGTATTGCGCCCCTTTGGGGCTTTTGTTATTTGGGTAGTTTCCTCTAATACGGATTATGCCTATTGCATTTAGAACTTTTTTGTGGTAGTCTCTTTTCTTATGAAAAGATTATTCTTGTTTATTTTGTTTTTGTCAACGTTTGGTTGCACTCATTATTTTGTCAGAGATAGTTCTGGGTACAATCTCACAAAAGAAGAATTGGCGTTTTTGAAATCTAAGAAGATAGGGCTAATAGGGTTTTACCCGTTTGACTATAGAACCGAAAGTGCTTCTGGTATGATGGAATTGAATATTCACGAATACAAGATAGATAATCAGCAACATTTAAAGATGATTCGCTTTGTTAATGATAATGCAGAGAAAAAAGAAATTTTGACTGAATATAAAGATTCATTCGTCTGGTTTACTCGATCTCAGCAGAATAGCACAAGAAAGATTAGCGCATTCTTTAATCCTGATAGTAGAACAATTTCACTAATGGAATTTGGCGTGGATTCATCTCAGCTAAAAAGTTCAAATAAATTTAAAACTATAAAAGAGAATAGGTTAAAACTATTTCTAAGTGAATATCTTTCTAAAACAAAGCATCTTGGTTTAGAAATAATGGAACCATTGGTATCAATTTCAAAAACCAATTTGAATAAGAAAGAATTATTACGAATGAAAGAATTTGATGTAGATTATTGGATAGTAGCCTCTCATAGACCAAGTCCTAGCAGTAGTATTGATGGATTACGCGAACTCACATCAATACCAGCAGCCATGACGCTTGGCTTTTTCCCAATTGTGTCATCTAAAGAAGCGGAAACGACATTTTGGGTATTCGATAAGGAATTAAACCTTTTAAAGAAATTTGAATATCAGGAAGGATATTATTCTGCGACATCTTGGTTAGCTTTGGGCGGAACTGTTGAAGGCTTCGGAACAAACGGAGGCACTCGAACGGCTAATATCTATGAGCCGGACATTAAACAATTCTCAAAAGAACTTGTTTCAGTTTTGAAGAAGTAAAGGTTTTATTTCATAAAAAATAATTGACATTACTTCTCTAGTTAGTAAGTATATATTATGATTCTGTCTTTTTATGATAGGGATTCAGAAAAAGTTTTTAATGGTGAGTATATTCGTAGACTTCCAAAAGAACTTCACAAGAAAGCTTTGATTAGACTTATGGCAATCAATTCTGCAAAACAGATTGAGGAATTACGATTTCCACCTTCTAATCGCTTACATAAATTGGCAGGGGATAGAAAAAACCAATGGAGTATTTCAATCAACGACCAATATAGAATTTGTTTTATGTTCGAAGACGGGAATGTGACAAATGTTGAAATTGTAGATTATCATTAGGAGAATTTTATGGAAAAAATATTCAATGTACATCCAGGAGAAATTTTAAAAGAATACTTAGATGAAATGGAAGTTTCTGCTTATAAATTGTCTCGCGCTACGGGTATTTCAGAATCAAATTTAAGCGAACTAATCAACGGCAAAAAAAATATTACTGCCAGACTTTCTCTTTTATTAGGCAAGTTCTTTGGCTTTAATGAAGAGTACTGGCTTAGAATGCAAAATCATTATGATATTTTAGAAGAAAAGAAAAAAATTAAGACTAAATTAAAATCAGTTCAAGTCTGGGGTAAATCTAAAGTAGCCGTATAAATTTCTCCTACTTATAGCGTTAGCGATGGATTCGACAAGCTCACCACAAGTCGAACGGGGTCAATTATTTGCTTTGTCCAATTTTTTTTCTTAAAGGTTACATTTCTACCTGGTGCTAAATGTCTGCAAATAATTGACCAGAGTGAGAGCGCGGCGTTACCTAACCCTAATTTTATATTTATTGAGTCACTATAATAGAAAGTCCCCTTCCCTTCCCGCCCGTTCGCTTAGTTGCGAACCCATCGCCTTCGCCAGGGAAGGGGCGACATCTTTGCATTTTCGAATACAATTGATTTGGGGTTAGGTAGCGCAACGCCCGAAAAACTTTTTTTTAGTGACAATTGGTTTGCAAATTGCATATTTATTTTTGTGAAAAAGAAAATTCCTGCTCTACCTAAAGAATCCTTTTATACGAAGGTCTATGCAGCCGTGAAAAAAATTCCTAAAGGCAAAGTTGCAACCTATGGACAGATTGCAACTATTTTAGGCTCTCCGCGGGCGGCGAGGGCAGTGGGATATGCTCTTAATGCACTCCAGAAAAACGATCTTCAGGCAGTTCCCTGGCAGCGAGTCATCAATGCAAAGGGAGAAATTTCTTTTAAAGGCGATACAATTCGAGCCAACTTACAAAGAAAACTGCTTGAACAAGAAGGGATTGTGTTTAATGTTGTAGCACAAATTGACTTATCCCGTTACGGCTGGTTGCAAAAAAAATGACAGATTACCCAATTGCATTAACTATCGCAGGCTCTGATTCTGGTGGTGGAGCTGGAATTCAAGCTGACTTAAAAACGTTTCTGACGCATTCTGTTTTCGGAACATCAGTTATTACATGTGTAACTGCTCAAAACCCTTCTGGTGTTAGTGGCATACAAGAGATTGCCGCTGATTTAGTAGAGAAACAACTCTCTGCTGTTATAGGTTACTTCCCAGTAGCCGCTATTAAAACCGGAATGCTTTTTTCTAAAGAAATAATTGATACTGTGTCTAATTTTTTAAAAGGTAAAGAATTTCAAATCGTTGTAGATCCTGTTATGGTTGCTTCAAGTGGCGCGAAACTTTTGAAAGAGGATGCCATTGATTCGATGAAAAAGAACCTTATACCTATTGCCTCTTTGATCACACCTAATTTAGATGAAGCTGGAATTTTAATTGGTGAGAATATTTCTAATGAGCGCGACATGGAATTTGGCGTAAGAAAGCTTTATGATACTTTCGGTGTTCCAGTTCTATTAAAAGGCGGACATTTACAAAATTCTGAATTTGCAGTGGACTATTTCTTTGACGGCAAAACGACGTATCCGCTCAGTTCTAAGTTTGTTAGAGAATTTAATCCTCATGGAACCGGCTGCACTTACTCGGCAGCGATTACTTCTAATTTGGCGAAAGGAATGAGTCTCATTGAATCTATAAGCCTTGCAAAGTATTATATTTTCGAAGCGATTTCTCAGTCTTATACTCTTGGTAGAACAAATACTCTAAATCATAATCCAATTACAATCAGATGAATTTAAAAACCAATATCGAACAATCTAATTCTCTTGCCGTGGACAGAAAATCCAAAGATTCTTTTAGTGAAGTAAGAACGAAAGATTCCAGTTCGAAGTATCGACCTGAGTATTCTGAGATTTTACCGATGCTTGAATCACAAAGCACTGATCGCCTCAGGTCTATTAATAAAAGAATTGAATTCGTATTAAAAGAACAAGGCATTACATTTGGAGAAAGTAGGAAAGGTAATTACATTGAACGACCCTGGTATTTAGATTTAATTCCACATATAATCAATGAAGCCGAATTCGCACTTGTTGAAAGAGGGGTTAAACAACGATTACTCGCTCTTAACAAATTTCTTTTAGACATTTACTCTGAACGCAAAATTTTAAAAGAAAAATTGATCCCTAAAGAAATTATTCTAGGTGATCCGAATTACTTACGTGATTGTCAGGGTGTAAAAGTCCCGCATGATATTTATTTGCATATCGGTGCTTTTGATATTGCTCGTAATTCAGATGGGAATTTTCAAATCATGGATGATAATGTCACAATTCCAAGCGGAATTAGTTATGCCATGACGAATAGGCAAGTGTTACGCCAACAGTTTCCAAATATCTTTGAGAAAACTTCTATCAAACAAATCTGGGATACAACGCCTGTTATGCTCAGCATCTTAAAAGAATGCGCTCCCAAGCAAGACAATAACCCGATGGTTGTTTTACTTTCTCCTGGTATTTATAATGAAGCTTATAGTGAACACGAATTACTTGCGAGTAAGATGGGTATACCGCTAGTTCTTCCGAAGGATTTAATTGTAAAAGATAATCATGTGTTCATGAAGACTGTCTACGGCTTATCACGAATAGACGTTATTTATAGACGTATCCAGGATTATTACATTGATCCAGTTAGTTTTTACCAGGATAGTGTGCTCGGCGTGCCTGGACTTTTTTCCTGTGTTCGATATGGAAATGTAACCGTTGCCAATGCAATTGGAAGCGGTGTGGCTAGTTCAAAATGTCTTCTTCCTTTTAGTGATGAGATTATTCGTTTTTATCTTTCTGAAGAGCCTATTTTAAAATCTGTTCCTACTTCTTTACTCTTTGAAGAAAAATATATCAACCATGTGTTTGCAAATATTGATCATTATGTAATTAAGCCCAAGCAAGGCACCGGCGGTTTCGGCATATTAATCGGAAGAGAGTCTTCCAAATTACAGATTGAGGATATGAAGCAAAAAGTTTTAAAGAATCCGTTTGAGTTTGTTGCACAAGAATTAATTCCTCTTTCTAAATCGAAAGTGTTTACTCCTGATTCTGGATTTAAAGACCGTTATGTGGAAACTCGCTTTTATTCTTTCCTAGGTCATTCTTTTTATTTGAGCAACTGTGCGCTTACCCGTGTGTCTAAGGAAGAATCTTCTCTCATGGTTTGTAATGCCATGGGTGGTGGAAGTAAGGACACCTGGATTATGGGGAAAAATGAAGTTATCCATAAAAGAAATGAAATTCTTTTTCCTAACCGTATTTCTAAAAGTTTAATTTTAAGTCGCGTGGCAGAAAGTCTTTTTTGGCTCGGTCGTTATATCAACCGTGGATACACTACAGCCAATGTTTTGCAGGTTGCCTATTCTTCCGAGATAGATATACTCCTCGGTAGTGAAGATCCTTCTTATACTAGTTTGATTAAGACTCTATCGCGTCTAACGGGTTCTCCTGTTAAAAAACTTTTTAAATCTACTGAGCCCTGGCATGTTAGTTTTTTTAAACATGCTGTTGCTGATAGCAAGAACCCATACTCGGTTAGGTCTAATATGAATTATGCGATGAACAATGCGCGTGAAATTCAAAATTATCTTTCCAATGATATGTGGGTATCTTTAAAGAAGCTACTTGAGTATTTATCTGAATTGCCCGGTAGTGAACAAAGCCATAATCAAAACATCAGTGTAGATGATCTTTCCGAGTGGCTAGTTGGTGTCGTTCACTACTCACAGTCTTTTTACGGCGCGTCTTTAGATACTTTTTCGAGACAGGATATTTTACAGTTCATTCAACTCGGTAGATATATAGAGCATTGTAGCTACATTGTTACAGTTATAAAATCTACACTTCAGTTTTTAGTAAAAGCTACCCAGAGTGAGACAGAGGTTCCAAACCTGCAACCATTCATCATTGTAATTTTAAAAATTCTAAATTCCTATGAAGCGTATCAATGGAATTATCAATCCATCTTCGATCCTTATCTTGCTTATAAGATGATGATTACAGATAAGGGATTTAATAATTCTCTCGTAAGTTCTTTAGATAAAATAAAAACGATTTTAAATGCAATTGGAAATGATTCAATTCTTACCATTCCAGAAGAAGAAACACCTGAATACATTTGTGATATTTTAATTAGTAGGGCGTTTTCTTTTGATTTAAAGGATAATCTGAGTAAGCCGTCAAATGAGTCACAGAAAAAAATAAAGAAGCAAGAGCATTTTCTATATGCAAAGGATGAAGTAAAGCCGGGCTACTGGGCTGCTCATTTAAAAGCCGGAATTGAACTTCTGGGAAATAAAATTATGGATAGATATAGCAATATATCATCTACTACTCCATTTACGGTGCAACAATGACCCAGAGATATACAATCATCCACAAAACAAAGTATTCCTACGATTATGAGGCTTCTGAATCTTATTCGCAGATTAAAATTTCTCCCCTGGAAACTCTATGCCAGAGTGTCAATGCGCATTGGCTAGAGATAAATCCTGATGTTCCAACGTTTTCTCATCGGGATTATTTTGGAAACCTAGTTCATGAATTTTCTGTTCCGTTTCGCCATAGGTATCTTGAAATTATTTCTAAGAGCGATGTAACATTATTTGCCCCTTCTCATGAGCCTCTTAATTCACTTATGAAAATAAAGGATGCAAGGGATTGGTTTGATAGATACCAATTGGAATTTTATGACTATATCAACACATCTTCTTTTGTGCCGATCACACAAGAAGTAAGAAACTTTGCAAAAAAGATTTTAGATCCAGAGAGAAGACTAGCAGAGGCAGTCATGGATTTGAATGAAGTGTTCACAAAGCAGTTCAAGTATAAATCAGGATCGACTAATATCAATACTCCGATAGATGAGGTCATTCAGAAGCGAATGGGTGTTTGCCAGGACTTTGCACATACTATGATTGCCGCACTTCGTAGTGTTGGTGTTGCTGCAAGATACGTTAGTGGTTATATAGAGAGCTATGATCCAAATTCTAAAATGCCGGAAATGGTAGGCGCAGAGCAAAGCCATGCTTGGTTAGATGTTTATCTTCCCGAGTTTTCCTGGTTTGGTGTCGATCCGACTAACAACATGATATCCTCAGAAAAACATATGCGTGTTGCAATTGGTCGTGACTTTCACGATGTATCTCCTGTTCGTGGAACTTTTAAAGGATCCGGAAGACAATCACTAGAAGTCGATGTCAAAATGCGTCGTGCAGAAAATAAAGAAACTACTATGCAGGCTACTTTGCAGAAGCCTTCTTGATTTGATTACCGATTCATCTCAAACAAAATCTTCAAGCCCTTAAGTGTAAGCAAAGGATCTACAGTATCCAGTAGTCCCTTGCGAGAGTTGTGGATAGTGGTGATTAGCCCACCAGTGCCAATGACTTTGTAGTCTTCGCCGTATTCAAGCTTGATTTCTTTGATGATTCCTTCGAGTAGTCCAACCCAGCCGTAATAGAATCCAGATTGTAGGGATTCGATAGTAGAGTCCCCCAGAACTTTTTTGGGGGTTTGAAATACGATAGGCGGAAGCTGTGCGGTGTTACGAATGAGAGAGTCCATCGCAATCTTTAGACCGGGAGCGATGAGCCCACCGATGTATTCATTCTTTTCATTTAGAACACAGAAGGTTGTAGCAGTTCCCATGTCGATGATGATTTTTCTACCACCGTAGAGTTTAACAACGGCGGCAGCGTTTACTAGTCTGTCTGCTCCAATTTCGAAAGGACGGGGATAAGTGATCGTAAAAGGTAAATTCATATTAACCGTTACGCTGATCGGATCTACTTTGAACCAATCTTCTAGCATTCGAGACACAATTGGATTAAAGCCAGGAACTACACTTGAATAGATGGCATGGCTAATATCATTTGAGTCAATATTTTCCTCTTTGAAAAAGCCTTTTAAAAATACACCTAGCTCATCTGAGGTTCTGTCTCTACGAGTAACAGTTCTTTTGTGAAACTTAGGCTCTTCTTCCCCATTGTAAAATACTCCAAAAACTGTGTTTGTATTTCCAACATCTATAACGAGTAACATATCTTTCGCCATAATTAAACTACCCTGAAATCCGGTCCCGTATCGATTACTGAAACCGTAACTCCATCATCCTTTTTTACGATTAAGAAACCATTTCTATCGTAACCAATAACAATTCCAGAGAATTTTTCTCCATTCTGAATGGTTTCGATTTTTTTATCTCGAAGAAGAGAATAAGTATAAATCCAATCGAGTTCTTTTTGAATTGAATCAGTATTTTGTAGGATGAATTCAATCTCGTTCAGGAATTGAATCATAGAGTAAACCAAATTCATCTTAAATTCTTTACCCCTAGAGGTTTCGGTTAAGTATTCGCTCGTGGAAAGTTTTTCTTTGCCGTAGATATTGATGCCGATTCCAGCTATAAAGATGGAAATAGAGTCCATATACTCTGATTCAATTAGGATTCCGGATACTTTTTTATCTTTTAGATAAATATCATTAGGCCATTTGAGTGTAAGCTCATTAGATAGGTTAGGGAAATGTTCAAGTAGAGTTTTTAAAATCGCACTCCCCACAAAAAGAGAAAGTAGGGGAATAGAAAAATTAACCGCACCTAAAGTAAACTTTCCAGAAAAGAAAATCTTTTCTTCTCCCTGTGAGAACCACTCTTTTCCATTTCTGCCACGTCCTGCTGTCTGCTCTTCGGCTAATACCCAGTAACCTACAGGAATTTCTTTTTTCTTGGAGTAAGTGTTAGTGGAATCAATTGTCTGCAATTGAATTCCACTGTCTTTATCGATCAGCACAAGTTATACATTGCCTAAGAAGTGTAAAATTTTCTTTGCATTCTGATTTTCTGGTTCTATGGACAAGACTTTTTCGGAATACTGCCTTGCCTCCGCAAAATGACCTGTTAGCCTGTATAAATCAGAAAGGTTAATCAAGTTGTTTACATTATCAGGATGCAATTCATAAACCTTTTTAGAGGCGTCAAGAGATGCGAGGTAATTTCCCATTTTCTTTTGTGAGAGGGAAAGATAATACCACATTTCTTCTGTGTCTGGATCCATTTGTAAATAGCGGCTAAGAACATCAATTGCGGTTGCGTAGTCTTTTCCTTTGAAACTGATTAATCCTAAGAGCTTGTTTAATTTCTGGTTGTTTTGTTCAACCGAGTAAGCATTCATCAGGACTTCTAACGCCTTGTTGACTTGACCTTCCTGGTATAAACGTTTACTCTGTTGATATACTTCGGTGACATCAATTTGCAAATCAGCGTCTTCTTTGATTTCAATTTCTTGCTCTTCAATTTTTGTGCTTATAGGCTGTCCTGAATCTTGCTGTCCGACTTCCTCTTCAGTGACTGGCTGAAATTCAACTCGTAAGAAAGACAAATCATCTGTAATCGCACCCCGATTTTTTATCATACTCTCGATTTCAAGAATGTTGCCTTTAGCCTCTTCTACTATCCCAAGGATTGCAGTTTCGTCTTCGTTAATTGTTCGCACTGCTTCTGTAGGAGTTAAATCAAAATCAACCCTGCCGTCAGAGCCGAGAATGATTATGTCGCCGGGCATTAAATGAAAGCGATGCACTTGAAATGCAAATTCTGATTCCTGCCCAAATTTTCGTAGTAATAATTCTTGTTCAATGAAACTGGCACACCCGTCTCGATACAAAATTGTAGCGGGATGCTCAGCGTTAAAATAATACATCTCTCCTGATTTTTCTTCCACTAGTAAAATGGTCGCGGATATTACCATTGTTCCATTGAAAGATTTGAAGACTGCATCTACTTCTCGGTAAAGATCTGTTAGCCACTGTTCTGGTGTTGTATCTAAAACTCTTTTGTTAGAAGCGGATCTTGACATGATTGCATTGATTACAACACCCATTACAAGCGAACCACCCGCGCCCTGCATGGATTTACCCATTGCATCTCCGTTCATTGCCATTGTATAGAGATTGTAGTTATCAGGCTTTCCTAGTTTTAAATTTCCGGTGATACAAATATCTCCACCTAAATCGGCAGCTTTGTTTCTAAATTCAAATTTTTTCTTCTGATGAATTACGAATTCAGTTGTCACTCCTTTCGATCTATTCGCATTAAAGAAAAGTGGCTTAGCCAAAAGAGAAGTAAGAAAATAATCTCCATCCTGTTGAATTTTGAGCTTTTGGACTTCTTCCATTTTTTCTTGCACTTCTTTCGTGCGCTCTTTTACTTTCTCTTCTAAGTTGTCGGCATAGTCTTGTAATTCTCTTCTCGCTTGTTTAATCGAAGCAACCATAGAGTTAAAAGATCCAGCAAGATAACCGATTTCATCTTGGACTTTGATTGGGACTTGAATTTCTAAATCCCCATCGTTTACTTTCTTTACACCTTTCAATAAATCGTTCAAAGGTTTTACTAAACTGGACTGAAAAAATTTAGGAAAGAGTAGTAATATAATAATTGTGGTAAAGAAAATTATATAAATGAGTTTTACCGCATTATGGTGAGTATGCTCTCTATATTCATTATAAGAAAAACCAATCTCATATTTTACATTATCTTTTACAAAATCAAAGTGAGTATATAAAGAGCCTGCATCGCGATAAAGGCGTTTCATTTTAGGAGTATTTTCTTCTACTAAATTTTCATTTGCCAGATTTTCATACTGGCGTGTTTTTTTATACCTTAATAGAGCTTCTTCTTGCTCTTCTTCTGTAGGTTTGTCTTTGCCTATATCTCTTTTATTCTCTTTCATTATTTTTGTAAGAGTTTCTCTTAGAGTAACTTCTTTAAATCTATCCGCACCTTGGCTGATTGCGTCTACTGTTAGAAAATCTGGTTTTTTTATAAATTCGATTTTATAGCTTTTATCGAAAATATCCGCTAAAGCTGGTTTTAATATGATATACTCTATTTCCTCCGGGAGATCATCATACTTTCTTTCTAGAATAGAATGCTTCGATCCAATAATTTGTGCCCGTCTCTGGTTATCATAGTCTTCTTCGCTTAAGGATAATGTCAAATTACCAACAAATCCAAGGACTAATAAAACTGTTACAAGGCTTACACCGACGAGCTTTACCATAAACGTGGTTGGCTCAGGAGAATTATTAATATAAATAATGATAATATAAAAACAAATTACTAAAGTTACGTTTGCGTAGATGAAGGCATATAAATCATAGGAAAGTATTCCATTTTTGTTTAAGACATTGGCAACTGCAATAATGAGTAAAAGGAGAAATGCTTTTACAAAACTTTTAATTGCGGTTGCTTCTTTTCCTTTTGGGCTTAAGAATTTTACCCAGCCTGCAATGAATTTTGAAAAGTAATAGCGAGGAAATAAATGAATACTCTTCGGCTTAGACAACCAGTTGGCAAAAAAACCGGTGTAATCAGAATAGAAAATTGTCTTTCTTATCAGAACTGAAATTGGCCAAATTTGGGAAAGTAAGATAATAATCGCAGTCTTCGCACCATAATCAAAGGTATAGAAATGGGCTGTAAAGTTAAAAATTCTTTCTAGTTTTTGAGTTCCAAAGATAAATTCAAAATAAGCAAGTGTGATAATTATAAACCATAGCGGGATAACTATTTTAGCCTCTCTAGGATTATCCAATTTGGGATAAAGGTAAGCAAATACGATTAATCCTCCATTTCCAAATAAAACAATCATCGTCAGGTAACGGTGGTATGCTCCCCAAGAGTCGCTGACAGTATATGCCATAAAATATCCAAATAACATAACTGCAAATCCTGTGAACATTCCCCATAATCCCCAGGTCGGAGCTGTTTTATTCTTTTGAGTTAATAAAAATAAACTCAAAATGGTCTGGATAATAAAGGCGATAAACACACCTATAGCATGGTAAGATACATTTAACCAAGTCATTGATTCTTTTTCCTCATCATTTTATCAAAATTAATTATTTATACTATTCAGAACATTTAAAAGCTTTTTAGCATTTTTATTTTCTGAATCCATGGAGATTACTTTTTCTGAAAATGCTTTTGCTTCCATATAATTTCCATTTAGACGATATAAGTCAGACAGATTCACCAAGTTGTTAATGTTATTTGGTTGTATTTCGTAAACTTTCTTTGCGGCTTCTAAAGAGGAAAGATAATTTCCCATTTTCTTTTGTGCAATCGAAAGATAATACCAAATTTCATCCGTGTCAGGATCTTGACTCAAGTATTGGCTTAAAACTTTTACAGCAGTATCATAATCCTTTCCCTTTAGACTTAATAATCCGAGCAGCTTATTTAGTTTTTGGTTATTTTGCTCGACTGCGTATGCATTGGCGAGAAGATCTATTGCTTTTTCAATATCACCGGTTTGGTAGAGCTTTTTGCTTTGTAAATAGATTTCATTTACATTGATTTGATTGCTAATTTCTTTTTCATCGAAGGAAGGTGCTATTGTGTAAGAGCCTTGCGTCTCCTCTGCGACATTGATTTTATAGTCAATTCTTAGAATAGAAAGATCATCAGTAAGATCCCCTTTCGTATGTAAAATTCTTTCGATTTCATGGATGGAACATTTAGCTTCATCTACAATAGATAGAATCATATACTCATCATCGTTAATTGTTCGCACGGGTTCTGTCGGGGTCAAATCAATATCATCCCTTCCATCAGAGGCTAATATGATTATATCTCCTGGAACGAGTTGAAATTTATAAACAGCGAATTCGTATTCCGAATCTAGCCCCAACTTTCTGAGTTTTAATCCATCCTCAATAAAGTTTGCTTTTTCATCTCTGTAAAGAATTGTAAACGGATGCTCTGCATTCCAATAGAGCATTTCCCCATTCTCGTCGTCTATCATTACGACTGTTGCGGATAATACCATTGTTCCGTTAAAGGATTTGAATACTGAATTTACTTCATGATATACATCGGTTAGCCACTGCTCCGGTGACAGTTCTAGAATTCTCTTATTTGCAGCAGATCTTGCCATGATAGAGTTCATAACGACTCCCATGACAAGAGAACCACCCGCACCCTGCATGGATTTTCCCATTGCATCTCCATTCATTGCTAGCGTATAACGTCTGAAATTTTCAGGAGTTCCGAATTTTAAATTTCCAGTGATACAGATATCACCGCCTAAATCGGCAGTCTTATTTCTGAATTCAAATTTCTTTTTTTGATGAATGATAAAATCGGTTATGACTAATTTAGATTTGTTTGCATTGAAGAATAATGGTTTTGCTAATAGGGACGTTAAGAAGTAATCACCATCCTGTTGAACTTTTAGTTTTTGAACTTCTTCCATTTTTTCTTGCACTTCTTTAGTTCGTTCTTTTACTTTTTCTTCTAGATTATCTGCATAGTCTTGCAATTCTTTTCGTGCCTGCTTGATTGAATCTACCATCGAGTTAAAAGATTGGGAAAGAAATCCAATCTCATCTTGGACTTTGACGGTTACGACTACATCCAAGTTGCCGGAGTTTACTTTTGCGACTCCACGTAGTAGACTCATGAGTGGATTCATTAAACTTCCTTTGAAAAATAATGGGAAAGCTCCTAAAATAATAACCAAAACTACGAATAAAATAATGATTTGTGATCTTGCAGCAGGGTGCATGTATTTTCTATAACCGAGATAAGAGAATCCTACTTCGGTTACATTTTTCTTGGTAGAGTTGTATTTGATATAGGCTACGTAGTGTTTGCCACCGTCTAGGCTTTTTCTATAATGCCTTGTGAGAGATGGTTTAAAATACCTGAGATATTTGTTGATTTCTTTTTTTAACTTATGAGGTTCTAAATAGCTGCGGTTCCAATTGCAATCCTGCAAATGAATAAATATTACATCACGGAAATTCTTTAGTTCTTTGGTCTTGTCTAGATATTTAACTGTCTCGCTACAAAAATCTTTGTCTGAAAAAGTATCTAATTTTGTGATTCCAACAAATGCAGCCTTATTTAACTTTTCAAAATAAGAAAAGAGTTGCGATTTCATTTCTTCATTGCTTAATTCTTTGTGATTATTTACGAATTCTAGAATGGAATTTTTATACCCTCCAAATTCTTCATGTGTAGAAGAAAGTAAAGTAGAGAGACTTCCTTGAAAATTTTCTACCGGTAGTTCTTTGATTTCTTCATAAACAATGCTATTTAGAAAATCTTCACGAATGAGTGGCAAATCAAGATTATCCTCTTCTTCATAATTTATTTTATTAATTTCTGGCATTTCCTTTGATAATTCCAATATATATTGCATATCAGCATTACGAGTGCCTCCTTCTAGAAAACGCTCTATGTTTTCAACGCGGATATTATCGTATTCTTCTTCTTTGTCTCTCATTGTAACAAAGCTCATACCTTGCATTAAAAGTAAGAAGGTAACCATAGTTACCCCTACAATTTTTGCCATGAATGTAGTTCGATCTTTTGTTTGGTTTATAAAAATAATTACTACTATAAAAAAACCAAATACAGTGAACAGTACAAAGGAGGTAAGAAAAATTCCTCTATCTAAAATCCCATCTCTACTTTGGATGTTCATAATTGCAGGAACGATAGAAGCGATCATAATAGCTACAGTAACTCCTAGAATAGCCCATCGCTCGGCTGTTTTTAGGATAATCGTTTTCCAAATTCCTACAGCTAAAAAAAGTAAAATATAGGCAAATATTACCATTGCTACAATTTTACTAATCCACTCAGCGTCAAAATCCCAGTTATGCGCTGTGAGATGAAATTTAATGTTCGAATGTAGACTGATATAGATGAATACTCCTTCGAGGATAAATGCTATTAACCATTGAGTATATTGAAAAACTTTTCTCGCTCTAGAGTGAGTATCTTCTGGAAAATAAAAAAGCCATTGCGTTAGATGTAATACTCCCGGTAAAATAAAACCAACAGATGCCCATCTATGGTAAGCAGCTGCGGGTAAGTATAGCATTGCCGCTACTACATAGGATAAATTTAAAAGACTCATAAAGAAAAAGCCAAGTCCAAGGTGCAAAGTACTTTTAGATTTTCCGGGGAGTGTTACTAGATAAATTGCTAGTAAAAATGTAAAAATAAAACTGAGTAATGTTCCAAAAGAAAGATAATTAAAGTAGATCGCGTCATACAAAGAATGAAAAAAAGTCATTTATTTCTCCAAAAGCCTTAGCGTAAAAGACAGAGGCAGATTATTGCACACGCATTTTAAAAATCAACTAAAGAATTACTAAATTGAAAAAAATTTACCTATTTAAAAGCTTCTATTTTCAGTTAGTCTAAAAGAAAATCCTGTGCATCCAATTCTTCGGCACCTCGATGAGGATATGCCTGCTCGAAAAATAAAGCAGACAAAAGCTCGAAGTCGTCGTCTACAGGAAAATCTTTTTCTTCAAAAAATTCGTTTCGCCTTTTAATTAGCAGTGAAATCGTTCGGTCTTCTAGAGAAAATGTTACGCTTCCTCTATTGAGTCTTTTGATTAACCAAATTAGATTGTGAACAGAGTATTCTCCCAGCACCTCGAGCGTTGCAAGAGTTGGCTCTGTTAGCATAAGTGTTTCCGTTAGGTAAACTGGAATTTTTAAAAATTCCGCATTCTTAGTTTCTTTGTATTGCTCTAAATTATCAGAAATGGTTTCAAGTATGGATAGGCTATGACGGTAAGACTTTGTTACAACATCTGCATATTTTTCTTTGGAATTGGAAAGTTCTAGAAGGTTAATGAAGGTATCTTCTTTTTGTGCTTTGATTAGAATTTCGTCAATCGCAGATCTAGGCTTGGGCGGTATCAATAGAATATAAAGATACTTTGTCTCAAGGGCAAATCTGGACTCTTTGGGAATATAGTATTCAATCCAAATCGGTTCTTTATAATAATTAACCTGCTCGTCCGGCGCTAAATCAGGCGTAACCTTTAAAGACTTCAACTTCCTCACATCATCCGTGATGACTTTCTTACCCTCTACACGGGTTCTCGATTGCTTGATTTGCTTTAGCTCATTCCTATTTAAAATAGGCTTTGGTTTAAAACTAGATTCCATTGTTTTTATTGTCGGAAGTTTTAGCACTAAGCCAAAGAAAAGGGAGATAACAACGCTGTCATTCCCGCGGAGGCGGGAATGACAAAGCATTACCCTTCCTTATAGAAGACTATATACTTACTGGCGCTCAGAAGGCGCACCACGTAGGGATGAACTAGCGCAACCACCCGCCGGATAAGCGCCTATATCCCCCAAGGTGCACCCCTTCCAAGTCCCTACTTAGTATATGGACATCTTATCGGAAGTATATACGTTTCGTAATCCGCTCTTCGACCCATAGCACAGAAAGATGTGGCAAAATCCCCGTTTTTTTGTGCAATTTGCAACAGTAAAATTTATTGACTAAATCTAGCGGTCGATATTAATCGTATGAGACACAAATACAAAATCAGACTTTATGCCCCGTGCATCTACTAATCTACTGAAATAGGCAGATTCTAACCTTGAATAAACCCAAAATAACACAATTACTCTTAATATACATAGCTTTATTATCACCTAACCTGGTAAACATCATGCCTGAAGACGAAACACCGCCTTCAGAGCTAGTTACGAAGAAAAATGCAGAGAAAAAAGCCGAAATAGATGCATCCGAGCGCGAAATCAGGAAAGAATTGGCAAGAATTGAAAAATCTATGACTGCTGTTGCCCAAAATGCTATCAGTCATAATTATATTCTTGGCTCTTCAGTTGCTATTTACTACAAGCAAAACCTTGTTTTTGAAGTGAATGAAGTTTTTAAGAACTCAACGCCTCTGTCTTTAGCATCTGTTACCAAGCCATTTACCAGTATGGCAATCATGCAGCTTGCGGATTCGGGACAGCTTAAACTAAATGATCCAATCGCAAAATACATCCCGGAATACGCGAAGCAATTTCCTGCTCTTGAGGGAAAAGAAATTACCGTTCGTCATCTTTTGAGTCATACATCCGGGATTCCTTATATTGGCACGCGTCAGATTCACGTTGCTGGAGCCAAGTTTATGTATTCCAATTACAATTATAGACTTCTGGCAAGTATCATTGAAAAAGTTTCCGGTCAAAGTTATGCTACCTATATAAAAGAAAATATTTTCTTTCCACTGGATATGGATGACTCTATGGTGAGTTCTAATGCTGACGGCGCATCTGGAATTGCGGTTTCTGCGCGTAACCTCGCTAATTTTGCAAATGTATTTTTACGCGAAGGGAAATACAAAGATCAATCCATTATTCAATCTTCTAAGATAAAAAAGATTTTCAAAGCACCTGATTTTATACCTAAAAGCTCTCACATGGAATATTATGGACTTGGTTGGAGAGTGAACCGCGAAAATAATTTAGTGAAGATGTTTTATCATACCGGAATTTGGAATGGAATTTTTGCAGACTTACGAATCATGCCGCAGAATAAATCTTTCATCATTCAATTGTGCAATCCTCCTTCTTACAAGTCAGCAGGGTTTACATCTTATCAGGGACAGATGCATTCATTAGCAACTCGTTATATAGAATTATTGGAAAAACTACCAACCCAACCGGAAACGGAATTGGCAAGTGTTAGTTTTTTAGAAGAGCAAGAAGATTTATTCCCTGATGCGGATTAGATTAAAACTTTTTTTAGTTTTAATTATCATTAATTTATGTAAGACAGATACAGCCATCGAAAAATACCAGACTTCTTTTTTAAAGAAGACTGGTAATGTAGATGAAGTAAAACTTGCCCGTATCAAACAAAGCCTAGAAGGTTGGCTCAGCTATAATTATTCAAGTAAAGTTTTCCCATCAATAGCCGTAGGTGTTGTAAAAGGTAGTGAGCTAGTATACAGTTATAAACTCGGAACAACAGATAGGACAAACTATGGACTAGGCTCTATCACAAAGACATTTACCGGAACGATGGTAATGCAAGCAGTTGAGAAGGGTTTAATCGAATTAGACGCTCCAGTCAGTAAATACATTCCCGGATTAAAATTAGAAAAAGCTGAACTTAAATCTAAGCCTGTTACGATCAGACATCTCCTGTCGCATACTTCCGGTATGCCGGACTTGCGTTATTATCAAAATCCAGAAATCATTCCTTCGGCTACTACTGGTTTGCCGTTTAATATCACCGGACAGATTTATCCTGCGGGTTATCACTATCGTTATTCTAATTATGGATTCATGACTCTAGGAGTTGTATTAGAAAAAGTTTATAATAAACCTCTCAAGCAAATCATCGAAGAGGAAATTTTTGCAAAGATCGGAATGGATAATTCATTTGCGAGTCCTATGGTGCAAGGTGCCGGCGGAATTCAAACGAATTTAATAGATATGGGACGTTATGCGTCCATGTGGTTAAATGAAGGTAAGTCTGTGAATGGAGTGCAAGTATTAAAACCAGCAACAGTCAACAAGATGATACGTCTACAAACTTCAGTGCCTGCATTTGCCAGAACAAAAAAGTATTGCGGACTTGCCTGGAGAACAGAGTGCGACGAAGAGGGAGTAACCACATTCTTTCATATTGGCGGAGCAAATTATGTTGCCGCCTGGGTGCAGATGTTTCCCAAGTATGATGTTGCTGTATTTTACTTATCTAATCCGCCGGAATACGATGACAACCTTATGACACAGCTTGTAATAATGCAGTGGAAGTTGGGGGATCTTGCATCCGCGATTGTAGGTGCTGAAAAGCCAGTTCATAAAACGGGAGAGACTAATCCTACAGAAGAAGTTTATAAGAAGTATGAGGGTAATTATAAGAATCCGCTCACTCAAAAAAAAGCCATAGTATTTTATAAAGATGGAAAGCTTTATTTTCAGATGGAAGGTGGGGGACAAATCTATTTGCCTCCAAGCACTATTAGTGTATTTGGTGGTCCCGGAGGTCCTGGCTCTTATGAGTTTACCTGGCATCCGCTTACACAGGCAATACTAGGCGTATCTAACTACGCTGGATTTTATGAAAGGATTTATGAATGAATATAAATAAGATTTGCCACAGAGTCACTGAGACACAGAGAGGAATTCTTTTAGCAGGTAGAATATGAAAATACTAATAGTTGATGATAATGACCGTTATGCGAATAATCTAAAAGCTTTCTTTGATAAAAGAAAGATTGAAACAGTAAGAGCTGTGGACGCAAAGCAAGGTTGGGAGATGTTTCAGAAAGAAAGTTTTCATACTGTTATAAGCGATATTACAATGGAAACACAAACCTCTGGATTATTTTTAATTCGCGATATTTATAAATCTGGCTTTAAAGGCAATATCATAATTGCCACAACAGGATTTGATTTTCCCGGTGTTATGTTCCTAGGCAAATTCTTATTACCCGCCTTTGGTGGAGTAGGTTGGATGGTTCCCAAAGTTCCACTCAAGAGAGGCGAAGTAGTGTTTGTCCCTACTAACTTGAAGAAGGGAGTGGAGTTTGAGACTTTAATCCCCTGATTATTTAGGTGTTGTGAGGTTACGCAGGAGTAATCCCCTTTCCAAAGGGGATTGTCTATTGTCATAGAGGCAATGAAGGCTTTATTGAAAAATGAACGATGTAAAAGATAAATTTTTTGAACTAGCGATTGAACATGGTATTGCGATTAATGTTGGAGATAGTAAGAAAGCTAACGCATTACATTCACGAATAACTAAAATATACAAGAAACTAAAAGAAGAGAATAACTATTTACCTTTTTTAGAAGGAATCAAACAAGAAAATGAAAGTATTAGGCATTGGTCTGCTGTATTCTTAATAAAACATGACCCCATACTTGCGAAGAAGATATTAGATGATTTATCAAAACTTAATTCAATTACATCAACAAAAGCCCAATTAACTTTAGATTTATGGAAGAAAAATTTATTAGAACTTTAATTTTACTATTCAATGAATTCGAATTTAGAAAAAATGAAATATATTATGAATAACGTATCTTCCATTGATTTAATTATAGAAGAATACAAGAAAGGTGTAGATAGGACTCTTCTGGAAGAAAACTTAAAATTATCTTATACTGAGCGAGTAGAGAAATTGCAAAGATTGCTTAGAACTTTCGAAGAACTTAAGAATGCTAAAAGGCAAAATTCAATATGACAGAATTTGAAAAAGTAATTCAATTATTAGATGAGAATAATATTGATTACATTCTTATCGGGGGCTTTGCAGGAGCTGTTCATGGTTCTGCGCGATTAACTTCTGATATTGACATTGTCTATAAAAGGTCTAAGGATAACATAAAAAAACTGGTTAATGCTTTGAAAAATCATAAGCCATATCTCAGGGGTGCACCAGAAGGATTGCCTTTTTTATTTGATGAAAAAACAATTGAGAGCGGTCTTAATTTTACCTTAACGACAGATATCGGTTACATTGATTTATTAGCAGAAGTTCCCGGTGGTAATTATGAAAATATTTTACCGGAAACTATTATTGTAGATGTTTTTAATCGCAAGATTTGCTGTGTGAGTCTAAAAAGATTGATTCAATTAAAACGAGCTAGTGGACGACCTAAAGACTTCGAAGCAATTTCAGAATTGGAAATTCTGCAAGACCGAAACCTTTAATCATCCAATCAAACATTTAATCTTCTAAATTCATCGTAGGTAGAATTAAGCCAGCTTTTGGCTCGTTCCCGTTCCATTAAACCCAGACCTGCTGGTTTATTATGAATAGCCGCCCAGAAGCTGGAATTGGTTTCATCAATTTTTTGCATGCTTCGTTCGTGAAGTTTTTTTAGATTCATGAATGTTGCGTTATATAAAATGGCTAGGTCTTTTACTGGAGAAGATTCGAATATTTTAAATTGGGTTCCTCTTCCGTGGTTGTAGACGATTGTATAATCTACTTTGTCTTGAAACCTATTTAAAAGATTTTCTAGAAGAATGACTGAATCCTTGCTATCATCCATCACATGCCAGAATTTTAGCTTTAGGTTCAGCTCATTTGATAGCTCGATTACATTACTCTCTTCAATCCATTTTAATAAAGGAAGATTGGTTTGAGCAGCGAGATCAACTATGATTCGGTTCGGAGTTTCCAAATCATAGTTTTCAATGAGCGCATCTAAGTGTTCGTAGCTATCTACTGTCGTGGGAGATGCAAAATCTCGATAGAAACGTAAGAATGTATTATGTGACCTATCTGTATCATATCCAGTAAATGGAATTTGATTATCTATGAAATATTGAGCAAGTAGCCTAGAAATTACTGATTTTCCGACTCCGCCTTTTTCGCCGCCTATAAAATGTATCATTTATATACAGAAATTTTAATAGGTAAGCAGGTCAAATATAAAATTTTACATCTGATGGCTTTAGAGTAAGCCCTTAGCGAATAGAATAAAGTACTTTGCGTTTGCCAATGCGCTCTCGGTTTAGCTCGATGCGGTTATTATAATAGTAAGCTCGTTCTGGTTTTAACTGACCAAGTAGATCGAATAAATCCATTTCAAAGGAAAGCATGACCTCTGCTACATCGTCTACTTTTTTATCTAGCACATCTTTTACATTTACCATTACATGGCGGGAGTTGATGCTGTCTGGTTTTGCTGTCTCTGCAATCATAAAGAAATTTGCTTTTGTGATTGTTCCTCCGACGCAGGTGTTTTTTCCGCGCTCTCTAGATATTTTTATGATTTGTGTCGTGACTCGCATCACCTCAGGGTCGTCTGGGCTTAAGTCCATAGAAGCAGAAAGGTCAGATCTAGCTGCTGTTACATTTGTTAGCTCTTCAAATGCTTTTGAGTCTGCAATTTCTAAAATATTTCTGTAGCCTGTGATTGTTTCTAAATTCATAGATTTGAAGAGAGTATCATATTGCACGGGCGGAATTAGGTTTTTGAGAGTGGAAATAAAATTCTTGAGCGCATATTGAGATTCTATCATCGGAGCGGAAATTCCGTCTATACCGTTTGCTTTACAAAAACGAATATCAGTCCGAGCCTCAGGTCCGCCTATTTTAACTACCACAGGCAATAAATCTCTTCCTAGAAGCGAAAGTAGCTTTAGCTCATCATAATCCATGTCCTCTGTCTCAGTGCCGCCTTTTAAACCAGTAAAGCAATAATCTTTTATATAAATACCAAGGTCTTTCTTGAGATTAAAAAGGGAGGTTTCAACAGATTTATTCATAAATATTTTATCGACATAATTCTAAAATACTTTTGTTAATTATTCTTACTTCGCATTTAACAAATGTTTATTAAAATAAACCTTGACTAAGAAAGCTGTTTTTAAAATCAGTTTAAAAACTTAGTTTAAATGGAAGAGTTATATGTTATACGAAGACGAATTTGACGATGAATATGATGCGGAAGAGGAAGAGTATGATGACACAACTGTTACTATGGCTTGTGATGATTGTGATTATCGATGGAAGATTTCTTTAGAGGTGGAAGACGAGGAAGATGCATACGAGGAAGATTTAATTTGTCCTATGTGCGGATCTTCGAATGTTGCAGAAATCTAGAAAATTACAGTGAATGTTTATCGGGATTACGTGTTGCCAATCTATTGTCTCTTTTTGTGAGACGATAGCAGCATTACGTCTTTCTAATTTCATAAAGGATTATGAATAAAGGAAAGTATGGAAAGTAAAATTAACCCATTAAATGGCGATTCTCTTTTCGCGGTGTGCTTTACACAGGGAGGGGTAAAATGAAATTAACCTTTGTTTTTCTCATCACCCTTTTATTCCTGTGCTTTCCTTTATTTTCCTCGGCTGATGAGAGTCCTACTTTGAAGAAGATCCTGGAGCTTTATAAGCGAAAAGATTTTAAAGAGATTACAAAACTGGCGATTGATTACATTCAGAACAGTCCAGAATTGTCCCAGGATGATAAAGTAATTAAATTCTATTTTCATACCGAAAATGACCTCCAAAAGCTCGATCTAATACTAGATAAAATTTATAAGAACACAGATGAGCTATCTCCTAAGTTTCATACACTGAATTATATTCTCATGGAAAAAGCACTCCTTGCAGAGCAATACGAGATCGGTGTAAAATGGGGAGACGTCTACCGTAAAGAAGCAAAATCTAAAAAGCCAAAGTATATCAAGGGGCTTTATCTTTACTCCTGTCTCCTTTACAAAGCGAATCGGTCTACCATATCTGTATCAGTCATTGATAGCGCTCTCAAAGAGAAACCTAGCAAGAAAATCACCAGTAAATTGAGACTTCTACGAATTGCGCAACTAAAGAATGACTTTCAAGTAATTGTAGAATCAAAAAATTACCTCAAAAATAACTATGATGCAACGTATGCAGACTTTATCTTCGCGCACATGGTGCAAGCCTACCGAAATACCGGAAAGAAAAAAAGAGTAGAGCAACTTAAAGAAGATTTTAAAAAAGACTTTGGGGATTCTATTTTAGTAGATACAGTAATGGGAATCTAGAATTTTATTTTTGATTGTAAATTTTAGCACTCCAAAAAAGATAAAAAAATCATTGATGGGGAATTAGCTCAGTTGGCTAGAGCGCTTCCTTGACATGGAAGAGGCCACTGGTTCAAATCCAGTATTTCCCATCAAATCTGTCATCCTGTTTACTTTACATCATCGCCTTTCTTGTTTCTATCTCTCTCATCGCCAGAAGTATTATAGCTAGCAGACGGAGCATTCGGAATTTGATATCCAGTGATAATTCCTATATCATGTTTAATTTGATCTCTCACATGTAAATTATCTTCGATCATCATTGCTTGTCTTAGGTATGTTTCTGAATTAGCAATTCCTATTTCTCCTAGTAGACTGGAAGTTTTGATTCTTACTGTAGGAGAAGCATTTTTTAACATATCTATGAGTTGAAAAAAATGTTTTGTATTTGTTTTTTTCAATCCAACTACTGAGCCAAGCATTACGGTTTTTGCATAATCGTCTTTCTCTTTACCAAGGGCAGCATCAATTGCCGGAATCATTGCTTCTTTATTTGTATTTCTAATCGCCTCTGCGGCAGATGCACGAATGTAGTAATGTTCATGGTCTAGTGCTTTTACAATTGCATCTAATGCTTCTTTGTCATCATAAGTATCTAACAAATATCCAAGCGAGCGTAATACTTCTCCTGCGGCAACAACAGCAGGCATTTTTTCTACTTCGGCGTAATAAATTCTTTGTTCTTTGTCTTTTGCTACTTGTTCTCCTAAAACCTTATAAGCTTCAGCGAGTGGTTTTACTCCCAATTCGTTTCCGATATCGGCTAACGCTTGTGCTGCTAGAAATTTAATGATTGGCTTATTATTATCTGAAATATCAAAATTAATCGGTGCGTAATTATCTTTCTGACTAATTTCCTGGGTTTGTTTTTTGGTAGGCTCCGAGTTTGTAGTAACACCTTTGAGTGCTAAAATCATTGGGCGGAGTGCTCTTTTTGTTCTCGCCTTCTTTAATACTTCGATTGCAGCAATTTTCTCCTGTAAGGTTCCATTGCTTATGTTTCGAACTTGCTCTACAAAAAATTTATCGCTACTTCCTTCTCGGTAGGTAAAAGACTCAATCGCGAAGAGGGCTGAATGGGATGCTACTAGTGCAACAGTTAGAATTGTGTATTTCAACATTTTTTACTCCTATCTCTATTTATCGTATTACCAATTGCCAAAAGTAAATTCTCATTTGCTATTTGGCTCTTTTATTTTCGTCAATGGGGAATTCCCAACTCGAAAGACAATGAAACCTATTTATTGGTATGGTATATAAAAAAATTTCTCTCTTAAATTTCTAGCTATTTTTCAAAATTTAATTTTTAGGCTTCACTCTTGGTTTATCACCTAAAATCGGAATAGAACTCTTAGGTGTTGAATCAGGTTGAATATGCAGAACTCGCGTTACGAATTCTCTTCTGAATACGATGATGATTTCCTTATCGGGGTCATGCTCTGAGCTATATCTAGTTAAAGGTTTACGATAGTAGAAAAATTCTTGTCCACTTCCATCTTGGCTTCTTTCTTCCGGCTCGCCGATGGAGGAAATTACGCCTAGTTTCGACTTACCCATCATTCTATCTTTAAAATTATCCCGAATTTCAAGACCTGCCATTTGTTCTTCCGTAAGCTTTACTTGCTTTGCCTCTTTCTCTCTCTCCCTATCTTCACTTTTCTTGACTAAGGCATCGCACTTGTCTTTGTCTTTGATAGTTTCCATACAATCTTTGTAAAAAGTCTCATCGACTTGCACTTTTTTTTGTTCAGAAGAGCAATTGCTCATTTGAACAAACGAGCATAGAAGAATGAATTGAATCTTTAGTTTCATGATGACCTACTTAAAATTTTTATTTCGAAAAAGTTTGACATTACAAACAACTCATAAACGTTGTTCTTAGGTTCACATGCAATGAAAATCAAATTATTAAAAAACAAATTCTTTTTTGATTTTTTGATAGCTGCGTTCCTTGCAGTAACTCTCGTTCCTTTAAATTTAACAACCCCTGAGGATGATTTTTTTAAAGCTGCAAACGAATACCAGGACATAGTTTCTGATTATAGCCTTTATTCTACTATTCGTGCCCAAAGTAGAGCGGGGGACATTAATGACCAATACTTCTCTAAAAACTTTGCATTAGAATGCTTTCAGCAACTAACTTTTGATTCCTGCCTTCTTTTTACCGAGCAATCAGTAACTTCCAAGCTTTTATCCTATCGTCTAATTAGTCTTCCCCCTCCTTCCTTTTTACTGTAGAGGAGACAGGTTTGAAACCTGTCTCTACTTTGTTAAACGCAATCAATTTGCACGCATAAGCGCTAAAGGAGCTATATCTATTCATGTGGATATTATATAAATTTCATAATAAAAAAACGGTTTTACTTTTCTCTATTTTATTTTACCTGTTTGCAACTGGATTAATGGGACAAGAGGTTACTAAGAATTATTCTCTCAGCCTGAAAGAGGCAGAGGAAACTTTTCTAAAGAACAACCTTCTTCTTCTTTCTGCAAAGTTTGAAATAGATGTAAAAAAAGCGGGCATCATCCAGGCTAAGCTATATGCAAATCCGAATATATTCATCGACCAGAATGTATTTAATGACAATACTAATAGGTATTTTGATACAACTCGCAATGGGCAAACTACAATCCAGATTCAACAGCTATTTCTACTCGGTGGGAAAATCGAGAAGAGAACCAAAGTCGCAGAAATCAATAAAGCAATTAGCGAGCAACAATTCTTTGATTTACTCAGGGCATTGAAGTTTGAACTAAGAAGTAGTTTTTTTGCAATTCATTTTTTGCGTCAGTCGATTCAATTCTACGATGGGAGTATTGCTGCACTTAGAAAGACTGTCAGCTCTCTCGAAAAGGCTTACGAAAAAAGAGCTGTATTGCAAGCAGAGATGCTTCGCTTGAAAGCGCTTTTATTTTTCTTAGAGAACGAAAGAACGGAAGCAGTTGTGCAAATCAGACAAAAAGAAGCATCGCTTAGGATACTCCTAAATAGCCCCGAAATGAATAGCGTAAGTTTTGTTCCTAAGATTGATGCAAAGAGTCTAGATGAAGTGAGGCTCACGGATTTAAAACTAAACAAGGTCCTAGAAGACGCATTTGAAAATCGACCTGATTTAAAAGTAGCGATACAGGCGCTTAAATTGGAAGAAGCAAACCTTGCTTTGCAACAGGCTAATGCAATTCCAGATCTTTCTTTTGGACCTATGTACAATCGAAATGGAACTGCTTATCCAAATTATTGGGGGATAACAGCACAATTGAACGTTCCGATTTTTGATAGAAACCAGGGTAATATCGAAGCTGCTGAAAAATCTATCTTAACTAGAAGATCTGAATTACAAAATCAAAAGTTACAAGCAGAGAACGAAGTAAATATCGTATTCAACCGAGTCCTCGAGAAAGATAGACTCTATCAGAGTTTTAAAAATAAATTTGCAGAGGATTATATGAATTTGGCGCAGCTCATGATTTCCAATTATGAAAAGCGCTATCTTACTATTATAGAATTTGCCGACTTCTTTGAAACGTATCGAAGTAGCGTCCAACAAATGCTTAAACTTCAAATCGACCGAGTGGAATCTATCGAAAACTTAAACTACTCTGTCGGAAAAAATATACTCAATATTCAACCACTTGAATAAAGGAAACTAAAATGAAAAACAATTTTACAATCAATATACTTTTAATCCTACTTTCCATCTCTCTTTTTGGATTTTGCAAAAAGACACAAGTCGAACAGCCTAAAAACTTTCGCCCTGTTATAACAGAAGAGGGACTCAAAATTAAATTTGACCCAGAAAGTCCCGGGCTCGGACAAATCAAAGTATCCAAGTTCGGAGAAGGGGAAGGCTTTATTACTATCGCTGCACCATCGCGGGTAATAGCAAGTATCTCTACCTCTGTATCCGGCGGACGAATCGTTTTATTTGAGTCACCTGATATCAACGGGATGTACGCCTCTTACCAAGTGAGTAAAACATCTCTTATCCGTTCCAGTAAGAATTTAGCCCGAGTTCAGGATATGTATAAAAATCAAGTCGCAACACAAAAAGATATTATCGAAGCAGAAGCTGCGGTTAACAGTGCTCAGGCGGAAACATCCGAGTTCGAAGGAAAGCTTCGTGCTCTAGGTTTTAATCCAATCGAATTACAGTTCGTAAACTCAAATATTGTTTGGCTGATTTGTGATATTCCCGAAACAAATATGAGCGTTGTAAAAAAAGGAAAAGAGGTAAAAGTACATTTTGCGTCATTTCCAGAACTTACTCTAAAAGGTAAAGCAGATGGAATCGGAGATAACGTAGATCCACTGACTAGAACTGTAAAAGTAAGAGTGTCCTTACCAAATAAAGATAATAAATTTAAACCGGGCATGTTTGCTAAAGTGGACTTTGGTGACGAAGTAAAAGATGTTGCCGTTATCCCCTTTAACTCTGTCGTAACAGTAGAAGGTCAAGCTTATGTATTTGTGCAGACCGCACCGGGTGAGTTTGTTCGTCGCCCTGTAGTGCTTGGAAATTCCGGCTCGGATAATGTGAGTATTGTGCAAGGACTTTTTCCCGGCGAAGAAGTCGTAACCGGTGGAGCTATGCTTTTAAAAGGGTTAAGCTTCGGGTATTAATATGATAAAATATTTTGCCACAGAGGCACAGAGGCACAGAGATATGGAGTTTTTGGCATTGGGCGTAAATTACGATAATTTTAGGTCAATAATTAAAACGATTCAAAAGTTACTTTTTATTTGTAACTCCCGAATTGTGAGGCAATTTAAGCAGTGGAAATTCAGAGGGCATACTAGCATTAAACCGCAACTCTCTGTGTCTCTGTGCCTCCGTGGCAACCTTTTTGCACAACAAGGGGGGATTGGTTTACTATTATTTTTCTTCACAACGTCCATCTTCTCACAAGCAACTGAGCCAATGAAAGAAGAGAAGAAAGAAAAGTCTAACATCGAAATCATGCAAGAGAATGAAGCTAATGTTGAGAAATACAGGGCGGCGAGAGAAAAAGAGCCATTAACCGGTTATGATCCCGAAACAAATAGTAAGAAATCTATCAAAGATAATAATTCTAAATACAGTAATTTCTGGGTATTAGGTGGAACTATTGGTTCGCCTGCAAGTGGAAATTTTAATGTCGGATATTACTTTACTAATTTTGTTTTGCGCGCTTCTGGAATGCGTTATTCGTCACACTGGAATGGACTCCAAGGAGATATAGGATATTCTTTTTGGAAAACATCTGTCGTTGCTCATAGTGTTTCCCTAGTATTCGGGCAAATGAATGTTCGCCCCTTTGATCCACAGACCCAGCAAGGTGGACAAAATAAATATGAGCGCGATGGAATTCCGGGTTACACCAATCAGCCGCAAACATTTACGGATACCTTGATTCGAAGTTATATTGCTAATCAAGATCCGACTCTTGCAACTTTACTAGAATATCAATACCGAACAAGGCAGTAAGCAAATTTTCATCAGCAGTATATTGGACTTACTTATGATTTGCTACTCGGAAATTTTTTCCTGCAAGTCGGTATGGGGTATGGGCAGGGTAGTTACCGTAATCCGCAGCTTCTATTGCAGATGGGTTACATGTTCGATTTCGGAAGGAATTAAAAAAATTACTATGGATTGATTCGGCATGCAGGTTAATCGTAGTTTGCCGGAGCATTGAATTTATGATTTTTCAAAAACCCTTCATAAGAAAGGGAAGGTTATAATACTATGACTTTAAAGTTCATTGAAATATGTTTAAAAAATAAGATCCCGACTTTAGCTCTAGGGATACTTACTGTTATTCTTGGTATCTGGTCTTGGATTGATTTGAGAAAAGAAGCCTATTCGGATATTGCGGATACACAAGTTCGGATGGTAGCAAAATTTCCAGGTCGTGCTGCTGTAGAAGTGGAAGAGCGTGTAACCCTTCCGATAGAGCGGATACTCAATGCTATCCCCAAGGTTATTATTAGACGTTCCAGAACCATCAACGGTCTTGTTGTATTTCAATTTGTATTCGAAGATGGGACAGATGATTATTTTGCGCGTACGAGACTTTTAGAAAAAGTACGAGAAGCAGATATTCCGGAAGAGGTAGATCCACAATTAGCCCCGATGAGTTCTCCTGTAGGGGAAATCTTTCGTTATGTGGTGGAGACTAGTGAAAACCATACTCCTATGGAACTTAGGACAATTCAAGATTGGATTATCATGCCTAAGATGTTGCAGATTCCTGGGATTGCAGATGTTGTTACATTTGGTGGACTACCCAAGCAGTTTCACGTTGTTACCTCTCCTGAAAAATTGATTAAGTATCAGTTGACTTTTACGGATGTAATTGATGCGATTCAGAAAAATAACTTGAACACGGGTGGAAATATTTTACGCCAGGGAGACCAAGGCTTTGCGATTCGCTCTCTCGGTGCAATAAGATCTATTCCGGATATTGAAAACATTGTAATTAAAAATGTAGGCGGTGTTCCCGTTTTCATTCGTAACGTTGCATCTATTGAAGTATCTCATCCGATTCCGAGTGGGTTTCTTGGCTATACAATTCAAAACGATGAAGAGGGTTTAATCGATGTAGAGTCGAGTGTACAGGGTCTAGTTGCTATGCGACGCGGTGGGGACACGAATGAAATGGGGGAACGAATCCGTGCGAAGGTAGCTGAGATTAATCAGAATTATCTCCCAAAAGGAGTTCGTATCCGCACTACCTACGACCGAAGTGATCTCGTTAAGTATACGATTAGCACTGTGAGTCATACGCTTGTTGCGGGGATAACAATTGTTACCCTAGTCTTGATTTTTTTTGTAGGAAGTGTTCGTGCATCTTTAGTCGTAGTTGCCTGTATTCCTATTTCTATGCTATTTGCATTTATCATGATGAAGATGACTGGAATTCCGGCAAGCCTACTTTCACTCGGTGCGATTGACTTTGGAATCATTGTGGACGGTGCTGTGGTGATGGTAGAAAATATCATGCGTCGCTACAGAGACTCCTCTTTCGATGAGAAGAAAATAGGGATTATCCCCTTTACGACTAGCTCTGCAGCAGAGGTTGGAAAAGAGATTTTCTTTTCTATTATGATTATCATTTTAGCTTACCTTCCCATCTTTGCATTTGAGCGAATTGAAGGAAAATTATTTAAACCAATGGCATTTACCATCGCGTTTGCTATGCTTGGATCAATGTTATTTGCACTTACTATGATTCCAGTCATGATGTCAGTATTATATAAAAAATATTTTGAACTCGCAAACCCGGGACCGATTGAGTGGCATAATCCTATTTACCACTGGATTGAGCATAAGTATGAAATTTTGATTCATTACCTTGTTGCACATTCTAAAAAGACTCTCATTGTTTCCTCTGCTATTGTAGTATTTGTCGTTATCCTCGGTGGATTTAAAATCGGATCTGAGTTCTTGCCTGAGCTAGATGAAGGGGGATTTACGATAAGAGCCTACTACCCGGTCGGAATCGCTATTCAAGGTGCGAAAAAACATATCGCCGATATCCGAAAGGTAATTTATAAGAATGAGCAAGTCAATGTTATCCTCTCTCAAATGGGAAGAAACGATGACGGAACTGACCCGCTTCCCTCCAATCGATTGGAAATTTATATTGGTTTAAAAGATTATTCGG
>JANMOF010000595.1:0-9597 GCA_031368925.1 Leptospiraceae bacterium
GATTTGTTTCGATACATTGAAATTTTTTACAATAGAAAAAGATTTCACTCGACTTTAGGCTTTACAAGCCCAGTCAATTTTAGAATACAATATGAAAAGGCAGCCTAAATTCAATGTCCACTTTTTATGCAGTAGTCCATAATTGAGTCAATGATTTCCTCATTCAACCAGAGTCTTTGTAAGCTACCTTTTGTGAATACAGGACCGGGGCTAACGTCGTTTATGCGAATTCCATATTTTCCCCATTCGCTACCGAGAGTTTTGCCTAGATTAATAATTCCAGCTTTTGCGGCACCGGAGGGAGCCATGTAAGGAGAGCCAGTCCAGCCTGTGGTGGAAGCGATATTGATTATATTGCCTTTGAATTTTGTCTTAATCCATTTCTTGGCGACTTCGCGGGTAACATAGTATGTGCCGCTTAGGACTGTGTCGATGATTGCTCTCCATCGGACTGGCGTTAAGTTTTCAGTTGGACGAAGAGTATTAGCCCCTGCGTTGTTGATTAGAATATCAATCTTTTCTTTCAGCGCAAAACTCGCATTTACCATTCCACGCACTTCTTCGGGTTTAGAAATATCACAGGTAAAATAGGAAATCTCTTTTCCGAGTTCTTCTTTAAATACTTTTTGGGTTTGGATTAATTTTTCTTCGTCTCTAGAACTAATAATTACATTTGCACCCAGTTTAAGAAAGCTTTCAGTCAAATGCTTTCCGATTCCAGAACCACCACCAGTGATTAATACCGTTTTGCCTTTAAATAAATCTTCTTTGTAAACGGAAAGTGGATCAAATTTATTTTCTTTCATGCTATCTCCTAAGTCTTACCTGAATTTGGTATAAGGATTTTCACCAAAGATAAACTCTGATGGTTTTAATAATTAGAGTTGTTGAAAAATTCATTTAGGCATGCAATGTCACTTCGAGCGATAGTCGAGAAGTGCTAATAAAGTAAAGGCTCTTAGCATTTGTAGTTCTCGACCCTGCTCGAACTGACAGGTAATTTTTCAACAAGTTTATTCTTAATCTTTTATCTGTATTCATCGGTGGTAATCAGTTTCTTAATTTTTAGATCTTAATGCGTTTGGATTCTGAGTGAGCGATGATTTGCTTTTGTATTTCGGAAGTTCCTCCGCCGATTTCTGCAATCTTAATATCACGGTAAAGCCTTGCGACTTTGTATTCTTCCATATAGCCTGCGCCGCCGTGAACTTGGACTGCGAGATTACAAACTTCTCTCGCAAGAGTTGAGGCTAATAGCTTTAAGGTGGCAGTCTTCGCGGTCAGGTCAACAGGATAACCGTTATGCGAATGCTTGGTTCCGTCTTCTTTTTTGTTTGAATATTTGTCCATCATCCAGGCTGTTTCGTATAGAACGTTACGCGAAGCTTCATATTTCACAAGCATATCGGCTAACATAAATGCCACTAGTTGGTGTTTGTAAATCGGTCTGCCAAATGTTTTTCTGGTTTTAGAAAATCTTCTAGTCTCAGCGAGGCAAGCTGCCATTACCCCAACGGAGTAGGCTCCCAGGGAAAGTCTTTCACGGTTAAATGCATCCATGATAATTTTAAACCCTCTCCCTACTCTACCTAAAATACTAGATGTAAATATTTCTACATCCGAAAAGAATATTTCACCAGTAGGGGAACCTTTTAGTCCCATCTTCTTCATAGGCTTACCCTGCGTAACCCCACTTAGCTTCATGTCTACGATAAAGCAAGTAAGACCTAAGTCTTTTCCGTCCTCAGCGAAATAATTGGCAAGCACTAGCGAATAATCACAAATAGGCGCGTTAGTGATATAAGTCTTTTGTCCATTTAAGATAAGTTTTCCATTTTTAGTTTGGACTTTTGTTTTCATTGCCCCTACGTCTGATCCAGCGTCGGGCTCTGTGACTCCGAGGCTTCCGATTTTATTTCCGGCGATGATATCGGGAAGGTATTGCTTTTTTTGCTCCTCTGTTCCAAATTCTTTAATTGGAAGACCGAATAATCCGGCGGAAGCGCCCACAGAAAAAAAAGTAGAGCCGCAAGTTTCCGCTAAAATTTCCTGTGCGATCATCGCTTGCGAGTAACTAGCATTACTCCCACCGTATTCTTCTTCATGAAGTAATCCGGTGAAACCTGCATCTGCTAGTTTTCTGAATTGTGATCTAGGAATTTCTCCTTGCTCTTCATAGTCTACTGAGTTTGGTTCTATTTCTTTCTTGCAGAAATTTCGAAAGCTCTCTGCAAAAGCTTTTTCTTCGTTATTAAATTCAAAGTTCATTTTTTACCTCATGTAGCTAGATATTATCAGACTTGTTGAAAAATTAGGTGTCAGTTCGAGCGAAACGCAGTGAAGTCGAGAACTACTTGTGGGTAATGTCTGTTGTTCTTGTAGTTCTCGACTATCGCAAGTTTGGATGCTGCTGCTCGAACTGACATCACTAACTAGCATAAATTTTTCAACAACTCTAATGATTTCATGTATTAGCCGCAATAATTGAGCGCATAACTTCACTTGTCCCCGCTCCAATGGTTCCGAGTCTTGTATCTCGGTAGGCGCGTTCAATTGGAAATTCATGGATAAAAGAATACCCACCGAAAATTTGTCCCATATCGTAGGCGACTTCATTCGATGCTTCCGTGGCGTATACTTTTGCAATGGAAGATTCAATCGGAGCAGGCAATCCCTGATCCTTTTTGACTGCGCTCTTATAAATCAAAAGTCTAGCAGCGTCTAATTTCATTCTGCTTCTTGCAATTTTATCTTGAATTGCTTGGAATTTTATAAGCGGCTCACCGAATTGTTTTCTTTGCTTTGCATACAATACACCGCTATCAATCATATTTTGCATGGAGCCAATGCTTGCAGCGACTAATACTGTTCTTTCCCACTCCAGTGTGGCTCTTCCAATTCGAACAAATCCAGAATTTTCTTTTTCTAATCTGTTCTCTTCTGGAACTTCCATGTCTTCAAAGATGAGCTCACTCGTGAGACTTGTGCGCATTCCCATCTTGTTTAATTTCTTTCCGACTTTGAAACCTTTGTATCCTTTCTCGACGATGAATACAGAAATTCCCATTGCACCTTTGGATTTGTCTGTAACCGCCATCACTATAAACACGTCCCCGATTGGTCCGTTTGTGATAAACATCTTAGTTCCGTTTAATACGTATTTGTCGCCTTTCTTGACAGCGCGTGTCTCCATACTACCTGCCGCATCGGATCCAGAGCCGGGCTCCGTTAAACCAAGCCCTGATGTATATTCACCTGTTGCAAGTTTGGGCAGATACTTTCTCTTTTGCGCTTCTGTTCCACAAAATACGATAGGCATTGTCCCAATGATTGCATGTGCTCCAAGTGCGAGAGTAAGGCCACCATCGCAGGAGCCTTCTGCAAATGCTTCATGCGCCACAGTCGTCATGAGGCAACTAGCACCTTGCCCCCCATATTCCTCAGGAATGGATAATCCAAGTAAGCCCATCTCACCCATTTTCTTCCAGAGACTTGGATCCCATATTCCATGTAGGTCTCTTTCTTCTGCACTTGGGAGTATAACGTTTTTAGCAAAGGACTTTACATTTGCTTTGAATTCTAAAGTTTCTTCTGGTAGCGCAAAATTCATATTATCTTTAAATCCTTTCGAGGTGGAAGCACAATACAACTTCCTTTACTAACGGTATCCCCTTTTTGGTTTCGCCACATAAGTGCCATCTCGATTGCTTTCATGCGTTCAATTTTTTTCGTCACCATAGCGGTTATCGTGATAGTATCCCCGAAGTAAACAGGTGCTCTAAATTTTTGCGTAATCTCAAGAGCAACCGTTCCAAGTCCCGGCAATTTCATTCCAAGGATATTTGCAACAAGAGACGCTGCAAGTCCACCATGAGCAATCCGTTTCCCGAATTCAGTAGTCTTTGCGTATTCTTCATCTACATGCAGTGGATTAAAGTCCCCGCTAATCCCGGCAAACAAATATACATCCGTCTCCGTAATCGTCTTCGCAAAAGATGCCTTATCCCCAATATTGATTTCTTCGTATGTTTTTCCTTTCTGATACATTGTGTCTCCTGTCTAACTAACAAGCCCCTCACCCCAGACTTTTCCCTTATTGTAGAATCTGTATAAGTCACCCCTCTCCCTTAGGGAGAGGGGACTTCATCGAATAGATAATACAATTACGATAAAGTCGGGGTGAGGGCTATTACTACAAAGCTGGTTTGAAATACCTTATATCGTATAACGTTCCTTTTCTCTTGTCTAAATCTTCCCATACAGGCTCGACTCTAAGCCCAATCTTGATTTCTGCTTCTGGGATTTCGTCGATCAAATGATACACATGCGTATTCGAGCCGTCTATTTTGATGTAACCGTAAGTATAGGGAGGTTTTTTGGGTTGTCCCGGAAACTCCATATATACCGTTGTAAATGTTTCGAGCGTGCCGACGTTTGGAAGATCTACCCACTCGGTGCATTCGACATAACACATACCACAATAAGACTTAGGAGGACATTGAACCTTGTGGCACTTAGGACAGCGGATACCATATATTTTCCCCTCTGCCTTGAGACCTGTATAGAATTTAGCGAGTGCTTTTCCGTATACCCATTTGTAAGGAATCACTACATGACCATCAACCTTGCCAACAAGTTTGAGGTTTCCCGTGTAATCCTCTACAATTTTATTCTTCTGAATTTTACCCGTAGCAGTCTTTGGAAATTCCGTTACGATTTCGATGATCTTTGGAAATTTAAAACCTGCTACTCTCGGACGAAGATAAGCCTTGATATCTTTGTCAGTTACAGTAGAGCCAGCTTTAGGTAAAATAAAAGCGCCAACAACTTCACCGTAAGTCTTATCAGGTATGCCGACTATCGCACACTCGGAAATGTCTTCATTTTTATAAAGCACTTCTTCGATTTCTTTCGGGTAAATATTCTCACCGCCACAGATAATCATTTCTTTCTTACGACCGACTATGAAGTAGTAACCGTCTTTGTCTCTATAGCCTAAGTCCCCAGTGCGAAGCCAACCGTTGATAAATGTCTTTGCATTCTCTTCTTCTTTTTTGTAATAGCCGAGCATCATGTTTGGACCCTTGATCATGATCTCACCTACATCACCTTCCGGTAGTGGCTTATCGCTATTATCCCAAATCGCCATTTCCTGTCCGTCAATCGGAAGACCGATAGAGCCAATCTTTCTTTCTCCATGAATTGGATTGAGAGAAGATACACAGGTTCCTTCGGATAGTCCATAGCCTTCAATGATTTTGGTTTTAAATTTATTTTCGAATGTATGAAATACTTCTACGGGCATCGGGGCGGCACCGCAAATGCAAGCCTTGAGAAAACTTAAATCTTCTCCCTCTGCTTCTTTCATTTCGTTCAGATAATTGTAAATAGTCGGAACTCCACTGAAAGTCGTGCATTGGTATTTCTTCAAAGTCTGGATAAAACTTCTAGGTTTAAACATTTCTTCGAGCACAACAGAAGCTCCCGCTTGTAGTGTCGCCATCATGGAAGCAATCTGCGCGTTGACGTGGAAAAGCGGCATTATGCACAGAGCTTTGTCATCTCTTTGCAAATCAATATAGCGAGGCGCCACATAGCTGTTATACAAAATATTGCTATGTCTTAGAATCACTCCTTTCGGATGACCCGTTGTGCCTGACGTATAAATCATAGAAGCAGGATCTTCTGGATTAACCTCTGTAAAAAAATTCTTATCGCCTTTCGCAATGAAATCTTTTAAGAGTATTGCATTCGGATATTCTTTTGGAATTTCGTCGCCTGTGAGGATAACATGCTTTATCTTCGTAAGAAGTCGCCATGAGGGTTCGAGCATTTTTCTATATTGCGGAGTCGTGATTAAAACTTCTGTGTCACAGTCGTTGATAATATATTCTAACTCATCAGCTTTTAAAAGTGTGTTTAAGGTTACACCTACGAAGCCGCCTTTCATCGCGCCAAACCAGGAAAATAAAAATTCAGGAGAATTGGGAATTAAAATTCCTACATGGCTTTCCTTTTTTAATCCTAGGTTTTTTAAGCCAGACGCAGCTTGGTTGGTTACTTCATGAAATTGTTTATAGCTCCATTCTTGGTCTGCGAAGTACAAATAGGTTTTATCAGGCATTTCCGCTGCCCGCTTTTCTAGAATATCAGGAACTGTTTTATATGGACAAATTACATCTTGTGCGTTCATATTTTCTCCTATAAATTCTCTGGAACAAAATGGTCGATGTCCCGAATAGTTCCGATTCTTTCTTCTTTCCAGACAGGTTTCAGCTTATCGCCTGGCTTGAGTGCTAATAGCTTTTCTTCCGATGCCACTACAATGTGGAGTAACTCGGTATCCGCTCCTACGAAATTCAGGGCGGCTAACATGTAAGGCACTTCGATGCCTTCCGGTTTATTCCAAGGAGCTTCGTAAACTATAGTTCCTGCTTTTAAAGTGGGACTTCCCACAATTCTTTCGAACTTGGTCATCTTCCTATTGGCATAAGGAGACCAACCCTGTGGAGGCAAATAGACTTTAGACGTCACAGAGCAGCGAACAGCGCTTAGCTCCTTGCCGTCTTTTAAATTGGTAAGGAATTTTCCAATCGTCTGACCGGGATTCCATTTATAATCTAAAACGATTTCCCCATTTAGTATTTTTACGTCTTCCATTATCCTTTCCTCTTCTTTCTATTCTCAAATGAGTCTTTGATTTCTTTTTCTTTGCTCATAATCATAATCGTATGAAATTGAATCGCTCCACCCCAACCATGCGCGAGTCCGATTTCAGCATGTTCGACTTGGTGCTCTCCTGCCCTTCCCATAATCTGCATCGCAATCTCTGCTTGGCGAATCATCGCTGAACCACCGATGGAATTATTCGAAAGAACTCCACCGCTAGGGTTAACAGGGAGTTTCCCGTCCATGCGAGTGGCACCAGAGTCAATGAGTTGACTTGCCGCTTTACCAACATCGCAAAGTCCCAGTGCCTCGAGCCAAATCAAGTGTTGGCTCGTGAATGCATCGTAGATTTCAATCACGTCGATATCTTCCATCGGGTTCGTGATTCCAGTCTCCGCATAACACTTCCTAGCCGCTTCTTTTAAAGCAATCGGAACCGACCAATCCCTATCAGGATAATTTACACCCTCAGCGATAGTTGATACAGACTGCACCCATGCTTTTGGTCTTGGATTTTTATCTGCGTATTCTTCTGATTGCAATACCATTGCACATGCCGCATCACTAGTCGGGCACGAATCCAAAAGTTTCAACGGCGTGCTAAGCCATGCCATATTCATCATCATGTCTTCCGAAATCTGTGGAAGTTTTAAAGTTGCATTAGGATTATAAAGTGCGTTCTTACGCATTTGTGTTCCAATCTTGGCAAGGTGTTCGAGTTTAGCCTCAGGTGCTCTATGCATATAGGCTCTTGTCTGACACGCAACAGCAGAAGGAGCACCGGCAGCAAAGTCTCGACCCATAGTGGGGGAGTAAACAAGGCTTAGCCCCTTTTGCACTGAGGTTTCGGTTAATTTGTCGCCGGAGATGACTAGCACGTTATTATAAAGTCCAGAGCTTACCATATACCAGCCTGTGATTCCAGTGGATGCACCAACAGTTCCGCCAGTTTGGATTCTATAATGCGGTTTCATGACTCCGAAGGTGAAGTCTGTGGCAAACATTTCCGGCTCGTTGATACCGCAGAAAAATTCGGGACTACTGCTACAGATGACACAGTCTATATCGTCTATCGTTAATCCTGCGTCTTCTACTGCCTGTCGTGCGGCTTCTCCCATTAGCTCCGAGAAGTTTACGTCTTTCCGTTTGAGTTTTGTCTTGGTTTGACCAATTCCTGTGATTGCTACTTTTCTTCCCATGATTATGCCTCCACCACATAAACAATATTTGCCTGCATTGCAAGCCCTGCTGTTGCGTGCGAAATAGCGGTCTTTGCCCCTTTCACCTGCACATCCCCTGCTTTGCCGGATACTTGTAGGCTAGCTTCCATTAACCGCGCAAGCCCTGAGCCATAGATAATATTACCACAAGTCACACCCCCGCTAGGGTTAACGGGAAGTTTCCCCTCTCTAGTTGTATGTCCTTCTTTTAGAAACTGGATTGCTCCGCCTTCTTTACAAAGTCCAAGTGCTTCGTAGAGCATTAGTTCCTGGTGCGCATAACATTCATGAACCTCAGCGAGTTGGATTTTATCAGGAGAAATTCCTGCCATCTTATAAGCTGATTTTGCAGCCATTTCCGCACTTTTAAGCCTGGATAAATCTCTATAGGTTGGATAATAAGCGTCCGAGATAAGTCCCATACCTGTTATATAAGCAGCGTCTAATTTATTTTCTTTGCAGTATTCTTCTGTAGCGAGGATAAGGGCAACACATCCATCACCGGTTCGTCCGGTACTAAGTTCAGTAATAGGACTTGCAATTTTTCTAGATTTTAAAATATCGTCTACGGAGTAATCACCAGCTTCCCCTTTCATGATACGAGGGTTTTTCATTCCAGCTTTTCGATTCTTACTAGCAACTTCGGCAAATTCCTTTTCGGTAGCCTTTGTTCTCTCTGTAAAATACCCGGCTTGTATTGCGGCTATCGTATTTGCATCTGCCCCAACAGGACGTAAATAAAACGGATCAGCGCACATTCCACTGAAAGCGGATAATCCACATTGTGTGCCTTTGGAAAATCCAGCCACTAAGGCTGTCTTAAACTTTCCAGTGAGAAGTCTTGCGATTGCATAATGAACAGCCCAGGCACCGTCGCGCTCTACTTTAGATTCTTCTTTTTGAAACGCACCTGCTGCTTCGACTGTCTGCACATGCTGAATCGAAAGACCGTCTAAAACGTCATCACCCGCTTGGATGACTGTATCAATCTGCCCTATCGACATTCCCGCCGATTTCAAAGCCGCCTGCACTGTATAAAATACAGTATCCTCTACAGCCCAATCCTGGTTCTCTCGCTCGATATTGATTCCATGTCCAATAATGCCTATTCTCATTTACAACCTCTCTTACTCTTACTATAATTGCTGGAAGATTTGCCACGGAGGCACAGAGACACTGAGTTTCTTTTTTCTGTCTCTTGTGTCCCAATTGGATGACATCCATTTGTTACACGCAAATTAATGATAACCATAAACTCTCTTACCATATAATCCCTCTTAACCTCTGTGTCTCCGTGCCTCTGTGGCAATCCTATTTCCTAATATAACCAATTATCATTGCTTCTAGTTCGTTTACTTTTTTTTGGAACATTTCTTTTCGGGGTTTAAAAAGCGCGTGGTAAAGGATCAGTCCGTCAATTGAGCTGATGATGACGGTTGCAAGATTCTTGGTGTCTAAAGAATCAATAAATACATTTTGCTTTTTTCCTTCGCGCTAAAACTGATTTAGCCGCACTGCCATTCTTTCAAACCGCGCGGACATGCTCTTGTTTAGCCCCAATGCTTTGCCTTTTCCGGATGACCAGAACTCAAAGTGAATCGGGATGATGTCAGAAAGAGTTTCAATATCAAAAAAAGATTCTCGAAGAAATGCTTTAACCGCCTCTTCAGGCTCTGCCGAATCAAATTGGAATTCTTTGAACCTCTTT
>JANMOF010000028.1:0-4414 GCA_031368925.1 Leptospiraceae bacterium
GGACTTATGAAGAAATTACCAGGCGAAGGCGTAGGTCGCGAATACATGGAGCGAAGGGTGGAAATGAACACGAATTTGCCACGGAGACACCGAGGCTCAGTGTAATATCTTTTATCGGTGTTCATTCCACCCTGTGCTTGATCGCACCCAACGCCTTCGCATGGTATTCTTTAAAAGACTTGTCTCTAGATTGGGCTTTGTAAAAATCTATCCGAGAGGATATATGGAATTTGTAAATAAAGTTAGAGGATTGTATATTGCCGGTAGAGCGATTCGCACACTTGTTGAACTTCTCGGTGAGGCAAAACCTATGGCAATTAAGATAATGAAATTTCATAAGATTACAGATGACCAGGCTCCCGAAAAATTCTTTATCAATCCAGATGAATGGTATGATCTAGATAGATACTTACTCGGAATGAAAGACATCCAAGAAAAAGTAGGAGAGGAAAAAATGCGTCAGGTGGCATATACTACCATTCAATATGCGCCTCTGCCTAATCATATTCAAGACATTGTTTCTTCCTTGAAGCATATGAATAGAGCTTATCTTTTAAATCTTTCGCGTGATGGAATGAAAACATTGTTTGATGAGTTGCATGCTTCACATAGCGCAAAACAACCAGATGCTGCTGGAAAAATTCTAGCTGAACCTATACCCGGAATAAATAAAGCCATTTGCACTAGCTCAACTTGCTTTCCTACTTTTTATGAACTAGGTTTAGTAGAAGGCTTTGCTCGAAAATTCCAATCGAAGGCAGTGGTTACTCTCGATAAGTCGAAGCCAATGAAAAAATACGGCGGAGATTCTAATACGTTTGTGGTGAATTGGTAGAAGAATAAATAGATTTGTTAAAAAATTCCTGTCAGTTCGAGCGTTAGTCGAGAACTACAGATGCTAAAAACTTTTATTTCGCTAACGCTATTAGCACTTCTCGACTAACGCTCGAAGTGACCGCTTAAGCTAGGCATTTTTTCCGCACAGGGTTTTGTAGACATTTCGACTCAATGGAATTTTCTCTCCTGAACTGAGGATAACAAAGTATTTGCCTCCACTTCCTATTTCTATTTCTTGAATCTTTGTTCTATGTATTAAATGAGATTTATGAATACGGACGAAATTTTTCCCTAATTCATAATGTAATTCCCCTAAAGTTTTTCTATAAGGCAATTTAGTTCCGGTTTGTGTATAGATAAGGCTGAATTTGCCTTTAGCCGTAGCCCGGATAATTTCATTATGTAATAAAAAAATACGTCTTCCATCTTCGGTGATGGATAATTGCGTGTAACCTCTATTGGTATTTATCTTTTTTGTGAATCTAGATAAGGCTATGGAAAGTCTTGCTTCATCAAAGGGCTTGGGAACAAAATCTAATACTTCGTATTGAAAAGCTTCGATTGCTCTCTCTGTAAAACCTGAAACGATGATAGTTGAAAATTTAGACTTAGAAATATTACGAAGGAGTTCGAATCCATTTTGACCGGCTAAGGTTAAATCCAATAAAAGTAAATCAATTTCATTGGTCTGTAAATAGAGACTTGCGGAATCAAAATTCTCTTCGATATGTAGATTACCGATTTGATTACCAAGAATTTTTTGTATCATATCGGCTAGTCTTCTTGCAGATACAGGCTCATCTTCGGCTATTAATATTCTCATATTGTATATAAAATTACTAGGGCTAACTCAATTTTTCTTATGCATATTTCAATTTTAGAATTGAAAATTGCAAGAAATTATTGGTGCTCGAACTAAAAAAAGCAAGCGTAATGGAGTAAAATGCATTTATGGGGAATGAAATGCATCATGAAGTTCTCTGAATAAAACTTTTTAAGTTGAGTTACTAGTAAAAATACAGTTCCCGTTAGGCGGCATAGGCTAATTGTATTTTTTTTACCGTTCGCTCCCTATAAGTGCAGTTCATTCTTAATAGGTTGACAAAATCGAAAATTTGTGATGGAGATGGACTCTGATTTAAAAGGGAGAACTCTATGAAACGAAACCAAATCAAACGTCGTTTAACAAAAAACTTTTTAGCAGGATTCGCAATCGCACTCGGTCTTATCGGTGGAGGCTTACTAGCAGTAACCGTTACTGGAACTTTTAATACGTTTAGTAGCGGAGGTGTGATGAAAGCAGCAGATATTAATGCGAATTTCGCTAGTCTTAAAGCGGCTATTGAGGGTATACCTACACAGCAAAGTATGCGGTTGATTTATGAGACTGATGTTAGCTCAACACAAGATAGTATTACGGTAAGTGGTTTAGATGGGAATACAGATAAAGAGTATAAAATAGTAACAAGGATTACTGCGGCTAATACCAGTTGCTTTTTTGGAGTTAGATTCAATGGGATTTCGAGTAGTGTTTATGGATGGAAGACTATAGGAGCTACATCTGGACCTACCCCTGATGCGCAAGCAAATACAACAATTACTTCGTTACTTATAGGGACTGCAAATGCATTAGGAACTACTACTTATTCAGATGGCTTTATACTAGCAAAAACAGGGAATAGTAGAATTTTCCATAACTTAGTAGTACAAAGCCTTTCGCCTTCAACAAATTCTATTTATGAAAGTTATTATTTTTCAAGTATCTGGAATGATAGCACCACTAATATTACTTCCATGACTTTTATGAGTAATATTAGTAATTGTTATGCCGCAGGTTCTCATATTGAAGTCTGGGCGAGGAGATAGTGGTAAGTGTGGATTATGCGTATTTGTCGGAAGACCTAACCCCGGATATGTCAGGAGTTGTCTGGCTATTCAGGGTTATCCCCTTTCCTAAAGGCAAGGGGACTTTATCGGTCATATTTTTTAAGAGCTACGGTCTCAACGAAAAAATCCCCTGCCCTTTAGGGAAGGGGATACTTAGGAGTATTCGACAGCGTAGTGAAATGTGGGGTTAGGTCAAAAGTCTGACAAGAACAATAAAGCAAAACTTAGAACAAAGAAGCAAAGAGTAAAAAAGGAGAACACAATGAAACTGAGTACAATAAAAAATCGTTTAGTGAAAAATTATCTGGCAGGTATTGCTGTTGGGGTAGGCATTTTAAGTGCCGGCTTACTCGCAGTAACCGTAAGTGGAACTTTTACAACATTTACTTCGAGCACAACTATAAAGGCAAGTGAGGTTAATGCAAATTTTGCGGCACTCAAGACTGCGATTGAGGGAATACCAACTGAAAAATCCTGGCGATTGATTTATGAAAATGATGTGACTACCACCACTAGCTCAATAGTCGTATCCGGTTTAAATGGAGATTCAGATTTAGAGTATATGATTTTCACAAAATTCGTAGGGGCAACGGCTGGGAATGGAGAATTTCTTATCGAGCTAAATGGAGACTCTACGAATTCAAATTACATCATTCACAATATAGTGGCTGTCAATGGATCAGCTCCCACATCTTTTCTTGTCTCGCCAGTTAGTGGAGCAGGCTTACAAATTAATAGTACGAGCGGGTCTACTTTAACTGCCGGAACTATTTTTATCTCTAAGCTCTTACTCTTTGCAAAAACGGGAACTCGAAGAATCGCTCTTTTTGAGAACGGAAAAACGTTAAATACATCTGAGTCAGTTGTATCATCCGGATCTTTATGGTGGGGCGATACTTCTTCTAATATTACAAACATGAGATTCTTTTTTTCAAATGGAAATGGAATCGGTGCTGGATCTAGAATTGAAATTTGGACAAAACGGTGAGGATGAAACTATGAAAATACTAAAAATAAAAACTAGGCTCAAGAGAAATTTTTTTATCGGAATGATAATTGGACTAACTTTACTGGTGAGCGCCCTTCTTGCGGTTTCAGTAACGGGAACGTTTAATACATTTTCGAGTGGAGGAGTGATGAAGTCTGCGGACATCAATGCAAACTTTGCAACGCTCAAAGCGGCTATTGAAAATTTACCCGCACAAAAATCATGGCGACTGATTTATGAAAATGATATAAATACAACTACAAATTCAATACTAGTAAATGGTTTAGATGGAAATAGTTTTTCGGAATTTATGATCATCACCAAGTTTGTATCACCAACGATAAGCTCTGGAAATTATGCGATTGAGGTAAACGGTGACACTGCATGCAACTATTATAATCAGGTCATGTATGTATCTGCTGGTAGTTCGAATGTAAATAATGCGGGCACTGCCACTTGTTCATCCGAAGGCTTAACGCTTGCAGGTTCCTTTAGTCAACCGTTAGTCGCAAACTCTGTCTATGTTTCTAAATTGATTTTAAATACAAAAACTGGAATTAGAAGACAAGGGAATATTACGAATGCAAAGGTCGTATCCGCAGCTGAGGCAGTTCACTACATCGGTCAGGTCTGGTGGGAAAATAGTGCGAGTAATATTACTTCGATGCGATTTTATTTTACAAGCGGCAATGGGATTGCATC
>JANMOF010000055.1:0-14666 GCA_031368925.1 Leptospiraceae bacterium
TTTTTCTTTTTTAAAATATCCGCGACTAGCTTAATGCATTTATCCCCCATGGCGTGTCCATAGAAATCATTATAGCGTTTAAAATGATCTATATCTAACATGATTACAGAAATTTCATTTTTTTTCCGAAATGCTTTTTCGCATTCTTCTTTAGCAAATGATTCAAGCCAACGACGATTAGCAAGGCCTGTCAAAGGATCTGTAATGGATAATACTTCTAATTCATTCACGAGCGTATCTTGAAAATTAGAAAGATATTCCAATTCTTCTTTTTGCTTTTGTAGAGCGGCTAACGACTCTTGCAGTTGCTCTGTTCTCTCCTGCACTAGGTTTTCTAAATTTTCATTCATCTCTTTTAATTGTTCAATTAAAATAATATTTTGTTTTTCGAGTTCATATGCCTCTAAGGCTCTTTGAATCGAAACAAGCAAGTCCTTCGGCTCAATCGGCTTAGTAAGAAATTTATAAACCTGTCCCTCGTTAATTGAATCTATGATGTCATTAATATCAGTAAATCCAGTAAGAACCATTCGAATCGTTTTGGGGATAATCGTAATCGTTTGCTTCAAGAACTCAACACCTGACATACCCGGCATTCGCTGATCAGAAATAATTAAATTAATGCGGGAAGGGTTCGGGTGGTTTTCAATTAATTTGAGTGCTTCATTTCCAGTGTAGGCTTGCAGAATAGTATACTTATCTTCTAGAATCATTGTGAGCGCATCAATATTAACAGGCTCATCATCGACGAGAAGGATTGTGTATTTTTTCTCAACTACTTTTTGGTCTTGAATATTTTTCAGCTTTTGTTTATCAATTACTATTTTCATTTAGGAGATCCCTTAACGTAAACCCGAGAGTTACCGTGACAAAAAACATCTAAGAAAAAACTGCTCTAGTAATATCTACAAGTCAATATATTTTTAGATAAAATCCTAAGAATCTACAATTATTTTTCAAAACCAGGAATAGCCCACTCCAAAGCGAACACCCCGCTCCAGTAAATAATCTGTCTGTTCTATCCTAATGCCATATAGAAAATTCTGAGTGTATTCGAGTTGAAGATAGGAATCGTTCCAAAAAATTCTAAATCCGCCGGAAAGGGAAGATTTAAACACTCCGGGAAAACCAGGAGTAGCCCCATAGCCAATCCTAACATACGGATCAAAATACTGATAAGGATAATGTATACTTGCCTCTAAATCAATTGTAGCAAAATTAATTTTAAATTCTTGTCTAACAAAACTAAAATAATCATTGATGATAGGAGAATTTCCAGAAGGACCTTGTGGCAAAATATAACTGACAGGATAAGATAAATAATTCCCCGGAGTAATTTTAGAAATTTTAAACCGAGTAGCAGAAGTCGAAATTCCTAAGCCAAGCCAGTCAAAGATTGCATACTCTACACCCAGTCTGGCATTGTAATTTTCCACTTCTGGCTTTTGATAACTTCCATATTTATAAACACCTAACTTGAAACTTTCAGGCTCAGAAGAAAGAAGCAAAGGTCTGAGATCGTATAAAAAATAAAGAGAAGTTAGAGTATTTGGATTAGAGCGAGAGGAAATTTCTGAATTAAAACTACCAAAGCTTATATCGGTTAAAATTTTACCTTTATGATAAGACGGTTTATCTTCATTATCCTCTGCAACCAGTGTAGAAATAAAAAATAGAAATAGAATTGGTAAAATTTTTTTCATTAAAGGAATGCTTATCTTGTGGCTGTTTTGTGTTAACCGGGGTTGCGTAAAAAGATAAAAATGTCACATTATGTTGCTTCTACACAATCCCAGTTAACACAAAACAGCCTAGTCTAATTCATTTCCCTGTGTATCGATTACATCTGTATAGCCAAACAGCTTCATATCTTTAAGCCTATCTACGTATAAAACTCCATCTAAGTGGTCACATTCATGTTGAAATACAATTGCTTTGTAGCCTTCTATAATTTCGGAATGATGCTTCCATTTTTCATCATACCATTCGATTTTGATTTTATTTGGTCGCTCAACAAGTCCACGCATACCAGGAACAGAAAGACATCCTTCCCAAAAACCAGCCCCGGCAGGAGCTAAGGGAGTTATGATAGGGTTAATTAAAATCTCCTCTGCTATATCCGGTGTTCCCGGGTAACGCTCTGAATTTTCTACTCCTACAACTACAAGTCTCTTCAAAACGCCTATTTGAGGTGCTGCAAGACCAACTCCATTTTCAAATCTCATCGTATCAAACATATCCTTAATGAGCTTTTTGAACTCTTTGGTCTTTGTCTCATCTTCAGTGATGGGTTGACTTATTTTTCTAAGTACAGGATCCCCTAATTTAAGGACTTTTCTCGCAGCCATAGATACTCCCCGTTGTATAAACTAACAAGCCCTTTGCCACAGAGGCACTGAGACGCAGAGGAATTACGTTGGGTTTACTTCTATTTCCCGTGTAAGCCGATGTCAGAAATGATTCAATTTTAAAATTTACTAAACATGATGTAGGCATTATTCCGAAAAACTATGCTAACATAAATCCCTGAAATCTACTATCCTCTAATCTTTCTCCGTGCCTTTGTGCCTCAGTGGCAAATTCTTATGCCTTGTAGTAATAATAGCCATTCTCAAAATATAAATGAAAAATTCAAGCAAGCAAAAAAAACATTGACGTACAATCAATAACCAATAGAAATTATGTAGATGTATTATCGGTTTGGAGACGAGGGGGATCGAACCCCTGACCCCTTGCATGCCATGCAAGTGCTCTCCCAGCTGAGCTACGTCCCCATGGGAATAATATGAGTTTTAAAATTGTAGCCCATGTGTCAATTTAAGTTTTAATTTTAAAAGGTGAATTTTATGGAAACGATAGAAAGTTTACAAAAGAAAGTAATGGCTCAAAGTGATATTATAAAAGGCTATGAAAAAGTTCTTAAATTAAATGAAAAAGAGCTCTCAAATGCAGATCAAATTATCAAAATGTATGAGTCGATTATTGATTACTCTTCTTCTGAAATGAAAAACGCACAACAAACAATGCAAGCCTCCGATATTGTATCCAATATTTCCAGAGACGAACTAATGAACGCTCTCGATAAAATAAGAGAGCTAGAACAAGCAAACAGAAAGCTCAGAGAAGAAACTCTAAAGCTCAATTTTTCGTAACTCATTTGCTGGAATCATCTCTAGTAACCCTGCTCCAAAATAATTCAGGGGGCACTGCATCCATCAAGGAAAATGAAAACCTAACACAGGTTTTTATTCTAATTCTGAATGAAGCAATCAAAAATGTCGGAGCGAAATCTGGCTTTCTATTTTTTTTGGATGAAAAGAATAATCTTAAAAGTTTTGGTGCAGATTCTTTATCTCTCTCAGAGCAAGCGAGGCTACTCGCAAATTACTCCTTTCAGGAAAAGAGAAGTTTTAGAATAAAGAAAAATTCGACAGTTCCAGGTTCAAAAATGGACGCTGATCAGACTTATATAGCCTGTTACCTGGGGGATGATGCAACTTCTATCGGAGTATTCCTATTAGCCGGTATAAACCATTTTGAAAATTTTTCTACAAACGACTTTGAGCTAATCTCTGTTTACTCCAAAACTCTTAGCAGACTCTTGAAAGATTCTCTCGTCCTTCCAGAAAAGGGAGAAATCTTTTTACATTTCACAACTGCCATTCAACTTCTACTAAATTCAACGGACAATCTGCAAAAGAATACCCGTTTAGAATTTTTACTAAAAGAAGTTATTCGCGTGTCTGGCTTGATTAACTCTTCTCGTCATCTGACTAACCTTTTAAAAGATGTGATGGAATCAGTAAAAAGCGTATTTCGCACGGAGTCCTGTTCCATTTTACTTGTAGATAAAGCAAAGAACGAATTGTATTTTCATATTGTAGCTGGAGAGAAAGAAGAAGAAATTCAAAAGATCCGTGTTCCAATGGGTAAAGGAATTGCGGGGACAGTTGCCGTTACCCGCGTACCGATGATTATTAACGATGCCCAAAATGATGACCGCGTTTATAAAGTCGTTGATAAAGCATCTGATTTTACTACTCGAAATATTTTAGCTGCGCCGCTTATTGCTGATGATGAAGTTATTGGAGTCATGGAAGGCATTAATACAATCGACAGAAATAATTTTAATGACAGTGATATTGAATTGTTTTTAAGCTTTTCCGATGCTGCGGCTGTTGCGATTCAAAAAACAAGACTCCTCGACAACTTGGAAAAAACCAATCGAGAGCTTGAAAAAAAAGTCAGTGAACTAGGAAGTCTTTTTGATTTAGGAAAAGCAGTACTCGAATCCAAAGATGAAGAAGATTTAATTCGGAGATCCATTCGTATCGTAGTAAGGGAGCTCGACGCAAAACGGGCTGTTATCCTCATTATTGATCAGGCGAAGCAAAAAGTAAATCTTTGGTCTTATATTAATGGCGTTGAAGACAAGTCCCATGAAATTTTCCCCAGGGACTCAGTTATCGTTCATGCAATCATAGAAAATAAAATTTTACTCAAAGATTCCTATACTGTTGATGAAGATGATGATATTTTAGATAAAAAATTTCTGAAAGATTCCTTTATCGTTCTTCCATTACTCGGTAATAACCAGAAACCATTTGGAGCAATCTGTCTTTCTGAGCGAATTGACAATACCTACTTTCGAGAGAATGATCTCCGCTTGCTTCAAACAATTTCTTCTCAATTTATTAAAGGATACGAAAACATAAAACTCAATGCCGATATGATTGCCAAAAAAGCAATGCAGAAGGAAATCGAGATTACCCGCAACATCCAAAATAATATTTTACCCTCCAAAATTCCTTCTGGTTCCAACTTTGAACTTGGAGTCAAGTCTGTTCCTGCGAAAGATGTTTCCGGTGACTTCTATGATTTCTACAAATATGAGGATGGACAATTTTCTTTTCTAATTGCTGATGTTTCCGGCAAGAGCCTTCCTGCGGCTATTTTTATGGCTATGAGCTCTTCTGTAATGCGCACACTCAGCCGTAACCACGAGATGAATCCTGCCGAATTATTAAAAGCAGCTAACTCCCTCATCTATGAAGATTCTCAATCGGGAATGTTTGTAACTTTATTTTTTATTCACTATGATCCATCCATAATGGAAATAGAATTTGCCTCAGCCGGTCATAACGATCAAATCTGGATTAAAGCTGACGAGACTTATGAATTTATAAAAGGTACCGGTGCGCCTCTCGGTGTTATCCCCACAGGAAAATATGTAGGTGGAAAAATTCATCCTAAATCGGGTGATATGGTAGTGCTTTATACAGACGGTGCAATTGAAGAGAAAGACAAAGACGATAATGAATTTGGTCTAGAAAGATTTGTTCACGAAATCATTAAACGAAAAAATAAATCTCCACAGGAAATCATTGAAGAAGTCTATAAAGAAATTGTGGACTACTCCGAATCTACCGAACAGTTCGACGACTTTACTGTTCTCATTTTAAAGTTCAACGACGATTTTCAATTTAGAAAAACGTTTCCAGCGAATAATACCTCTATACCTAAGTTTCGTGACTTTCTATTTGAAACAATTAAGATTCGTAACCTGGCAGAATTTCTTTCTGATGATATTTTACTTTGCTGTGATGAAGCGGCAACTAACGTTGTTATGCATTCTTATAAAGACACCAAGCTACCAAATCCAACTTTTGATTGTGCTATCAAATTTACCGAAGACTCTATTATTATCATGATACAAGACAAAGGGAGTTTCTTTGATCGATCTGTTGTTCCTGCGCCTTCCCTCGAAGCTAACCTTAAAGGCGAACGTCGCGGTGGTTTCGGTGTATTTCTTGTAGAGAAGCTAATGGATAAAGTAAGCTATATTCATGAAAACGGTGTAAACACAATAATCATCGAGAAAAGAATCAGATGATTTTTTTTTAGAACGTATCAGCGTTGAAGGTGGAATACTATAATTAGGCGCACTGATACTACTGCCCCCGAGTAATAAGAAATTTACTCTCAATTCTTGGAAATTTATTCAAAAAAAATATTCGGAGTCAGAAACTTGAAAATCTTTCTTACATTTCTATTCTTATCAATAAGGATATTCTCACAAGAATCGATTCCTGTATTTAACCAGGTATTTCCGGCTGCAACTAAGGAGGGTCGTGAAAAATATAGAACGGAAATGCTCGATATTATCTCCACAGAAATAACTGCCTTTCAAAATATAAAGAAAGAATCTGTAGTTAAGAAATCATTTCAAGCTATGCGAATATTAAATTATCTTGAAGACGATGGTTATAATTATTTAAAGCTTGCATTGAAAGGATATCCTTTCTTTTCCGAGAATTTTTATTCGGATGTTCTCGAAACAATTTTTACTCTTTATCGAAATGGTTTTGAAGAAATAATCGAAAATGTTTTTTTAACTACTAAAAGCCCAAAGCATTTTGCAGTTGCCCTAAATTATAAATTACGTTTAAATCCAAACCAGAATACAGAATATTTGAATACTCTTAAATTTAAATTTAAAAATTATGAGACTATCCCACTACTTCGAATTCTTTCTAAGTATTTAGAAATTTCCCCGGCAGAGTATTTAAAGAAGCGTCCTCCAATAGTAGAATTACTTTCGAATGATTACGGGGAAGATACTTACCTTCTTTTTAGTCTACAAAGGTTAAATCGCGATTATCCGGGACTTTGTATTATAAAAAAACCGGATGGGACTTTTTTACGTAGAGCCGATGGGTCTATATTTTCAGTATCACAATTGGCAAGGTCTGTTTCTGATTTGCCTTCTTATATCACAAATGGAAATACGCCACAGGGAATTTTTTCTATCCAGAATATTACTCCTCTTAAGAATGAAGAGATAGGACCAACACCTTCTCTCATAACAGCTCTACCAATTGAGATTTCTACGGAAAAATATTTTCATAAGAAAAAAAACGGGAAATGGAGTTTGGATTCTTATTTAAGTCTTCTTCCTGATTCATGGAAGGATTATTTCCCAATCCAGGAAGCTTATATTGCAGGGGAGATTGGAAGAAATGTAATTTTTGCACACGGAACGACAGTGGACACTGAATTTTATAGGGATTACAGCTATTATCCCAATACACCGGCAAAGGGCTGTTTGTCTTCCAAAGAAATATGGTCAAAGAAAGATGGTAAATGTATTTACAGCGACCAATTACTTTTAGTGAAAGCTATTCAAAGTATTGGAAAAGCAAAAGGATTTATGATAGTCGTAAATCTCGATGAGAAGGAAATGCCTGTTAGCCTCGATGAAGTTCTAATGGATATTCTAGAATCAGAAGAAAGTCAACCACAGTAGTATCTTAAATAAATCACTTTATGAAAAGGAGTAAAACTATAGAACATTTTATGAAATTGAGAATATTAGATAAATCTAATGAATTATTAAAATCAATAGCCCGCCCTATGTTGCGCCCACTCGGAAGCAACGCTTGCGCTATTGAGTTTGGCGAACCCACCGTTAGGTGTAACCCATGGGAAGAGCTTACTTTATCAAAGACCCAAAGTCATTACAACAACCTCTCTAATAAGTTTCTAAGATCAAACTTTTTTTCATTATGACAAAAATCAGCTTTCAACTTATTTCTCTTTTAGAAAATTCCTTTGCTTATAAAATGGGCAAGGGTAAGCTATACATAGACTAGAAGGTGGTGTGATATGAAAGTTGAAGTTACACTTGGAATTGATATAGGGGGAACGTTTACAAAATTTGGATTTGTGGATAGAGACGGGAATATTCTAGAAGAAGCATCCCTCCCTACTAACGCAAAAGATCCGGTAAACGTATTTTTAACAAGACTATTTGATACAGCAGAAAAAGCCTTTGCCGGTTTAAAAGAAAATAGTGAATTAAAGGCAATTGGAATCGGTGTTCCCAATGGAAATTTCTACAAGGGAACAGTGGAAAGTCCACCCAATCTCGGTTGGGGAAAACTCACTCCACTTGCAGAGCTTGTGGGTAATCACTATAAGCTTCCTACTTATTTGACAAACGATGCAAATGCTGCAGCAATTGGAGAAATGAAATTTGGCGCGGCAAAAAAAATGAAAGATTTTGTTTTAATTACTCTTGGAACAGGACTCGGAAGTGGAATTGTTGTAAATGGAAATCTTGTCTATGGAGCAGATGGATTTGCAGGAGAACTCGGGCATGTCAATGTTAACCCCGATGGAGGAATCTGTGGATGCGGACGAAAAGGTTGTCTCGAAACCTATGCATCGGCAACCGGGATTAAGCGCACTGTATCGAAGCTAATGGCAGACATGAATACAGAATCGGAATTACGCGATATTCCTTATAACCAGCTAACCGGAAATATGATTACAGAAGCTGCTCTTCGTGGAGACAAAATCGCATTAGCCGCCTTTGAATATACAGGCAAAATTCTAGGAACTAAAATGGCTGATACAGTAGCTCACTTAAGTCCTGAGGCGATTATATTTTTCGGAGGACTCACCAAAGCAGGCAAATGGTTATTTGACCCAATTCAAAAATACATGGAAGAAAATCTATTTCCAGTCTATAAAAATAAAGTTAAACTTTTAGTCTCCGGGTTAGAAGGAAAAAATTCTGCTGTCCTTGGTGCAAGTGCGCTTGCCTGGAACGAACTGAAATAATTCTCATGAAACAACAGGAGAAAAAAGAAAACTGCAAAGAGAATGAACGACTCTTTGAGTCTTCCCCTTTTCCCTTTTCTAAATGGAAAAGATGGGGACCATATGTTAGCGAAAGATCCTGGGGCACAGTCCGAGAGGATTACAGTCCCAACGGAGATGCATGGAATTATTTTCCACATGATCATGCAAGGTCTCGCGCCTATCGTTGGGGAGAAGATGGAATTGCGGGTTTTTGTGATAGATACCAACTATTAGTTCTTGCACATTCTTTCTGGAATGGAAAAGATCCAATCTTAAAAGAGCGGATGTTCGGTCTTACCCACGATGAAGGAAATCATGGAGAGGATGTAAAGGAATATTACTATTATCTGGATGGAACACCAACTCATAGTTACGCAAAGTTTTTATATAAGTATCCTCAGAAGGAATATCCTTACGTAGATTTAATAGAGAAAAATAAAGAAAGAAGTCTTTTAGAGTCAGAATATGAACTAATAGATACAGGCATATTTGAGAACAATGAATACTTTGATATATTCATAGAATATGCAAAAGCAGATACAGAAGATATTTGTATCAAAATAGAAATTCACAATCGCGCAGACAAAGACGCATCTCTAGATGTGATTCCACAAATCTGGTTTAGAAATAAATGGACATGGACAAAACTTACAAAAAAACCAATTCTAAAATCAGGAAATTCTCTAGGGTATATGCAGATTGTGGCAGATGATAATGATGCGCTTCTTATGCCCAACCTTCCATTTCCTTACAAATTGGGAACCTGGTATTTGTATGCACAGGAAGGGGGCGAATTACTATTTACCGACAACGAAACAAATAACGAGCGTATATTCTCTACTCCTTCTGTTTCCAAGTATACAAAAGATGCATTTCATAGACATATCATTCAAAAAGAAAATTCTGTGAACCCAGAAAAAACGGGAACAAAAGCCTGTATTCATTATAAAGATGTTTTAGTTTCGGCAAAAGATAAGAAAGTAATTTACCTAAGACTTACTAATACAGAAAATACGAATCCATTCCAAGACATCGAAACAGTTTTTACTGACAGAAAAAAAGAAACAGACGAGTTTTACGAAACAATTTACCCACCGTTAGCCGATGTAGAAGATAAAAAAATTCTAAGGCAATCACTTGCGGGAATGCTTCTTTCTAAACAAATATATTTATTTGATGTGAAGAAATGGCTATCAGGGGATGATCCTGATTTACCACCACCCGAATCCAGAAAAAAAATTCGAAATCAAAAATGGGGACATCTAAATTCTATGCGTGTGCTCTCCATTCCAGATAAGTGGGAATATCCCTGGTTTGCCGCATGGGACCTGGCATTTCACTGTATTCCGCTTGCCATGATTGATATTTCTATGGCAAAGGATCAACTCTGGTATTTACTCTTTGAACAATTTCAACATCCAAATGGACAAATCCCAGCTTACGAGTGGGAATTTTCCGATCTAAATCCACCGATTCACGCCTATGCAGTTTTAAAAGTTTACCAGATGGAAAAAGAAACAAGGGGAGTAGAAGATTTAGATTTCTTAGAAAGATGCTTTCACAAACTACTCATTAACTTCGCCTGGTGGGTGAACCGTGTAGACAAAGGTGATAATAATATCTTCGAAGGTGGATTTCTCGGGTTAGATAATATTACTGTTGTGGAGAGAAGTTCAAGTATCCCCGGTGGAGCAACTCTTGAACAGTCCGATGCAACTGGTTGGATGGGAATGTATTGTTTAAATCTAATGCGTATAGCACTTGAGCTTGCCAGAAAAGATAAGGCATACGAATGGTTAGCCACAAAGTTCTTTCAACATTTTGCTTACATTGGAACTGCGATGAAGCATATGGGTGGAAGGGAACAACAACTCTGGGATGAAAAAGACGGTTTTTTTTACGATATACTTTCTTATCCAAATGGTAAATCCGAAAAGTTTAGAGTGCGCTCTCTTGTGGGGCTAATACCAATTTTTGCAGCAGAGGTGATTTCAGAAAAAGAGTTAGCAGAGTTTCCAAACTTTCGTTCTAATTTCTTTTGGTTTTTGGAGAATAGAAAAGAAATGTCGGATGATAGTATTACTCCACTCGAAAGAAATGGAGAAAAAAATTTCCTACTCACAGTAGTAAATAAAAATCAACTTACCCGTCTACTGAGTAAAATAGGCGACGAAGATGAATTCAAATCTGACTTCGGTCTGCGCAGTCTTTCTAAATTTCATGAAAAACACCCATTCGTATTTGGCGACAGTAAGATTGGATATGAGCCGGGAATTTCTTATTCCAGAATAAAAGGTGGAAATTCCAACTGGAGAGGACCGATCTGGTTTCCTACTACCTTCATGATGATTGAAGCATTAAAACTAATTGGAAATTTTTATGGGGATACTCTTCATATACCCACAAGCAAGGGTAATATTTCTCTCCTTGAAATAGCAAGAGAGTTTGCTGAAAAAATGATTCGTATTTTTAAGACTGATCCTAGCGGCAAACGACCTGTATTCGGTGACAATGAAAAATTTCAGACAGATCCTAATTTTAAAGACTATCTACTTTTCTATGAATACTTCAACGGGGATACAGGAGAAGGATTAGGAGCAAGCCACCAAACCGGATGGACTGGACTTGTGGCTACTCTTATTAAAGACTGGAAGAAGTGACCTTAAGACTTAATATCCAAGCTATTATAATTAATCTTCTTTGCCCATTTTTTCTTTAAGGGCAGCAATTGCTTGCTTCTTTTCATATTCATTTAAAATGCTTAGTTCACGCTCGTTGATTTTTAATTCTAAATTGAATTGTAATCGAGCTGGCTCTAAGGCGAATAATCGTTCGTAGCCGTCACCGTATATTTCACGACGTGCTTTGTTAAGGTGATTTTTTTTAGAGCGCGGCATATCAGTATAATGCTTTTTCAAATAGCGCTCTGTATAGGCATAAAAACGATCAACGGTTTCAGAATCTTTTTTGGGGTAAAGGAGCAAATCTAAATTTTCCCCAAAGAGTTCTATTCGAATCATTTCTATTTTTAAAATCTTCTCATAAGAATCTAGATCACTAAGAGCCAATATTTTCTCTTTCTGTTTTTCGAATAGAAGATATACTTCTAAAAGTTCGATGAGTGCGCGTCCCCGCTCTCCCGGAAAATCTCTTTCTAACTCCTCTTTAAAATTTTCTTTAGCCGCCCCGCCCTTCGTATAGGAATAATAAAGCATTCTAGTTCTAAAATATTCAACAAGAGAGAGAGAATTGATTTGGAGTAAATTCTCCTCGACTAAATAGGAAGGATCTTCTTTTAAACGCTGGAAAATGGAATCAGGAGCACTATAATAATCTGGCTCTTCCAAATTCTTCTTGTAAACTTTAAAATAATAAAACAATGCACCCGAAGTTAAAGAGACCAATACCAAGAGAATTCCAAATAGTTTATAATTTTTTTTATCCATGATTACTTTCTATATTATCGTTATTTTTTGCATAGAAGGCAGTAGCAAAATCTAGAAAAAGTCCTCTAAATTTCCTGCTTTGCAAGGAGACAGTCTATGAAAAAATGAAACCAATCTATGAAAGATATATATTTACTAGTTCTACTCTCAACCATTCTTTTTTTTAATAGCTGTAGTGGTGGTGAAGATACAAAAAAAAGAGAACAACAAGTTCAGCTTCTTCTCTACTTACAAAATAATAAGAGCCCGAATTCCACAACGCAAGCCGCATGCTTCAACTTTGCTTCAACCGAAAACACTTGTATCATTTTATCCGATAGTCAAAGCACTGTTTGTTCTGACTCCGAATTGACTCGATTAAAAAATGGTATACAGCCTACTGATAAAAGAACAGAATCAATTCTAATTGGATTTTTTGGTTGTTGGAAAAATTGTGCCTTTCTGTTTAATGCAACGAATTCGACTTGCTCAGGGTCTAAATATCCAACAACGAAAACTTATAGAGATGCACAGAAGTCAACTTCAACGACGGCGTCTGCTGCATGGGGAACTTGTATGACAACGTGTAATAATGGAAATAGCGAGGAGACTGGCTTAAAGGGGACAGGGGCAACCTACCCTACTCAGCCATTTTAAAAAATCATGGAAACCAAAGAATTAATAAAACACCTAGAAGTGAACTACACTGACTACGAAATAGAAAAAAGACTTCCCCTTATAGAGGAAATCAATCGACTCAAAAAAGAAAAGAACGCAGTCTTACTCGGGCACAACTATATGACGCCTGACGTTTTTTATGGGGTGTCCGATATTGTCGGAGATTCTCTTTACTTAAGTAAAATGGCTGCTGAAACTAAAGCAGATATTATTCTTTTTAACGGAGTCCACTTCATGGCTGAGACTGCAAAAATTCTTTCACCGGATAAGAAGGTGTTAATCGCTGATTTAAAAGCAGGTTGTTCTCTTGCGGAAAGTATTACAAGACAAGATGTGATTGATCTTAAGAAAAAATACCCTGGAGTCCCTGTCGTAACTTATGTAAATTGCTCTGCTGAAGTGAAAGCAGAAACTGATGTTTGCTGCACTTCGGGAAATGCAATTAAAATTGTAAATTCACTCGATGCGGATACTGTCATTTTCCTCCCAGATCAATATCTAGCGTCTAACGTTCAAAAACACACGAAGAAAAAACTAATAACGCACCCTGGAAGTTGTATGGTGCATGAGCTTTATACCAAACAAGATATCGAAAGCACACGTCGTCTATTCGATGACTTAGTCGTAATTTCTCATCCAGAATGTAAGAGTGATGTAGTAGACGCTTCTGATTTTGCTGGCTCAACAGCAGAGATGGCAAACTTTATTTCTAAATCAAATGCTAAAAATATTATGCTTATTACAGAATGCTCGATGGGAGATAATTTAAGATCAGAGTTTCCTGAAAAGAAATTTGTATCCACCTGTCAGACCTGCCCCCATATGAAAAAAATTACTCTCGAAAAAATCAGAGACTCTCTACTCTATGAGCAATACGAAATTATCCTAGACCAGGAAATTATTGATAAAGGCAAACGCTCTGTTACCCGTATGCTTGAGCTGTCCTATAAGTAAGCAATGAAAAATAAATTTTTTATAATAGACGACAGTAAATCTTTCTCTAAACTCTTAGCAAGTCGTATCAAGAACGACATGGGAATGGATTCAATATTAGCTGCATCATTTGGGGAAGCAAAAGAAATTCTAGAACAAGAAAGAAGTTCGATTCTACTAGCACTTGTTGATTTAAACGTTGTCGATGCAAGCGGAACTGAGCATATTGATTATATGGTCGAGCAAAAAATCCCGGTCATTGTGATTACTGGTGAACTTAACGATGAAATTCGAAATAAAATATTAGAAAAAAATATCATAGACTATATTTTTAAATCCAGAAAGGAAGATATGGACTATGTAATAAAACTATTAAAACAGATCATTCGAAACAGTGAAACGAAAGTTGTGGTTGCAGATGATTCGCCGCTATTTCGTAAACTTACCAGTGATTTACTCAAACTCCAAATGTTTAAAGTTCTAGAAGCAAAAAATGGACTTGATTGTTTGCATATAATAGAAAAGAATCCAGACATCAAACTTGTTTTAACCGATTATAATATGAAAGAAATGGACGGGTTTGAGCTTACTCTGCGGCTAAGAGAGAAATACTCTAAAGAATCTCTCATTATTATTTCCATATCCGGGAATGAAACAAAGAATATTTCTTCTAAGTTTATTAAAATCGGTGTTAATGATTTTATAACAAAGCCATTTACAAAGGAGGAATTTGCCTGTAGGATCAACATGAACATGGATGCCCTCGAGAGCATCGAAAAGATTAGAGACTTATCCCGCCGAGATTTCTTGACCGAACTTTACAATCGCAAATACTTCTGGGAAAAAAGCAAAACCCTATTAGCCACAGGTAAACAAACCGTAGTCGCAGTTTATATTGTTGACCATTTTAAAAAACTGAATTCAGAATTTGGAAATGATGCAGGATATTTAATTTTAATATCTCTTGGGATTTTTGCTAAAGAG
>JANMOF010000060.1:0-7012 GCA_031368925.1 Leptospiraceae bacterium
ATGAGGCAATGCCCATTCAAATGGCTCTAACTTCGTTAATGGTTTGGGTATTAGAATGTTATGGATAAGCATTTGCCTATCTCCTTTATTTTATTTAGAAATCTCCTCAGCAACGCTCCATTGGCAATTTTCGGGAAAGCCAATGAATTAAACCAAGTTTTATTTCTAGTACATAGCTTCGAAACCATGTACTATTTCCTTGAATGAAAAAAAGCTAAAAAAAGTTAATTTTGAAACAAACTGTAAAGGTGTGTAAACCTGTGTAAATGTATGTAATTGAGTATAAGACGCAGTAACCGTCATTTATAAGTAATACGGATTAGTTTGAAAGATAGAATGCAATTGCTAAGGGTTTTATTTAGTTGAGGAATAAGCAATCTTTTTTGCTTAAATTAAGTTTTAAATTTAAAATTAGGTCAATGTGAAGGATTTTCCTATCTGCTAGAGAGTTCCCGATTCCCTCTAGCAGAAGGCAGTCTTTGAAAGACTCTTTTTACTTAGCGTTGCTGAGAAGACTTTATATAAGATAAAAGACCTCTCACCTGAGTAATAGTTATTACTACTCAGACTTAATAAGTATATCGTAATAAATATTCAAAAGTATAGAAAAATAAATTTTATAAACGAAAATACCTAAAATTTTTTCCTTGTACCAAAGTACGGCACTTGTACAAAAGCCGTACTTTGGTACAAGGATTAATTATCTTTTATTTGTTATGTCTTTTAAAGTCTTTTCCAGTAACTTTACAATTGTTTCTGATCGCTTTTTATAAATAGATAATGTTTCTTTTAAAAATTGTGCTTCTTCATGTAAGACTTGCTTACGCTTCTTACTGTCCATTTTTTCGATCTTTTCTTGAACTTTAATTTCATTTGATAGTATTATTTTTTCTTCTAAAATACCAGCTAGTTTTAGATCAAAATTTCTCATTGAATCATTGACTTTCTTATTCTTTTTATGAAGCTCTTTTAAGTTAGTTTCAGAATCTTCATTTGAAGTGAAAAGAAGACCATTCTTTTCACTTTTTTGCTTACTAACAACTTTCTGCGAAGCTTTTTCAATGGTTCCAATCGTTTTCTGTAAAACTTTGGCTGCCTCTTCTCTGAGCCTATCTTGTTCAATTCTTTCTTGTTCTCTAATTTTACGTGCGGACTCTTTATCGTCATTAGTGAAAAGAACGAACTTCTTTTCACTTTTGCCTAAAGCCTGATAATTGTAATTTCCTCTCAAATCAGCATACAGTAACGGATATTCTTTTGGTGGAAAAATAACTTCTAAAACTTCGTCTGTTGCTTTTACATCTTTACGATTGTAGTTTATCGCGAAGATATGTCTTCTTACTTCTTCTTCATTTTTAAATTCTTTTTTTATACAAGGCAGTTCGGGATTTCCTCTAATCTTACCTTCTCTTACAAGCTCTCGCATGATTGAAAATCTTTCATGTCCAGATACTAATATCAATTTTTTTTGCTGCTTATCCCAGTAGACTTGGAGCGGTTCTCTAATTCCACTTTTCTCAATATCTTCTTTTAGACTCATTCTTTTATCGTTTGCTATTTTTCCGACAAGAGTATAATTTAATGGGTGTTCATTCAAGTCTTGAATTGGAACCATTCGTTTAGTTTCTGGTTGCCATAATTCATAATAGCTTCTTGTATCAAGTTCTTCGGGTAATTGAAATTTAGATATTGCCATACTAGAAACTCGTAACTTTTAGATTTTCTTTTGTAGCTTCCTTTACAAATGCTGCGAAGCTTTCCATAAAACTAATTTTTGCTTTAGCCGACGATGTAATGGATTCTCCGGTCTGTGTATATCTACGAATCAATCCAGAAGGAGGAATTGAATGTTTCAAACAATGACCATTAAAAGATGGAATGTAAAAATCCATTACTTCTTTTTCAAGCTTTCCTGGCTTATCATGCTTAAATTGATTCAACAGAATTTTTCTATCCGCACTGCAAACAGTTTCAATTTTTTTATAAGTCCAGTCAGCTTGCTCCATATCCTCAATTGCCGGAAGGGAGGGAATTATAATTAAATCGGATGATACTAGAGCTGCTTGAATTAGCGTTGAAAAATTAGGAGAAAGATCAATGATACAATAATCAAATTTTATCTTTAATTGTTTTAAGGCATTTTTAACTGAGAGAATTGAAATGTTTCCTTGAATATCTGAGAGGTCAAAGCTACCTGGAAGAATGTAACAATTAGAAAATTTCTCTGAATCTATTTGAATGATGGCTTCGTTAATATCATCCTTTCCTAAGAGAACTGTGAAAGCATTTTGTTCTTTAAGTCTTTTACGATCTATTTTATGGAGTCTTGTGAAATGGCTTGTGAGACTTTTTTGCGGATCAAGATCTAAGATTAAAACTTTCTTTCCGGCAGATATAAGAAAGCGACTGAATAAAAATGATACCGTTGTTTTTCCAACGCCACCTTTACGATTATAGTAAGAAATAGTTTTCATAGGCAAAATGCTCTCCGCTAAATCTATTTTTATTTTGTTTGGATAAAGTTTATAAAAATCAGAAATAGGTTTTCTTATAATAAAAATTATGTCGCTTAAAAAATCAATAGAAAATGTATTTTTGAAGAAAATTGTGAGTGAAAAGAATCCCGTTCTTTTCACTTTTTAATGGAGTTTTTCTTTATGACTAGAGATTATAATTAGAAAGGGCTTTGATTGTCCTCGATAGAGTGATACGAATTGCATTCTTTTCACTCTAATATTGTAGAGTCTTGCAATCTCAAACTAAATAGTTAAATACCCCTCCCATCTAAGAAATTTCCGAAACAGAATACCTAAAGTAATGAAAGATTATGATTCTATGTTAGGGTCATTTTAAATCAAAACTAAATTTATAATAAGTAATTTTAAATTTACTATTTTTAAAAATGAGGAGTCAATCGAAAGCTTGCAGTTTACGATTTTGAAATGATTAAAGTCTTCTCAGCTTAATTTTTCAGAGAATCCAAAACCTTTTTAATCTGCTTCTTATTTTCTTGGAGAGCTTCTTTTATCTTTTCAATGCCTTCCTGGTATTTTTGAAATTTTGTTTCTCTTTTGTAGCGAACATCATCTAGAAACCGGAATAAAGCTTTCTTATCATTTTTATTTAGTGATTCCCCTCTTTTAAAGAAACGTCTATGAAGGCTAATAATATCTTTTCGTTCTTCTCTTTTCTCCAGTCTTAATTTTTCAGATACTTCCAGTGAATCTAAGTACCTTTTTTCTGTGATGAGTTCAATTGCTTCTGTGAGAAGTCCTGCCGACTTTGTTGGAGTATTAATCAAGGTATTCCAATGCTTATGGATTTTTATGTAATACTGAACGGAACGAATAGAAAAACTTAAATTTGCTTCTACCCATATTTCCCATTCTCCATGTTTCACTTCAGATTTTTTTCTCTCTAAGATTTCTCCGATTTTCTTTGCGAGCATGAGATGGTTTCTTGCATTCTCTAAAAAGTCGTGGTGGAGCTTTTCAATTTCTTTTACGATTTCATCTTTATCTTTGGAAACACGACCTGGTATAAATGGAACTAATTCTGTTTTACTGTGAGAAGGTTTTTTCTTTTTTTTAATCATGAATATCTAACTTAATAATTTACCTTTTCACTTTCTTGAATTAAAGAACGACTGCAATCTTTTTCGATTATCAATCTAGAGGGAATCAAAAGTATTTTTTAGAAAACATCAAACTTATATTTACATCTAGAAAGCAGTAGATAAGCAAAGTTAAGAAAAAGAGAAAGCCAGAATTTGGCTATATTGACTAGCCAATTGGCTGTATTTTGGCTATCAGTTGGCTCTAACTTAGCTATGCCAGTGGCTAGCCAAATATGGGAACCTATAAAGAAGAAATCTTTTTTCTAAAATGCTTTGCAACATATGTTTTAAGCAAGTTTAAAAATTGAAGTTTGAATTTGAAATATATTTCCTTCGCTAAATTTGGCTTCGAATCGGCTATATGCTCGCATTTTACGAATTTAAAACTTAAAAAAAGTAAAAGTTATACTTATTCACTTCCTATATTGCTTTAATCTGTATTCGATATTACCCGCTTAACCAGAAAAAGAAAAAGCGAATTGCCAGAATTGCTTGGCAAACTCTGCCAGATTAGGTAGTCAATTAGGCTAATTTTAGGCAAACTTCTGGCACCTAATCTGGCTAAATTCTTGGTAGCAGAATCGAGGTAGTGGGGGAGGATCATTGAAATTTCTAAAAGCATTCGAAACGACACTTTCAAGCAAGTTTAAAAAATGAAATTTGAAATTCCAAAATCTTAATTCTGGCAAATTCAGGCAGAAATCAAGCCAATGCTATCATTCTACGATTTTTAGGTTATAAAAAAAGAAAATCTCAGAAAAAAAATTTCGATCATCGGTTTACATACTGTAATCCATGAAAAGAAACAAAAAGGTATACATAACTTTTCGATTTAATGCTGCCAGAAAGCTGTGTCTGTAATCGTAAACCGAAAAGCCATGGCTCAATCCTGAGCGGTTTGAGTGGTCAATTGAGCCAGTTCTGAGCTAAATTTGACCACCCACTTGAGCAAAACTCTGAGTGGTCAAATCCAATACAGGAAGAGGGGGAATGTGAATTTCTAAAATACTTTGAAACAGGCTTTTTATGCATTCTATGGGGTGGGGTTAGATAACCGCTTACGAAAAAGCATAGAAGTTCGATTTGAGTAACCACTTTGGAAAATAATATTTACAAAGTTTTTCCTCAGATCATTCTGAAGAGTAACACGCAAAAATAGATGAATAAATATCTAATTTTAATAGAAGAAGGATTCGAAGGTTATGGTGCATATGCGCCAGACTTACCAGGCTGCTTTGCAGTTGCGAAAACGAGAGAAGAAGTCATAACATTAATTCAAAAAGCAATTGAAATATATTTAGAATCCCTGGAGCAAAAAGGCAAACCTTTCCCGAATCCTTCTAAAGTTAAAAATTCGATTCGTAAAACTAAAAAGGAACTCCGAAAATTATTTTCTACTCCAAATTTAATTTGGGTACCAAAATCCCATCCATATAAGATAAGCTATGTTATTCCGGCTGAAGAAGAGAACACCGAAATTCGAAAATTGATTGAAGATTTGAATATAAAGGAATCGTCTTCCCAAATAAAAAGTGTTAAGCCTAAAAAGTAGAAGTAAATGCTCAGTTTTATGCATTCCTTTTAAGAATAAAACGTTTAAAACTAATGTTTGAAAAACGAATTTTGCAAGAGTTTGCAAATCCTTGCAGGAATTTAGAGGAATTTTACATGTAGATCTGCAAAAGTTCTACACAGATTTTGCAGAAATTCTACATTGTAAGTTACATGCAGAATAAAAATAGGGGAGAGCTAGATTTATAAAAATAGAATGCGTTGAAACCTATGTTTAAAGGCATTCTAAAGAGGGCGCGAAGAGATGATAAAATCTAAACTTTACATTATTTTGCATCTATTTACAGAATACTCGAAGATTGTGAAAATTTCTCCTTTATTAATTTAATTCAAAAAATAGAATGAACGAATAGAGATAGAATATGGAACTTTTTAAAAAAGACGATTCAGCAGACGCGTATTATGAATACAAGAAATCAAGAGAGAACTTTACCAAGTCGAATAATAAAATGACTCGAACTATCAAGGATAGGGTAATTGACAATCAAAATGTAAATTATGGCGAAGTTCATACCGAGATATACAAAGAAACCGGACTTGGGGAAGGCTGGTCTATCGAAAAAAATATAGATGCTGAAGAGATTGATGCAGCGTCTAATGGATTTGATACCGTAACGCACGGATTAAAAAATTATAAAAGCAAAAGTATTTTTTCGTTCAGTCTGATTGAAAAAATAAAATCTTTTTTTGAGTAAAATCATGTTTATCCCTGACTCTGAATTAGAAGGCTTTGTTTATATTCTGATTAAAGGTATTGCTCCTTTGGAAATGCAAGACTTTTCCAGAATGGTTCTTTCGGAAAGAACGGTTAAGGATGAGTTATCGTATCTTTTTTATAAATACAATATGAAAAAGGTAGAACAAAAAGAAGAATACCCTGCTATTCACCCCTTTGATATAACTGAAAACTTTTCTGAAAAATATAAAACTCGTTTCAATCGACTAAATACCATAGCCTCGAATTGTTCTCATTATACGATCAAACATACTACTGAGCCATTAAATCAAATCAAAGAATATGCAAAAAGAAATAAGAATGAACGTTTGATAGTTTTTCATGTATATAACCTGGTAGAAGAATATTTGGAAGCGGTTAAGATTTTTAAATTAAATTCCTTTCTATACCAAAGGGATATTAACCCCAGAATAGCAACTAACGCATATTCTGGTTCAGGGTATATTTATAAAAAAAGCCTGGATAGACTTTTAAAAGGAAAAGCCAAAGGAGTAAATGATTCTACTTTTAAAGTTATGGAACTTGTATTCGACAAAGAACTGGATTCAAATCTAACTGTTATTAAGTATTGATGGATAGAAATAGAATATATCTATTCAAATGGAGAATGAAGGACAAATCCGAAAGAGCTGAGTTATAAAATTCATTCGTAAGGACATATAATGCCTAAAAAAGAAACAGATAAAATAATACCTAATAGTAAGACAATGCAGAGGGGTTTTGTATTCGAATACCTTGAGCCTTACTCGAAACTTACGAATGAGAAATGCAATTTTGATTTAACGAGAGAACAGTTTGCAACTATACGAGAGTGGGTAAGAAAAAATGAAAAGCAGGATTACAATTTACCATTAGCCACACTGAATAGTATGGAAGCTGCAAGAGATTGGTGTAAACAAGTTTTGAAAGTAGAACGTCGTGAAAAGGAAATGGATAAGAGTTCTTATGATTATATTTCCAAGCAATTAGATAAAATTTTAAGTTAAAATATACAAGAATAGTTCCATAGACGAAAGACCTTGCGCTTTCTCGGGACATTTTAAAATGTAGTAGGGGATTGGTTATTGAACTTCTGAGATCGGTACACA
>JANMOF010000073.1:0-8846 GCA_031368925.1 Leptospiraceae bacterium
TTAGAGCGTTTGCTCAGCGTTCTAGGTTATCTCCACTATAATAGAGTAATTCATGGGAATATTGAGCCGGGGAATATCATTGTTAGACCCAACGATCACAATGTATTTCTAATTGATTTTTTATTTGCCATTCCAAGTGCAAATAATACAAACGAGACTTACGGATGCTTCAATGAAATTTACAGTGCTCCAGAAGTCGAATTGAAGAAGAAGCCAATTCCTGGCTCTGATATTTATTCTCTTGGTAAATCTATTCTTTATCTCCTCGGGGGTAATGTGGATAAGAATCAGTTTCCGCCTGGAGTTGATAAACGAATTTCCAAGTTTCTCTTAGAATTCCTGGAGCCAAGTCCTTTGAAGCGAGTAAAGGATGCCTGGACGTTGTGGCATCGGCTTTCTAATCTCAGAGAAGAAGTATTTGGCGCGAGGCATCAGTTTTTAGAATTGGAATTGTAGCAATCTCTCTTACATCGAATTTACGTTATTAACAAGGATATGGGCTAGATAACTCTCTAAGTGGCTACTCGCAGTTATGCGGTATTTTAGGTGCGCATACTCCTAACAAGCCTTAACCAACGCCTCAATCTATAGCCAGTCTCGACACTTATGTCGAATGTAGGCTTAACTCCATTACCCAATACGATTCTTTTTATATGTTAGGTTTGCGAAGTTGCTTGTCAATTCTATTCTGTAGCAATTTTGCAAATAGCGTTAGCGCAACGTTAGGCGCATTAAAGAATATTTATTAAATTGCTAAGTTGTAATTCGTAAGTCTTTTAATGTCATAACCCTAAAAAAGTTTCCAGCTCTTTTTCCCACTTTAACAAAATCCAACCTAAAATAAATAATACAACCAAAAATGTAATCAGTATTCTATTCAGCTTGGAAATTATAGTTTTAGTTGGTTCTATATTTGTTATTCTATGAAATTGAAAAATTGCCCAACACGCTTTAAAGCTGAAAAATCCCCAAATTAATGTCAACAACCTAGGAATATAATTTACACCCAACAGCACTTGAAAAATTTGACCCATTATACAGTAGAACAAGAATACAGTTATTGAATATCTATCTTTACTATAAATACTGTACGCGAAAAGAATTAAGAGGAGTATGTTAATTTCGGATTCCATATTTTTCTTTCCTGAATTTAGATAGAAGAATATTCCAACAAAAATTGCAATCATAGTTGCAATGAATCCTTTCTTAATATCCGATTCTAATTTTTCTAATTTTGATTTTTCCATTCCTATTCCTAAAATAAAAAATACGATATCGGCTAATCTTCTTTAAATCTTAAAGCCTCATTCTATCATAACTATAATCTTAGATTCCATTTTCAAAAATTTTAACCTTTGCATTTTTCGAGACACGGATGTCCATTAGTAAAAAGGTAGCTATACCAACAAAGCCAATGGGGCGGTAATACAAAAAGCCAAAGCAAAAAATATCAACTAACTAAACTTCTCCGCATTATGAATACCAAGTCAAGAAGAAATGCTAGGGAAGTATTAAAAGCAAAAATGTAGGCTGCGAAAGCCTGTGATAACAAAAAGCGGCTATATCCGATATACCGCCGATGTAGCAAAGATGCCTTATCTATAGTGGTATGTTTAGTGGTTGGTATAGTCCTTTGTTTACTGAAAGTTTTTTTCTGACTAAACCAACCACTATACAAAGGAGTAAAGTAAGTAGTATAGAAAGGATAACGTTTGGTAATGTTGGAAAATCAAAAAAGAATTGGAATTGAACTCAAGGTCTACCTCTAATTAGTAGGAAAAAGAATGGGGCGCGGATAAACACGGATTTTCAAACGCTGATAAACGCGGATAAGAGCAGATATTAAATGAATCCGCGTTGCGGTAGCATCTGCGTTAATCCGCGTTCAAAAATAATTCCTACTAATGGCAGGTAGACCCTTGAACTCACGTTTTTTAATCTGTGTGATTAATTTTATTGACATAAAGCCTTTTACTAAAAAGATTCAGATAAACGGAGGCTTGTAAGTGGGCAGTGCACCTGAAAGTTTAGGACCAATTATCATTCAACTTATTCTAGGAGTGGGTTTTGCAACATTAATCCTATCTCTCGCTTTCCTTCTCAATCCCAAAAAACGCAGTAAACCGCACGATACGTTTGAGTGTGGAGTTCCGTATTACGGAGATGCTCGCGGCGTGTTCAATGTGAAATTTTACCTTGTTGCAGTTTTATTTATCTTATTCGATATTGAAGCTGTATTCTTATACCCTTGGGCTGTGAATTTGGGTAAGTTTACCGAAGCGGGACTTGGTGGTTTCATTCTTATCGAAATGTTGTTATTCATTTTCATTTTAGTCGTTGGTTTATACTATATCTGGAAAAAAGGAGCTTTAGAATGGGATTAAACGAAATTCTAAGTAAACCCGGGCAGATGCTCGGTGACATGGCACAAGTATCGACTTTAGATGCAGTAGTCAACTGGGGAAAAAGCTATTCGCTTTGGCCTTATCCATTTGCTACAGCTTGTTGTGGTATCGAGTTCATGGGAACAGCTTGTTCTGATAATGATATATCTCGCTTTGGTGCTGAACGTCCTTCGTTTTCCCCGCGACAATCCGATATGATTTTAGTTTTGGGAACTGTTACTTACAAAATGGCTCCTGTTCTTCGCGAAATCTACGACCAACTCTGTGAGCCTAAGTATGTAATCAGTGTAGGAGCTTGTGCTTCTTCGGGTGGGATGTTTGACACTTATGGAGTTGTGCAAGGGGTAGATCGGTTTTTACCGGTAGACATTTATGTTCCGGGTTGTCCTCCTCGACCGGAAGCTATCATGGACGCGCTAATCAAACTCCAACAAAAAGTGCAAACCCAGGGACTTGAGGCACGCCGTCAAGAAGTGATGAGAAAGATCGACGAGATCAACGAGAAAAATAGACCAGTTATAGTACGATGAAAGAAAAAGTAGAATCCTTTATCAAATCCAAACTGTCTTCCTTTGTTTTTAAAGAGGAAGCGGTTAATAGTAATATTCCTACCTTCTTTATTAAGTCAGAAGGAATTTTCCCCGTCATAAAAGCTCTCAAAGAAGACAAAGAATTACAATTTAATTTTTTGAATGACTTGACTGCAATTGATTGGCTCGGAAAAAAAACTCCCCGCTTTGAAGTATGCTATATGCTTCGCTCCAACGCGAATAAACATTTTAGAATCATGTTAAAAGTTCCTTTAGAAGAAGGCGAAACGATTCCGACTATCGTTCCTATTTTCAAAGGCGCCAACTGGCCTGAAAGAGAAGTGTTTGATATGTTCGGAATTGAATTTACCGGTCATCCTCAGATGGAAAGAATTTTACTTCCTGATAATTTTCAGGGTCATCCGTTAAGAAAGGATTATCCGCTTGAAGGTTTTGGTCAGGATTACTTAATAGCAGATCTTTTACATATCCACCAAGAAGATAAGGAGAATTAACCTATGGCAATGTATGATAAAACAGCTCAGAAGTTCAAAGGAAAATTTGACAATCTTCCAGAGGGGCATCTCCTTGTTAACCTCGGACCTTCTCACCCTGCAACACATGGAATTTTACAAAACGTAATTCAAATCGACGGCGAAAGAATTGTAGAAGCAGATGCAGTTATCGGTTATGTGCATCGTTGTTTTGAAAAACTAGGAGAGCGTTATGATTACAACCAATTCCTAGTTTGCACAGATAGAATGAATTATATTTCTACCCCGATGAACAATATCGGATGGATTTTGACTGTAGAAAAAATGATGCAAATCGAAGTTCCGGAGCGCGTAACGTATGTTCGTATGATTATCTCAGAGCTTTCTCGCATCATGGATCATATTATTTGCAATGGAATTTTAGGTGTGGATCTCGGAGCTTTCTCTGGAATGCTTCACATGTTTCATCACCGAGAAAATATCCATAGCATTTTAGAAAAACTCACCGGTGCGCGGCTAACAACTACTTTCTGCCGTGTAGGTGGAATGGAACGCGACATTTATCCTGAATTTGTAAAAGAAGTAAAAGAAGTGATTAACGGACTCAAACCTGCGATGGATGAGTTTAATACTCTTCTAATTCGTAATAAAATCTTCAATGATAGAACAGCAGGAGTTGGCGGCATATCAGCAGAAGACGCTCTTGCATTTGGATTTAGCGGTCCGAATTTACGTGCTGCTGGTGTTGACTTCGATGTTAGAAAGGATACTCCTTATATGCTTTATGACAAAGTTGATTTTGATATTCCAATCGGGGAAGATGGATCTGTGCTTCATAGAACTCTTGTTCGTATGGAAGAGATGCGTCAGTCGATTCGAATCATCGAGCAGCTAGTCGATGGTATCCCCGAAGGTCCATATCACGCAGATCTTCCTCATATATTTCTTCCAGAAAAACACAAAGTGTATACAAGCATGGAAGAATTAATCTATCACTTCAAGATCATTATGCACGGAATCAAAGTTCCTGCGGGTGAATATTATATGGCGACCGAAGCGGGTAATGGCGAACTCGGATTTTATGTAGTTTCGGAAGGAGAAAAATCTCCTTGGAGAGTGCATGTTCGTCGTCCTTGTTTTTGGTATTACCAGGCATTTTCTCATATGGTAAAAGGCTCACTCATTGCAGATTCAATTGCGACTATGAGTTCTTTAAATGTTATTGCAGGGGAGTTAGACTGTTAGTATGGCGTACCAATTTTCAGAAGCGTCCGAAAAACGTTTTCAAAAACTATTAACCATGTTTCCCGATAAAAGATCGGTGATTTTGCCTGCTCTTTATTTATTACAAAGAGACAGGGGCTATGTAGACACAGAAGGGATGGAATACATTGCGGCTAAGATCGGTAATCCGATTGCAGTCTCTCATGTATACGGCGTTGCCACTTTTTATACTCTCTACAATAAAAAGCCAGTTGGAAAATACCATGTTCAAATTTGTGCGAATATCTCTTGTTATGTGATGGGCTCTGACAAAATCACACAACGTTTCTGTGAAAAACTCGGAATCGAAAAAGGGCAAACCACAAAAGATAAAAAGTTCACTGTAGATGAAGTGCAGTGTCTCGGTGCTTGCGGATACGGTCCGATGGCGCAAATCAATGACGGGTATCACGAACACCTCACACCCGAAAAAGTAGACGAAATTTTAAAATCTCTGGAGTAAAGTATGGCAGAATTAAAACTTTTAACCAAACACCAAGGTGAGAAAGATACTCACACTATTGCTCATTATAAATCAGTTGGTGGATACACTGCCATCAAAAAAGCTCTTGGGATGAAACCAGAAGATATTATTACGGAAGTAAAAAATTCTGGTCTTCGCGGTCGTGGAGGAGCAGGGTTTCCAACTGGAATGAAATGGTCTTTTATTCCTAAGACGGATAAACCTAAGTATCTGCTCTGTAACGCAGACGAAGGCGAGCCCGGAACTTTTAAAGATAGAGTATTGCTCGAAGAATTTCCCCATATGATGATAGAAGGAATGATCATTGCTGCTAAGGCGATTGATTCCCATCAAGGTTATATTTATGTCAGGGGAGAATATCATTTATCCTATGATAGAATCCAAGCTGCATTAGATGAAGCGTATGCGGCGGGACTTCTTGGAAAAAATATTTTAGGTACAGGGTATAATTTCGAATTAGCGCTCTACGCGGGTGCAGGAGCTTACATCTGTGGAGAAGAGACAGCACTTATCAATTCATTAGAAGGCAGGCGGGGACATCCAAGACTCAAGCCTCCGTTTCCTGCTGTTGCTGGACTTTATGGTTGTCCTACTGTTGTGAACAATGTAGAGACATTTAGTGCAGTACCTCATATCATCAATAACGGTGCCGCTTGGTATTCTAAAATGGGAACTCCTAAATCGGCAGGAACTAGAATGTTTAGTGTAAGTGGTCCTGTGAAAAAGCCAGGCGTATATGAAATTGAACTTGGAACACCTTTAATGTCACTCATTAACGACCTCTGCGGTGGAATGGCTGATGGCAAGAAGCTAAAGGCGATTATCCCCGGTGGTTCATCAGTCCCTATTCTCACAGCAAAAGAATGTGAGACTGCAAATATGGATTTTGAATCTATGGCAGAGCATAAGACTATGCTTGGAAGTGGGGCGGTGATTGTGCTTGCAGAGGATACAGATCTTGTTGAGTCTACGTTTCGTTTGGCGGAGTTTTATGCACATGAGTCTTGTGGGCAGTGTACTCCTTGTCGCGAAGGTACTCACTGGATGGCAGATTTACTGCATAAAATAAAAGAAGGTCACGGAACACAAAAAGATTTAGATTTGATTCTATCTTTAAGTGTGAACATGGAGGGGGGAACAACGATTTGCCCGCTAGCAGATGCTTGTGTGGGTGCGGTTCGTCCTACGATTCAGAAATTCAAGTCAGAGTTTGAAGCTAGATTACATAAGGAAAGTGCGGCATAAATTATGGATTGGACTTTAGTTTTAGTTTGGGCACTTAAAAGTGCTGTTTTATTTTTTATCATTATTACTGGCTGCGCCTACTACACGTTAGCTGAGCGAGTGGTTGCAGGATTTATTCAGGATAGACGGGGTCCAAATAGAGCAGGTCCTCTTGGGCTCTTTCAACCTCTCGCGGACGGGATTAAATTTCTAACCAAAGAAGAAGTTTTTCCTATCAATGTGAATAAAGGAATGTATTTGATTGCTCCTGCGATTTCAATCGTATGTGCAATCTTAGCTTGGTCGATTATTCCTTTTGGTGGAACGATTCCACTTCCTCCGATGCTGGCAACGCCAAAATTTCCTTCGATTGATTTACAAATTGCAAATCCAAATACTGGAATTCTTTTTATGTTTGCGATTTCTTCTCTATCTGTGTATGGAATAATACTCGCAGGTTGGAGTAGCAATAATAAATACTCTCTCATGGGTGGGATTCGCTCTACAGCACAGATGATTTCATACGAGTTGCCGCTTGGTCTTTCGGTTGTGATTGTAATTTTACTTTCAGGGTCGCTACGGCTAACGGACATTAACGACGCTCAAAAAGGTCTTTGGTTTATTTTTACTTTGCCTGGACTGATTGCGTTCTTCATTTTCTCAGTTGCGATGTTTGCGGAAACGAACCGTTTGCCGTTTGACTTGGCTGAGGCAGAGTCTGAACTCGTTGTAGGATTTCATACTGAGTATGGTGCTTTTAAGTTCGCACTCTTTTTTATTGCTGAGTATATGAATATGATTACCATGAGTTGTGTGGTGAGCCTTTTATTCTTCGGCGGATACAATGTTCCATTTGGAATTTTAGAAGGAAGCGATTTACAACCATTAGTCGGTCTTATCTTCTTTGTAGGAAAAGTATTATTCTTTGCATTTCTATTCATGTGGGTGCGTTGGACATTGCCTAGATTTAGGTATGACCAACTCATGGTGCTTGGATGGAAAAAACTCATCCCTTGGTGTTTGTTTAATATCGTGCTCGCCGCAACTTATGTTGTGTATTGGGGAAAATACTGGAAGGGGATTTTTAATTAATTATGTTAAACCTAACTGAAATCCAACCAATTTTATTTCTAATTCTGTCTGCTATGACTGTGGGCTCTGCCCTTCTTGTAGTGCTCAACCGAAACCCAGTCGCATCGGCAGTTTTCTTAGTTCTTACGTTCTTTTCACTCGCTGGAATTTATGCACTGATGAATGCAGTTTTCATTGCGACCATGCAAGTGCTAGTTTATGCGGGTGCGATCATGGTGCTTGTGGTTTTCGTTCTAATGCTTTTAAATTTGAGAGAAGAAACTCACAGAGAAATTTGGAGCAATCCGACCAAAAAGACAATCATCGTTTTAATCGTGATTGCTTATTCCTTTTTGCTTTTAGTTTCTCTGAAAGCTACAAAAGATTCTGATCCGACAGTGATTACAAATATCACTTCGCCTAATTACGAATATAAATTAAGTGATAGCGCAGAATCAAAAGTAACCGTTACTGGAAACACGGCAGCAGTTGGAGCATCTACATTTATAGACTATCTGCTTCCATTTGAAATCATTTCTATTTTACTTTTAGTCGCTGTGATTGGTGCTGTGATCATAGCGAAAAAAGATCCGGTTAAGAAAGGCTAGGGGGAGACTTTGCAAACATATATTTCTGGAATTCCACTTAATTATTATCTTTCACTGGCAGGAATTTTATTTTCTATCGGAGTGCTTGGTGTTCTCACGAGAAGAAATGCAGTGATTATTTTTATGGCGGTAGAGCTGATGTTAAACTCTGTGAACTTAGTGTTCATCGCGTTTTCAAAAGTTTTATCAATTGTAAATGGGGAAGTAATCGTATTCTTCGTTATGGCAATTGCAGCAGCGGAGGCGGGCGTGGGGCTTGCAATCGTAATCGCAATCCATAGACAAAAGAAAACTTCCAATGTCGATGAAATCAATCTATTAAAATGGTAGCACTATGTTAGAATACTTTCCTCTTGTAGTTTTATTACCTCTCGTTGGATTTTTAGTCAACGGGATTCATTATCGCAAAATGCCAAACACGGTAGCCGCGATTATCGGGACTAGCGCAATTTTAATTCCGTTTGTAATCACACTCGGCTCAGTTTTCGCCTACCACCCTATGGAGAATAACGTTCCTCATCTATTCACTCTTCTTCCTTGGATTCATGCAGGTGCGTTTCAAGTAGACTTTGCCTATCAGGTAGACCAACTTTCTCTTTACATGACTCTCATCATTACGGGAATTGGAACTTTAATTCATATCTACAGCGCGGGTTACATGCACGGAGACGGTGGATTCAATCGTTTCTTTGCTTATTTGAACTTATTTATCTTTTAGATGTTAAACTTAGTTCTATAGGATAACCTTGTTTTGTTGTTCCTTGGTT
>JANMOF010000103.1:0-3260 GCA_031368925.1 Leptospiraceae bacterium
TTTAGGCGAACCTGTCTTTGATAAACTCCATGCTGAACTTGGCAAAGCCATGCTTAGCATCAATGCGGTAAAAGGGTTTGAATACGGCAGCGGCTTTGATGGTATAAAACTGCGTGGCTCGCAACACAACGATGAGTTCTATAATGAAGGCGGCCGCATTCGCACAAAGACAAACCATTCGGGCGGCATACAAGGCGGTATTAGCAACGGAGAAGATATTTATTTCAATGTGGCCTTCAAGCCAGTGGCCACCATCATGCAAGACCAACCTAGTGTAGACAAGCAAGGCAACGAAACAACCGTAAGCGGAAAAGGAAGACACGATCCTTGTGTCGTGCCTCGCGCAGTGCCTATTGTAGAAGCAATGGCTGCCTTGGTGTTGGTTGATTTTGTGTTGAGGGGAAGGGTGGCGAAGATTTAACCTATCCAAAAAAAATCTAATGTCCAATGACTCGTTTAATCGTTATACTAGCATTTTAAGTCGAAAAACCCTATAATAGCTTATTCATTAAAATAGCTTGTGATTTGTTGCTTATGAGCCCTGAAATATACGATTTGAGTATTGTATTTGTGGGGGATATAAACCCCGTGATAATTTCACCTTTTTGGCTAGCCCATAAGGGTCTTATTCAGGAAACTGAAGGAGAAAATGCTAAAGTAGGCATTGTTCATAATGAGATCTGCAAATTTGACTTAGAGTGGGCAAGTTTTGAAATAACCAGGCAAAGATTTCAAGTAAGAACCACCAAGGAATCTTTTTTTGAAGTTTCGAAAGATGTAGCAACGAGCATTTTTCGTCTCCTTAAAGACACGCCACTAAAACTTTTGGGAATAAACCACATATTTCACTATAGGCTTGATGAAGTAAAGTATGAAAAATTGGGTAAGGTGCTTGTTCCTTTTGAAAATTGGAATTCGGTTTTAGCAAATCCAAAATTACTTCAATTAGAAATGACTGAGGAAAAAAGAAAGGACGGGTTAAACGGACATTACAGAATAAGAATTTCTCCATCGGAACTAATTCGTTCGTATGGTGTCAGTATAAATCTTAATGATCAAATTGGAAGACAATCCGAAAAGGGAACTGGAGCAACGGAACTCGTTGATCTTCTAAATAAGAATTGGAAACTATCCTTGGAAAGAGCACAAACCATATCAACTCAATTATGGAAGAACTTAGATCTTTAACCTCGAGTGACCAAATAGTAATCGATAATCGCTTAACCGAAGAAGGATTCAGCGACTATTCAAGAAACCTCCCATTTCATCATGCAATAAAGAATGAGCTCCTAGAGTATGCTAAAGCTGAACCAGGAGTTGATGAAATTTCTTCAGTGAATTTCTCGGGTTCAAGCTTGCAAAAAAAGGATTTTAATACACCTCCTTACCATATTTCTAGAAGTGTCGAATACTTAAAGAATTATTCTAGCAATCTTCAAAGTTGGAAAGGCCACGTTATTGAAATGAAAGATTCAGCTTTCATTGCCGAATTAGAAGATTTAACAAATGCTGGCACAAAAGAAATAGCTGAGATTGAATTCTCGAGTGTATCTCCCGATGATTTTTCTCTTGTAGAACTAGGAGCAGTTTTTTATTGGAACATCGGAACGAAAATGAATAGAGGACAAATTTCTAAAGAATCAATTATTCGATTCCAAAGAGTAATTTTTTGGGAAGAAGATGACTATGATAACGCAACTGATCGAGCGTCAGAACTTTTTGATAGCCTTAAATTTGAATAGATAATAACTTGTCACCTCATCTAGCTGAAATAAATCTATTAGGTACTGGGGGAGGGTATGGAGAAAGCGTTGTTGCTCACATTGGCAATGATGAATGGGTCGTGATCGATAGTTGCCAGGATCCCATCACAAAAGAAAGTTTGCCTTTAAAATTTTTAAGATCAAAGGGCGTCAACTTACTAAATGTAAAATTAATAGTTTGTACCCATTGGGATGACGACCATATACGAGGTGTTTCTGAAATTCTTGAAAACTCACCGGAAGCAGTTTTTTCCTTCGCCAGGGCAAATGATTTGTACAAATTTTACAAACTTGTCGCTATTGACTATGAGAAATTAAAAAAAGTTGCCTCTAACTCATCCACAATTGAATTTAATAAGTGTTTGGAAATTCTTAAAAAAAGAAATTCTATTAGAAAATTTTCAGAAGTCGACAAATTGCTCTATACAACGAAACATAAGAATTCAATAATTGAAGTATTTTCATTATCACCTTCTGAATTGAGTTCTCACAACTTTGATCTTGAAATTTCAACTCTTTTAAAAAAATACAGCGCATTGAATAAAAAATTAACTAAACAATCTCCTAATGAAAGGTCCGTAGTTATTCTACTTAAGCTTGGCAAACACAACATCTTATTAGGGGCTGATTTAGAGGTAAGTAAAAATCCTGAATTGGGATGGCTTCATATTATTAATAAATCACAAGTAATCAAGGGGTCTGACAAGTCTACTTATTTTAAAATTCCACATCATGGCTCAGATAACGGCTATCATGAGGATATCTGGAAGGAATTATTGCACAGTAAACCGATCGCATCCATCACTCCTTGGAACAAAAAGGAAAAACTCCCAAAAAAGGATATGTTAACTAAGTACAAGATTCTTTCTAAAGAATTATATATCACCTCCCCGACAATTGTGAGTTCTAAACCAAAAAAAAGAGATAAGAGAACAGAAAAAATAATAAAGCAATTCAATAGCACGGTCCAAGAATTGAGATTTCAATATGGAGTGATAAGTTCAAGCATAGACATTTTGGACAGCAAATCAACGTGGTCTACAGTTCTTACTGGAACTGCAATACAGTATCATTAAAAATATCCGGCCAAAACCCGGGTATTTCAATAATCCTTTTTTCAACTATCTTGCAAACATCAACTCCTAAACCGATCACTTAGCATGGATGTATCTGGTACTCCACCCAAGAAAAGTAAACTCACTCTATACATCATCATTGCGTTGGTGATTGGCATTGGGTTGGGCTTTGCATTAAACAAAAGCTATGTAGATGAAGAAAATAAAAAGTTGACTGAGATTGAAGCAACTCTCCTGCAATTGTCGACTGATCTTCATACGTCTACGGATAGCAGCTCCACCGCGCAACTTACCGCACAAAAAAAAGCACTCAATAAAGAACGGAATGAAGTGCTATCAGCACGCGATAAAAAAGTTGAACCTTTTTCTATTCTGGCTGATATTTTTCTGCGTCTTATTAAAATGATTGTGGCACCATTGG
>JANMOF010000121.1:0-6855 GCA_031368925.1 Leptospiraceae bacterium
AGCTGGAACACCAATTGCATTTAAGTCTATTCTTGTTGAAAAGATATTAGGAGAGACGAGCCTAAATAAGTATTCTTTTGAAAACGGATTTGCGTATATTGCAATTGTGTGTATCCTCTGGGCTGTTCTATCCAAGAAAATCAGTAGAATGATTCCGGTAATCATCTCTATTTCACTGATTGGAATTGCCTCTAAGTATTTACCGTTTCAGCTTTGGATCAATCTTCTCTTTGCCATTACCTGCATGAGTATTTTCTATATAGGGGCTAATCCATCTTTGCTTCGATTTAAAAAAGGAAAAAATGGAAACTATTAGAAAAGCAAAAATAGCGGATGCGAGTCGTATTTCTGAATTGCATAGTAAGGCACTTCCGAAAGATTTACTTCCTTCGCTCGGAATGGATTTTTTGGTAAGGACTTATTATCCGGCAGTATTGAACTCATCTTTTTCCAATGTATATCTTTTAGAAAAAGACGGAGTCGCAGTTTCGTTTGTAGTATTTGCAACGGATACAAGTGAATTGGCTAAGATCATTAAAGCGGACAAGCTGAGTATCCTCATCGCTATAATGAAAAAATCAATTACAAATCCTAGAATTCCCTTTTCAATTCTAGGATTTATTTTAGGGAAAGTGAACTGGGAAGAGAAAATTGCGGATATTGAGCATATGCCCGAACTCTATTCCATAGCGACAGAGCCTTCTTTACAAAGTAAAGGTTATGGAAAGCTAATTACAGAAGAAGGATTACGGGAATTAGCCTCTTTAAATGAAAAAAAAGGATGCATCGTAAAAACATCTTCCGACGGAGCTTTTAAATTTTATCAAAGGATTGGATTTAGAAAGATTGGATATGAGAAGCGTGGAAAATCAATCTTGAATATACTCTATTACGAATTTAAAAAATGATACCTAGACTTAAACCAGACTTAAAAATATCAGATTTAGTTTCTGCCTTTTCTTTTTGGAAAAAGAATTCTGTCGAAAAATTTGAAGAGGCATTTGCAAAGAAAGCCGGACATATGTATGCAGTTGCATTTCCTTATGGAAGAACAGCAATGATGATTTTATTGCAAGCACTTGGCTTAAAGAACAAGGAAATTATATGTCCTGCATATACTTGTGTAGTTGTTCCGCATGCAATTGTTTTCAGCGGAAATACTCCTGTGTTTGTTGATATTGAAGATTCTGGTTTTAATATGGATTTAATTGCGGCTGAGAAGCTAATTACGAAAAATACAGGTGCTCTCATTGCTACTTCCATTTTTGGAATTCCTGTAAATTTAGAGCAGTTGCGAGAAATCAAAAGAAAGCATCCAAACTTAATCATTATTCAAGATTGTGCTCATAGTTTTATGGCAGATTGGAGTGGAGAGAAAGTTCATAAAGAAGGAATTGCTGCCGTGTTTGCAATGAATATCAGTAAACATATTCATTCTATTTTTGGTGGAATGATCACAACGGATAATAAAGATTTAGCACAAAAAATCCGAGAGGAATCTGAAAAGACTCTCAACCCAGCAGGTCTCATGAAATCTTTTAAGAGACTTTTGTATCTAATCGCTATTTACCCCACATTCTTTAGTCCAATTTATACTCTTGTGAATTTTTTAGAGCGGCATAAATTGCTTGGATCTCTTACGGATCAATTTGACCAGGGGATTGTGATGCCAACGGATTATAAAGACACGATGACTGAAATTGAGGCAAGAGTTGGACTTTCTCAATTAGAAAGAGTAGACGAAATCATAGAGAATAGAAGAAAAATTGGTGCCTATTATCAATATGCATTGAAAGGATTTAAAAAATTAAAACCACAGTCCATGATAGAAGGAGCAACTTATTCCCATTTTGTTGCGATTACTGAATTCAGAAGAGAGATCATGGATTTTTGCTTGAAAAGGGGAATACAAATAGGACAACTCATTGAATATTCTGTACCTGATTTGAAATACTACCAAGATTTGCCGGGGACTAAGATTGATTGTCCGAAGGCTAGACATATTTGCTCACGTACTATTAATCTTCCCGTGTCCTGTTCAAAAAAAGATGCAGAGAAAACGATCTTTGCGCTGAATGAATTTTTTCGAGATAGAGGAGTTTTAAATGAATCTTAATCCATCTCTCTTTTTATTAATCAGTAAATATTTTTTAATATTTATAATTTCTAGTATTACTGGCTGGTCTTTTTTAGGTAAGAATCCAACGGACGAAAAGACACAAAGATTGTTTTTGTATACGATTACAGGTAGTTCAGTTCTTTTAGTTTCGTTTATTTTAGCCTCTGTAATGGGGCTTCCTGCTTTGTATGGACTTGTGATTCCAAGCCTTTCTTTGTTAGTTCGATTCTTTCTTGAAATCAAAAATAAAAATCCTGAAAGTTTCATTTTATTTGATAAAAAAGAAGTCGGTCTTATTTTTCTTTTTATTCTTGTAGCTGGAATGAATTATTTGGGACCAATGCTTGTAAAAAATACTTCCGGATTTTATTCAAGGGGCGGAGGAGATCATAGTTCTTATTTATCTTTGTCTGAATATTTTTTGGAAAGGTCTATTTGGCATAAAGTAGAACCGAAAGAAATACTTCCTACGCATACAAATTGGATGAGTCATAGCTTTGTATATAACTCCACAGATTTTTCAGAAGTGGGACCGGTAGCCAATCAATTCATTGCTTCTCCTTTTATGGCTTTACTACCTGGTTCAAATGAAGAAACTTTTACTGCGGCAAATAGTTATTATGTGTTTTTGGCTTCTTTTAGTTATCTTTTTCTTTTAGCGATTCTAATGAACGAGTCGTTTACTAGTTTTTTCATTTTTCCTGCCATTTTATTTTTGAATCCTGTAACGGTGTATATTTCTAATTGTCAATCCATTCCTTTTTTATATGGTATTGCTGTTATGAATACACTTTTAGGATTATTGGCGTTATCCATTCAAGCAGATCATTGGAAATTCGGAAAACTTTTCCTAATGCAGAGTATTCTTGGTTCTGCCCTGTTATTAATATATCCACACCTCTACACGCTCGGTCTCGCTTTGTCTGCTATGCTTTTTGTTTTTTTTAAGAAGTCTCCGTTTCAGAAAAATATTTTTAAATATCTATTTCTATTTCTATTGATTACATTTATTGTAACGAACCATTATTTACTTATCTCGCTTCATCTTATTTTTTTATCTCCTACAATGGTTGGTGGATCTTTGTCTGATTATTCATGGAAAAATATTTTATCCATTTGGAGTGGAATTGTAGACTTTGGATTTTTTATGAAAGGGGGATTGGATACGTCTCAGACCTATGTAAAAGTAGCCCTTTTATCTCTTCCAAGTTTAGTTATTTTATCATTTGTTAGTTTTCTTTTTAAAAAAGGAAGACGGGCATTTTATTTTCTTTTCCTAGTTTTTTTCTTTCTCGGATTCACTCTGCTCTATAATTATAAAGGATTATCTTATCAAGCAGTTCGGTTTACAGAACTTGGTCAGCCTTATTTAATATGTTTAGTAATTCTTTGTTTCTATCTTTTGTATCAAAGCGATAAAAAGATTTTGAAACTTCTTAGTCTTTTCCTTTTTCTATTCTATTTTGGTTTGGAGTTTATGACTCGTAAATATGTAATAAACGAAATAATCAGTAGAACTGGAAACCAATCTGAATTTAGAGATGCGATGGATATAGTGTTAGTTGAAAAGATTCGAAAATTTCAGGAAATAGAAAAGCCAACACCAATTCTTTATTATTTTGGAAATGGGTATGGCGTTGAGACTGCGGGAATGTCTATTTTACTCAGAAACCTTTCCTCTATTTTTGCGAGAGGATTTACTTATGGAATTGTGCAAGAAGTGCAAGAGAAGACAGGACGTCAACACAAGGCTTTCGATTTTCTAGACAAAGAATTTCTTGACAATAGTTTGCATCTAGTTCTAAAAGAGCCAGATATAATACAAGACCTTCGGTATAAAGAATTAAAGAATACAGAAGAGACGGAAGAATTTCTTTTTTATAAGGTTTCAGAAAACCCAAATGTCACCCAATTAATCGGAGAAGGCTGGAATGCAAATCTTCCCTATGGGCATGAAAAATATAAAAAATTTCGTTATTTAAAAGCGGGAAAAAATGCCGTTGTTATTTGGTCAGAAGAAGCAAAAGAAATTAAGCTAAGCCTGACTGTGCATTCCGATTCTGAGAACACTCGCCTTGCAATTCATAAGAACAATGAGCCTTCGAATATTTTCCATAAAATTAGAAAATGGGATAATCTATTTCAAGCAGAAGATACATTTCAAATTAAGACCAAAATTAATAAAGGTGCAAATGTCCTTTCGATAGAGCCATCCTTTGGTGACAAATCTAAACCTTCCCGCCCTTGGCTTTATGTTTGGGATATTACTGTTGAGGATGTATAATGAAACATATAATTTCACGAATCTATAAACCGATTCAAATTCTATCTATCTGGCTTTTCATAATTTTTTTCTGCTGGTCAGTCGTTGATATGTTCCTTACGGCTAAAGGAGAATTGCCACTTCGATCTCAAGAAATTTTAGAAACAGCTTTCGAACCGGGAAGAGGATATACCATGAGACCACTCTATCAGTCTTATTGGACATATACCAATAAATATGGGATGAGAAGAGAAGAAATTCCAGAGCCACAATTAGGGGAAAAACATATTCTAACTTTGGGAGATTCTACTTGTTATGCAAGTAATTCAGGTATGGAGAATCAATGGGCTTCTGTGCTTGAAAGAGAGTTGAGACAAAAGGGATCAAAAGTCACCATTATGAATGGCGGAGTGCCCGGATATTCTTTGGCGAATATGCTTTTTGCGCTTAGATGGTATAAAGAAAAATTACCGTTTCAGATTGATATGCTCTTGATTCACGGGAGTTGGAATAATTATTGGAACGACACCTTTTCTGATCCAAACTTTGATTTAGAGAAAGCGGCTAAGAAGTATTTTCCTCATTTTCCAGAAAGTCTAGAGCCGAATCCCAATCTAGTAAAGTATGATAGCTATTCTGAAGAGACTTCCGATATTCGAACACCTGCGATATTGAAATGGATTTCTCTTAGGAGTCCACTAGGTAATTATTTAGTCAAGAATCTATGGTTTAAATTTGTTATTCCGATTATGAATAGAACCAAGGCAACTTCCAAAAGTTCGGATACTGTACAAGTTGAGAATATGACAACAGACGAGAGATATCTTATAGATTTAGGAGTAATCCTTCACACTGCAAAGATGAATGGGATAAAGCCAGTTATGCTGAGACAGATATCTGTATTAAGAATTCCTGGTTTTGATGTGGCAGGGGCAGTGAAAGAATATCCGGGTTATATGGCGAAAGACTATTCCTGGATGAAGCCACGTATGAAGAGGATGGATGAGATTCAAGATTTTTACGCAAAATACGGATTAGCCGAATTAGTAGATCCATTACCAGACGTGTGGAAAGAAATCAATGCAACGAATGTTTTTCATAAGGACAGTGAATTATCGTATATGGGTTCACCGAGTCATACAAAAGATCGAGGAAGTATAGTATTAGGCAAAAGCATTTCCAATCAACTTTTGCAAAAAAAACTTGTTACTATCACAGAAGAGCAAGCCTGGGTTCACCCGAAAGAGAATAATGTAGCCTATGATCTAAATTACAGAGAGTTTAGCTATGATTGGACAAAGCAAAAAGCACGCGTTTTATTTGCATTGATTCTATTGTTTGAAGTTACTGGTGGTTTGGCGCTGATATTATTTTCGTCTGGTAAGATAGTTTTTCCTTTTCCTGGTTTTGGTTTTGGGGTAGGTTTTATTTTAATTCTGTTTGAATTCTATTTTATTAAGCAGTTTATAACTTCTTCGGTTGTATCTTTTTTATTGAGTCTGATTCTACTTCCGATTCTGATCATTTCGATATTTGTATTAAAAAAGAAGCTTGTTACTAAGCAATTCAGTTTTTCCAATCTGAGCAAGCGACTTTCTTTTAATGTGATTGTTCTACTTGTTGGATTGGTATTGTTTAATTATATTACCATCGCAAAAAATGAACCAACCAAACAATTAAACTACCGGGCTATTCAGAACAATGCGGCATGGATGCAATTATCAGACGATAGTAATTCTGGTAAGTCGAGAATTTATTCAGTTTATACAAACATTCTAATTGGAGATAAGCCTCTAGTATTATTGGATATTCTAACTTATCTTCCCGCCTTCAAAGCAATATTACCTGAATTTTCTGACGCAATCAAAGGCGTATTCAAAATGAAATCGGAGGATTCTCTGTTACTATTCAATGGATTTCCATTTTTATATCTAATGAGCGGAATATTGTTTACTCTTCGCGGAAGACGTGCGATGGTTCAGAAGTTAATATTAATTATCCCCCTTTGTGTTACAGTGTATTATTTTGGTAGATTTAGTTTTTCTCCTTACATGCAAGTATTTAGTTTAGGAGTATTTGTATTTTCTTTGACAAGTATATATACAAAGAAATTAAAGGGCTACAATGGTGGATTTTTATTATTGAGTTTATCCGGTGGGTTACTGCTGATACTGCCTGAGGTGTGGAGTCTGGGAGTTGTATTATCTCTTTGTTTATATTATGGTTATATGCAAGCAAGGAATTCCCCTAAGTTTAGCTATCATCTAATCAAGAAAACATTCTACGCGATCTTTGCGGTATTATTCGGCAAAATGCTATTATTCGCTTACCTAGCTGGAACACCAATTGCATTTAAGTCTATTCTTGTTGAAAAGATATTAGGAGAGACGAGCCTAAATAAGTATTCTTTTGAAAACGGATTTGCGTATATTGCAATTGTGTGTATCCTCTGGGCTGTTCTATCCAAGAAAAT
>JANMOF010000128.1:0-10828 GCA_031368925.1 Leptospiraceae bacterium
CGGGTCTATTGCATTTCCAGAAGGCATATCCAAACGAAACAATTACAAAAGAAGATATTTTTTATTACATCTACGGATTATTACATTCACCCATATACAGAGAGAAGTATGCGGACAACCTATCGAAAGAGTTGCCGCGTATTCCGTGTGTGAAACGAGTAGAAGATTTCTGGGCATTTTCCAAAGCAGGACGCAAATTGGCGGACATACATTGCAATTATGAAAACGCGAAATTGTATCCGGTGGGGATCGTAAATGCACAATCCACCGATGTAAGGAACGGTTTGAAACCGTTCCCTACGACGAAAATGCTCGACGAAAAATTATATCATGTTACCCAAATGAAATACGACGTAAAGACGCGATTCATCGCGTCTCCGAATGACGACGCACCGGATAACACACGTTCCCTGCGTTACAACGAATTCATCACCATCACCGACATTCCAGCCGAGGCGTTTGAATACATCGTAAACGGCAAACCGGCGTTAGACTGGATTGTGGAACGGTATAGTGTGAGCACACATAAGGAAAGCGGGATTATAAATGACGCAAATCTCTGGGGAATCGAGACAGCGAAGAATCCAAAGTATCCGTTGGAATTATTCCAGAGGGTGATTACTGTGAGCCTTGAGACGATGGAGATTGTGAAAGGTTTGCCGGAGTTGGACATTTAGTAATCGGGCGTATCGAATAGCGTCAGCGTGCCCGGATACTAAGAATCTCAACTCAGACAATAGATTCCTAGGAATAAAACTCATAATACCCGTCCTAAAAAATAAATTTTTAATACTAGAAATCTTTGCTACAAAATAAGATACTGACTCCAATATGAACGAACTACATCAAAAACTTTTACGAAACTATAAAATGAATTTCTGGCTATATTCAGAAATATTAGGAATAGCGGTAATACTAACAGGCGTCCTAGCATTTGCAGTTAACTTCATAGACTTCAACAAAGACCAAATTTCAATCATATTAGTCTCTGCCCTGTTTATAACTTTCTTTTCGCTAACTGTATCAGCTTATCTCAATGCTAAAATTTTACATCCATTTGTAGAATATTTACTATTGTCCGCAGATGGAAAACCAGTTTCGGATGACGCCTATATTACTGCTCAGAATAGATTTACCCTGATACCATGGCTTCATTCTCTCGAAATTTTCATCCGCTGGGTAATTGGGGTAATCATTGTTACTCTCAGTATTTACTTTCTAAGTGAAAGTAGGATTTCCCAAATTACAAATTTAATAGGACTCGGATTTTTCGGCGGGATTCTAAATGCTCTTTGGTCGTTTTCGGTCAACGAATATCTTATTTCTCTTGTAGCGAGAACAGGTATTTTTAATAAAAGTATAAAAAATCGGGGGCAAAATGACAGTAAACTCTTTGTTTCCCTCGTTATCCAAATTGGTTCTGCAATTCTTCTATTATCAACTTCTATTTTAATTGTGTCTTTCAATCTAAATTCTAGAACTCTCACAAAAGCATTTGAAAATCAAATGAATAATATAAACGAAAGCAATATTCAAGTTCTAGAAAATTTTTACAGCACCAAAGAGCATGATATTGCAAAATTTGCAGAAGACCCAGAAATTGTAAAACTAGTTAGGGATAACAATTGGTATGCGTTAAATCAATATCTATCTAGCTATCAAACAAACTCTAAGAATTATTCAGAAGGAGTTTTTATTTTCACGCTTGACGCGGATTACACAGTAGTTGCAAACAATTCCCCTAAGGGAGAAAATCTTGGTCTCAAACTAAAGCAAATCCCAAATACCGAAAAATCTATAGAAGGTGTTCTAAAAGGACAAATATATTTCGGAGAAATACAAATATCTCCTGTTACATTTACTCCAACTATTCTACTCACAGCTCCCATCAAGGAAAACGGGAAAGTGATTGCAGGCATAGGTATTCCTCTCTGGGTTGGCGATTTTGCAAATGGAATGATTAAAAACATAAACATAGGTTCAAAAGGATTTCCCTTCTTTGTCACCAAGAGTCTAACAACGATTGCCCACAAGAATGACAAAGAAATTATGAAGAATCTACATAATGAAGCATTCGCAGAATTTCTAAAAGATCCTGATTTAGAAAAATCATTCCTGTATGCACAGGATGGAAAATTTCGAACTATGAGAAAACAAATAAGTTCTAAATATGATTTTATTGCAGTATCTACCATATTGCAAGATGATCTCGAAAAACCTGCGTTAGCCAGTAGCCGCGATATTACACTTATTGCCATTATTACCATTTTATGCACAGGTTTTTTTCTTTATCATCTATTAAATTTAAAACTAAAACCACTTGAGGAAAGTTCTCTAGTCCTAACGCAAATGGCTGATGGAAATCTAAGTAACAGAGTCAATATTCTTTCCATGGATGAAATGGGTAGTATCCAGAGAAGTCTCTATTCCTTCGCTGACAAGCTATCGAGCATTATCCACACAGACATTAAAATTGCAAATGATCTTGCCTCTTCTTCTGATGAAATGCATTCGGCATTAGACAACCTTTCTAGTAATGCACAAACGCAAGCGGCGGCATCAGAAGAAATTTCAGCGTCCATTGAAGAAATTTCGGCAGGGATTGACAGTGTAAACGCAAGAGCAGAAGACCAATTTACAAAAGTAGAAATATTAGATGAAAAAATGACAGAACTCACGGAAACAATTTCCTCCATGGGAGATGAGATAGCAAGCATTAGCCGCAATGTATTAACAATAGTAAAAGATGCAAGCAAAGGAGAAAAATCTCTAGATCAAATGAACGCAAGCATAGCAAACATAAGTGCTAGCTCCAAGCAGATTACAAATGTAATGGAGATAATTACAAGTATATCCCAACAAATTAATTTACTTTCTTTGAATGCAGCAATTGAAGCTGCAAGAGCTGGAGACACAGGAAGAGGTTTCGCAGTAGTAGCCGATGAGATTGGTAAGCTAGCGGACAAAACATCTAGGAGTATTAAAGATATTTCTTCACTCGTTAGCACAAATCAGGCAGAAATTTCCCTCGGAAGTAAAATTATTCAGGATACAATCCTGATTATCCACAAAGTCATAGAAGGAGTAAATTCTTTTCAGGCAATGGCAGAAACTCTCGAAATGCAAGTGAAAGTACAAAAGGCAATCAACTCAGTAGCAAACGAAGAAGTAAATAGTTTAAATCAAATGACTTCGATGATCCGAAGCGCCATGCAAGAACAAAAAATAGCAATCGAAGAAGTAGCAAAAACTATTTACGGGATAAATGAAATTACCCAGTCAACTGCAGCCGGCGTGGAAGAGTTAAGTGCAAGCTCGCAGGGAATTGCAGAAACTGCTGATTTGCTCAAGAAAGAAATGAGCTTCTTTAAGATTGATAGATAAGCCCATGATGGTAAAACTTTCCATTATAACTTTACTCTTTCCAATTTTTATTTTTTCGGAAACGATAACGTTTTTAAGTTCTGTAAAGTCAGCAGATGGAAAAGATAAAGACTCAGTAGCCAATTTTTTAAATCTTCTAGTAAGTCTTGCAAGTAAGACGAAGTACAATAAAGCCGCCGAAGAGTTTCACGGATATTTAAGCAAGTCAATAGAAAAATTCGATTTTAAAGATCTATACAATTCTAAATATATGAGACATTCGGCTAATGGGTATAAGTCTGTAACTTACACCGGTTTAAATTCACAGAATGGGTTTATAGTAGATTTAATAGATGGTAGCTTTGAAAAGATTCCGATCAAAGGATTCGGGGATTTTGGAGTTGAATTATCACTTCGTAAGAATGAATCTTTTTCTGTGGCTACTGGCTCTTATGCAAAATCAAATTCTTATTCGGGTGATTTAAAACTCGATGAAAACTTTGGAGCATTCTCTCACGAAAAAGGAACAATTTTTCTGGGCTCCCTACTCTCGTTAATTGAGATGGATAACCTGGATAAGATTAATTTACCAACATCCAAAACATTCCCCAATTTAAAAAATCCAGAAAATCGAAAAATATTGGATTTGCTCTTAGCCGATCTACCTTCCGTAAGTCGTTTTTTAAATCAATACTTTGAAGCTGATTCTCTACTCAAAGATGTAAATAAAAACGGCAAACGAGTAACGATGTTTATCTTAAATGGAAGGATTAACAACCGTTATGTGCAAAATCATTATCCTTACTTAGCGGGGTATCTGGATGATATTTCTGAATTAGGAAATATCCGTATGATATTTTACAACTCTTCGGGGAACAGAATTCTAGAAATCAACTTGGAGAGTAATACACTTTTGCTTTACTGTAAATTTTATACCGCAAGCGGGAAAATAATTCCCTATTCTACAAATGACGGAAAAGAGGAATTGGATTTTACAGAAGCATTTTCTCTTCAAACCCTGAGCCTATATAATTTCAAAATTTCAATTTCTTTTCAAGCTACTATCTATGGACTCAACTTTGAGAATAAAGATATTTCTATAAATGGGGTATATACGAATAAGCCTGAAGAGGGTAATATTTATTTTGCGCTAAAAGAATTTCCAAAGACATCCGTATCCGGAGGATTTTCTTATATTGTTCCTGCCTGGGCAATTGATCTTGTCATTCCAGGGAATATGGAAGAGTTAATTAATCATTTTACAACGGTATTGGTTCATGCAAACCAGGAGAAAGGAAGTTTCCTAAAACTAAGTTGGAAAAAAAAGACTTCGAATTGGCACTTCTCTCTTCGATCTGAAAGTGAGTTTGTGGATAACTTTTTTATCCGTTTCGGATTAAAAATTTTTAATTATAAAATTCGTCCCTCGAAAGAAGCAGGCGAAGAACTTTCTCGTTTTCTAGTTCAGATATTTGAACTCACAAAGAAAGATATTTTGAAGCTATAATTCTACTAAAGATTATTCAGAACTTGAAATAATTTTAGATTTGACCCTTAGCCTTTTTCTAAAATTATGGAATTAGAATTTATGCAAAATCTAGTTGTTCAAAAATATGGCGGAACCTCGGTCGGCACTACAGACAAAATTAAAAATGTAGCCAACCGAATCAAAGGGTATCATGAGAGTGGCTCTCATGTAGTTGTTGTTGTTTCTGCTATGGGTCATACGACAGACGAGTTAGTCGATCTTGCAGAAAAGATTAATCCAAATGCAAGTAGACGCGAAATGGATATGCTACTCTCTACAGGAGAGCAGGTTTCTATTTCACTTCTCGCGATGGCTTTAGAAGCAATCGGAGTGCCAGCGCAATCTTTCACCGGCTCCCAAGTTAAGATCATCACCGATGGAAATTTCTCGAATGCCAAAATTGAAATGATCGACCGCACTCGAATCGACGAAGCACTCGCACTCGGCAAAGTCGTTATTGTTGCTGGCTTTCAAGGCATTGACCGAAATGAAAATATCACAACTCTCGGAAGAGGCGGAAGTGATACGTCAGCTGTAGCGTTAGCCGCCACACTCGGCGCAAAAGAATGTGAAATTTATACAGACGTCGATGGAGTTTATTCCGCCGACCCGAACAAAGTAGCCGGCGCAAAAAAGCACGCAATGATTACCTACGATGAAATGTTAGAGCTTGCAAGTCTTGGAGCAGGAGTGCTTCATTCTAGAAGTGTAGAGTTTGCAAAAAATTACGGCGTAGTCATTCATGTAAGATCAAGTTTTAATCAAAATCCCGGAACATTAGTAGTAAGTGAGGATAAATTAGTGGAAAATGTAAGAGTAAGTGGAGTCACAATCAAGAGCGAAGAAGCAAGAGTAACCCTACCCGATGTTCCGGATAAGCCCGGTATGGCGGCAGAATTATTTGGAAATCTATCCGCAGCCGACATCATAGTAGACGTGATTGTTCAGTCATCTCCTGCTAATGGAAAAAATACAATCTCGTTCACTATCTCGCGCAAATCTCTAAAAGACGCGACACCTATCCTCGAAAAATTTGCCAAAGACCACGGAACCGGCAAAGTAGACATTGATGATAAGATTGCTATCGTATCGGCAGTCGGTGTGGGAATGAAATCTCATGTTGGAGTTGCGGCTACTATGTTTAAGGCGCTCGCCGCAAATAACATCAATATCGAAATGATCTCAACTTCAGAAATCAAAATTTCCTGCGTAATCACAGAAGCTGATGCAAAGAAGGCACTCCAAGAAATTCACAAAGCATTTGAGATATAATTAAGAATGAGCGGTTACTTGCGACTAGTCGAAGTAACCGTAAAATGATACTTCTTCTTTTCAATAACAGAAAGTATTTTTTTATCCAATGTCCATACTTTGCATTCTAATTTGTAAACAGCGTAAATGATGACTGAATCAATCAGCCCAACACCCTTGTCTATTAACTTCTTCGAATAAGATAAATTAGCCGCATTGAATAAAAGATTGTCCTCTGAATATTTTGTTAAATTTTTCCAATACTCAGCTATAACTTTTAGCTCTCTATCATTTTTACAACCCTGTGCTAGTTCAGAAAAGACAACTTCGAGTGCGATCACTTCTCTTTTTTCGATCAATTCTTTTACAACTTCATAATAAGGATCTTTAGCTTTTAAAAACTCAATCCAAAGACTTGTGTCAAGAATTACCATTTATCTTTTCTGGTTTAGCTTTCTGACTTTTTCTGCCGAAAAATTTCGCTCAAAGGTAAGAGGAGCTTCTTGAACAAGCGAATTCAAATTTTTCAGCTTTTGCAATGCAATCCAATCTTCGAGTGCAATCATAAGTGAGTCTGTAATATTCTTGCCATTTGAATATTTCTTAACTTCGTCAATAATAGTATCAGGAATCAGTGCAGTAACTTTCATCCTATCAAAATACGATACGTCATCGTATTTGTCAAGCGTAATTTGTGTAAGTAGTTTATTCATAATGCTACTAAATCCTCTAATTTGGGTTCAAATCCCTTTTTGACTTCTTTTGAATGCAATTGAAATAAATCATCAAGGCTTTTAATTCTAAAAACAGGGTGTTCTAGTTTTCCTTTTTCTGTTAGAATAATTCTTTCTTGCGTGATTCCATCAATATGAATCCAGGAATCCATTTTTTTCCCAGAATCACTACTAATCTCTACCACGACTAAGAATTCAAAGCTGCCAAATTTTTTTAGGAAGATTCGTAAATTATCTGTAGGTGAATTAACAATCTCTATTCGAAACAAATGAGCCTCCGAAGGGTGGATGGTAGATGGATTCAAGTCATAATATCGATTCAATATATGAACCATATGCTTGAAGTCTTCTTTTTTATCAGTCAATTCAAACCAGGTTGATTTGTTCTTGGTATCCTTTTTGTTTTTCTTTGTTTTCGTTTTAGGCATATTTAACTCCTTGCTGACATCCGAGACTCTATAAGGCTGGGTAAAAAAAAGATATATTGGTTCAGTTTTTTTTTATAGGCTTACGCAGTTACGCAAAAAAAGAAAAAGCCGATAGTAGAAGTAATGCGCCGCCTAATACTTCTTATTCTCCTTACCCTACCTCTTTTTGCAGATGATATGGAAGAGGATGCAATCGAAAATGTCTTTGCTGCTAGAGATAACTTTTCTAATGATAGTTTCTATGAAGAGACACTCGAAAAAGCATACAATGCACTGGTTGAGAAAGATTATAAGCGTTCAATTAATAAATTGGATTTAATTCTATCAAAGTATAAAGAGAAAGATTGGCGTTATTATTCCATCAGGGCTGAAACACACCAGGCACTTGACGAGGAAGATGAGGCTATTGCCCATTATACTTTCAGTATTGCACTCAATCCTGCCCAACCAAATGTATTTAAAAAACTATATGAATTAAACTTTAAAATTCGTAGACCGATTAAATCATTCGAATATATAAGGCTCTACTTAAGTCAAAATGAAAACGACATACTTATGCGTTACCGCGCACTGATTCTGGCGAAACGATTGGGAAATGAGGAATATGTCCGTTTTGCGCTAAAAAAAATTAATTCGCAAAATAGCTTTGAGCCAGACAAAAAAAAGATTCTGGAAAATATCAAAGCTCTAATCTCTAAAAAAAAATACAAAGAAGCAAAAGTTGAATCCCAAAAGTATCTCCCGTATTTTCCACTCGATGAAGAGTTGCACAATGATTTGCAAATTGCGCAGAGAAATTTAGACGCAAAAGGAAAAGAAATGGAATCAATCCTTATTGATACCGCGGTTCTTTTTTCGGATAATCCAAAGTATTCCCTGCGACTCGCCTACTATTACAAAGAAAAAAAATTTTACTGGCAGGCTTTGAATTTATTTCGTCGTGTGTTCTACCTGTCTCTCACAAAAGATGGATTTGCCCTAGATACCGAGACTATTCTTTTTTTAAAGGAATGTTATTTTTATTTGAACCGCTCTAACGATGTGAGGGCTTGCCTTTCCTTACTAGAAATTTTTGCTGCAAAAGAAAAACCGGAACTAGCTGAGTGGAACTCTCTTCGAATCAATTTCAACAACAATCGTGAATTCCTCGTTGCTATTTTATATTTCACCAAGACTAACAATCTTACACGCGACTATGAAAAATTTCGCACTATTCTTAGTGAGCGTGATGAAAAGAAAGGTGATTTAGAGCGAATGAATATATACTCCGTTTTTACTTATGATGATTTTAGAACTATTGTTCCCTAGAAATTCCCATTGAATAAAACGAAAAAACCTTGCAAGTTAAACAAGAATAGGTTAAATAAGTAAAGTGTAGGAGCAATTATGGAATCAATAACTATTGGCGGTGGGTGCTTTTGGTGTCTCGAAGCTGTGTATCAACTAGTAGAAGGTGTAGAATCGGTTACTTCCGGTTATGCGGGCGGACAAAAGAAAAATCCAACTTACAAAGAAGTTTGCGACGAAACAACCGGTCATGCAGAGGTTGTGCAAATAGAATTTGATACAAATATCATTTCTCTTGAAAGAGTCTTAAATATTTTCTGGACAATCCACGATCCCACAACTCTAAACCGTCAGGGAAATGATTCGGGAACACAATACCGCTCAATCATTCTTTATAAGGACGAATCACAAAAACAAATGGTAGAAGCTTCTCTAAAAAAAGAAGCGGCTAATTGGAAGAATCCGATTGTGACTGAAATTGTTCCGCTCGAAATTTTTTATCCAGCAGAAGACTATCACCAAAACTACTTTCGAAATAATCCATTTAATTCTTATTGTGCATATGTTGTGAAATCCAAAGTAGACAAATATAAAAAAGTATTCAGTTAACTTATATTTTAAATGAAAATAGAGTTTGAAAAAAGAGAATTTACACTCTCATACCTAATTGAAAGTATCCGCAGTTCAGCTACGCCCGGCTTAAATGAAAAGAACCTGGAATTCATAATAGAAATAGATAAACGATTACCAAAGCAAATTATCGGAGATCCTGTTCGACTTTTTCAAATTCTAAATAACCTAATTCAAAATGCGATTACTTATAATACTCTGAATGGTTCTATTCATTTATTTTTGAAGTTAAATTCTTTAAGAGAGTCTTCCGTCAAAATTGACTTCTCTGTTATAGATACTGGAATTGGAATTCCTCCCGAGCAGCTAGATTCAATCTTCGATAATCACTCGCAAATTAAATCCAACGAAGTAGAATATCCAATAGGCTCAAACCTCGACCTTCTAAGCTCGAAACGTCTACTTGAATTACAGGACAGCAAATTCTTTGTGGAAAGTCAGTTAAATATTGGTTCTAATTTTTCATTCAGTCTAAACTTTGAATTACCTCAAGCGGAATTTTTAATCACCGAACGAGAAAAAATGAATTCAAAGAATTCTCTGTCTGGAATAAAACTTTTGTTAGCGGAAGATTACAAACTAAATCAAATAGTCGTCGAAGAATTCTTAAATATTTGGAATATTTCTGTAGATATTGCGGATAACGGTAAAATTGCCGTCGAAATGGCGGAAAAGAATGATTATACGATCATCCTCATGGATTTACAAATGCCTATTTTGGATGGATATGAAGCAGCAAACTTGATTCGATCTCTACCAAATAAAAATTACAAATCAATCCCAATCATTGCACTTACGGCATCTGCAATTAATGAAACCATAACTAAAGTAAAAAATGCAGGAATGGATGATTTCATCACAAAGCCTTTCAAACCCGACGAGCTTTATCAAAAAATTATGCAATATACATCAAACCCAATCTGATTTTCGAAAAACAAAAGTTTTGATTGTAAAAATTATGGCAGAATAGTTTAAAGTTAAGTAAGGCACCTTATGGATAATTCCCTTTTTAAAATTGTAACCTTTTCTCCAGGATCCTATATAACGCTTGAAGGCGAAAGAAAACCCTCCACTCATTTTTTCATTATTAAAGAAGGCAAAGTCAACCTTAAAAGAACCTTTCCTGTTGCTAACGAGAAATCGAGCGAAGTAATTGGTCCGGGCGATTTTTTCGGAGTCATTTCTGCCATGAGTCAATACCCTCAGATTGAGTCAGCTATTGCAATGAGTAATGTTACCCTTATTTCAGTTGGTCAAAATCGCTTTGGCGAACTCATTCAAAAAAACGCAGCTCTCGCAATGAAGATCATTCGTTTTTTTTCTAAAAAACTGCGGGAGTTTGATCAAGGTCAAACAAATAAAACTGTTGGCTCTAAAGTAACCGGAGAGGAAGACCTAAGTTTACTTTTTCAAATGGCAGAAAATTATTTTTCACAAGGAAATACGGACAGCGCCGTCTACCTTTACCAAAGCTATTTAAAGTATGTTCCTAAAGGGGAATTTACAACAAAAGCGAAAGACAAACTAAAAATGCTGGGCGATCGCTGTGCGATCGGCGAAACCGTGGTGGTGAACAATGGCGCGAATACCTGTGAGATCCAGTTGAT
>JANMOF010000170.1:0-4976 GCA_031368925.1 Leptospiraceae bacterium
ATCACTCGCTCTTGTTGGAATTTATTTAATCAATCTAATTGATGCCTATTTTTTTACAGGTCCGATTCAAAAACCTACTTCTGCGAACAACTACGAAAAAAACTATCAGTTTAAAGCCTATATACTTCCCGATCGTAGTACTAATCCAAACATGGGCACAACAAACATTGGAAGCTCTTATGTCTTTGAATATAGTTTTAGATTTTAGTCTATTAGCTTTAATGTCTTAAAATGGTTTTATCCGCAAGGCTTTGAAGGAAAAGAACAATGAATGAGAAACTAACGTTAGACGACTACACAATCGGAGAAAAGTTTATCACACCAGGACGAACAATTACCGAATCCGATATTACTTCATTCGCAGGCTTGTCTGGCGATTATCATCCGTTGCATACAGATATTACCTATGCAGAAAAGACAAAGTTCGGAGAGCGCATTGCCCACGGCATGTTGGTGTTAGCCGTTGGAACCGCATTACCGTATCGTCTCGGTCCAAATTATTTTTTACCAGAATCGTTTATTGCATTCTATGGAATGGAATCCGTGCGTTTTACTGCGCCGGTAAAGATTGGAGATACGATACGGTTTGAAGGCGAAGTAACTGCGATAGACGCTAAAGATGAAAAGCGCGGGGTGTTAACTTGGACTGGTCGTATCATCAATCAACGCGATGAGCTTTGTTGTAGCGTTGTGATGAAGTTATTGTGTGGGAGATAGGAATTAAGCTAAGTAAGATTTCATTTTTCTCCATTTTAAAAACCTATATCTCCTGAAAAAATAAAATTAATTTCCTTGACAATAGTTTCCATGGAAACTATATTGATTTTATGAAACCAAAGATTAGCAATCTAAAAAAGCATATAGGTTTTTGGATGAGGATTGTATCAAACAATGTTTCTCATTCTTTTGCGCGAAAGCTAGAAAATAGTGGAGTGACGGTTGCTGAATGGGTGGTGATTAGAGAAATGCAGGAAGGGGGAGATACAATTTCCCCGAGTCAAATCGCAGAAATAACCGGAATGACCCGCGGTGCTATATCAAAACTAATAGACCGTTTACTGACAAAAAAATTAGTCACAAGAAAAGAATCGATTGATGATCGTAGATACCAGGAATTAAAACTTACCAATGAAGCAAAGCAATTGATTCCTAAGCTTGCGAAGTTAGCAGATGAGAACGACGAAGAATATTTTTCTGTGTTAACAAAAGAAGAACGAAAGAAGCTAACAGAGATTTTAATCAAAACCGCCGATTTAAACAAATTAACAAAATTCCCAGTAGAATAAAGGAGCAAACTATGAATACCCAAAAAATTAAAGAAGTAATCACACTAACCCATGAGGGTAAGATTACTTTTCCGCAAGTTGTGGGGTCCTTACTAAACGAAGGCATTGAGTCTTACCATGTAGATTATATCCGATCGGAAAATCGCTATTACCTACCAAACGGTGAGAGTCATGTAGAAGCAGTCCCACATAAATTCCCAACGCCCGCAAAAGAATTTTCAGCGGATAAAGTCAAAAGCACCATCAAAAGAATCCAAGCAGGAGAAATAGATTATAATACTTTTTCTAATGAAGTTATTCAAGCAGGCTGCGTCTATTACATCGCTTATCTCGCCGGCAAACGAGTTATCTACTTTGGTCGAGAAGGTGATATGCATATTGAGTATTTTCCGAAAGGGAAGTGAGATATTCAATGCGCATGCTTGTTAGATTTTTTTTAGAGGTAAATTTAAAGGAAGGTTAGTTTACTTCTAAATGATTTATATTAATTGATTGAATAAAATGTAAAAGGCTTTTATCGCTTGCAATGAGTGAAGTAACTATATCCGTTCCTTCTTCTTCATAAAAATATTTTACAAGAGACGAAGTATCAAAAAATAAATTCAAAATCTATCCTCTCTAGATTGTGCAATATCTTTGGAGAGACTACCAGGAATGGACTTCAAAGCAGACCTAACCTTTAGATGTGCATTGGGAATTGGGGATGTATTTTTAACCCGCTTAGAATTTTGCAAACTCACAATCAATTCATAAATTAAATGCAATTGAACAGGATCTACTTGCTCTATCTCTTCAACAATTTTTGCTTTTAGTGTCATTTTGAATTCCTTGTTCTTACTAAAACGGATTATTGTAAAATATCAATTCTTTTTTTCGGGTATGTTGGTTATCACTTCTTTAAGTTCTTTACTGATATTCTCAGACTTTGTAATTAGCTCGAAGATTTCTTTACTAAATTGTTAGGCATTATTATCTAGGAATGATAAAATTTTTTTTGTGTAATCGTTGTTAGAGGATGTTTCTACTAATGAAGTAATATCATATTTTCCTAGCTTCTCAATTTGTTTTAAGAGTTTGCGATTAATTGGTAAAAAAACTGTTCCTTTTTCAAAGGTCGCTGCCTCATTTTCTGTTTTTACATAGTTTATTCCTCCTCGATTAATTATTAGATAATCTACCAAGTCTAAATTTATTCCAGAACTTGAGGATAACTTGATATATCCTTTAAAAAGATTAGATTCAAGTTTAAATTCATCCAAATCTACATGAATATTTTTTATGAATATTCCTTTAGGTGGAACGAAAACTATTTCGAAAGCATATTTGCTTGCTTTTGATTTAAATAAAGCTCTATTGGTTGTGAATCGAAATTCCAGATCATCTGGAATGAATCTTATAATATTGTTTTCGATTTCCAAAATAATCGAATGCTTTGAATCAAATATTTTCAGATTAATTTCAGGTAATTGGTCACTATTTAATTTGAAAGTAAAATCTATAAAGGAATCTATTATTATTGCTAGATTATTTCCATACGCAATGATTCCTCCCAATGAAAATGTATACGGCGCATGAAATCGCTGCAATTCAATTTCCATTTTAGTTTTAGGGCTCTCTTTCCTGATTCGTTTCTTTAATCCGATATCCTCATCACTCAAAAGATTAGCTCCTGCCATCCGATGATGATTTGGGCATAAAATTACGATTTTATCCGCATCATGTTCGGTTGCTTCAAAATATTTTGGATTAACATGATGGAAATCAATAATGGGTGAATTGCAGAATAAACAACTATAGCCTAATTCTTTTTTGAATTTTTTTTGGGATTGTTCTCGATAATCCGTATTTATTTTCCATTCAATTTTTCCAAGTAACTTATAACGCTACCAACGCTCTTCTCATTGTTGCTTTGAAACGATCACGCTAATATAGCTCACTCCAATAGCGGTTACTCCATTATAGCCTGCTGTTTCAATCTAGTTTCCACCAATATTATTATATGCTATTGCAATATACTCCTTTGCAGTTTCTACATCTTTTAAGTTGCTAATATTGATTTCTAAATCTCCTGTACCGAAATGACCTATTCCTCTGACATCTCTTGCATTTTTGGGTAGCCCTTTAATGGTATCTGGATTTATTTTTAAATACAATAAAACCTTATTCTTATGAACTTCCATACATACAAAATTCTGACTAATCTTATAAGCGACGTATAATTTTTTTGGTGCCTCTTCAATTGATTCGTCTATACTTAGGATATATTCTTGTAAGGCTAATACTAATTCTCTTTTACCTGACTCGATTTTATTTATATGCTGTTCAAAATTATAAACGCCTGTTGCCTTTGTAATCGCAGCTTTTTTTCCTGCCTCAACCATTACTGGATTTTTTGTTCCTATATTTTCAGGTGATGAAATAATCGATTTCTTATACACTTCTTCAAAAAAAACAATTCCATTTTCATAATTTCTGTATTGCCATAGCTCTAGATTAGAACCCATCATCTGAACAGCATGCAAATCATATTTTTTGTATTCGGGAGCAATGCAAATTACTCTTACACTTGACCAATCAATTTGGATTTTTTTATCTTTAAATACTCTTTGGACGGCTATTTCAAAGTCGCCTCGATGGTCGCTTATCCAGGATAAATAATAAAGGCTTTGATTGATTAATTGGGAAGACTCAACAACTTTATATTCAATTATTACAGGATTATTCTCTTCTGATATGGCAAGTGTATCAATTCGACCGCTATGTACCGGTCCGGTAGAAAATTCCGTTGCTACGAGTTTACAATTGAATATTTCGCCAAGGTTATTTTCAACAAGTGTTTGAAGCTCTTTTTCATTAGAAAATTTTCTCGGTTTAATTAATGTTAACTTTTGCTTTTCTCTTTGAAATAATGGCATATTAATCCTTATGTGAACCTTGAAAAGTATTTGAGTATATTGGTTATCAAGACTAGTATCATATTACCCTTACGCTGTCCACAGGATTATTTGTTTAAATAATATTTTTATAAATGATAACCATATTTAAAATTTGATTCATGAATGAAAGTGCAAAGGCATTTCTAAGAATAAACCTTATCCTCTATCGTCAGGCTTATACTATTCGATACAATTTTCGCGAGCAACTGCGAAAATCACTCAGTGACCGCCAACTCCTACCGACAAACACTGTTACTATCCCATTTCAAAAAGGGGAATACTCCACATTATCCCAAACTGTCCATAGAACTGAAGGACTTAAATATCCAACCTGTATTCATACCCCATCGTATCTTTTATCGGTGTCCATCTGTGTCTCCCATCTCTTGCGCTCACGTCTTACGGATGACGTGGCTCAAGCCGATTCTCGCTCATTCGCTCGAATAGGTGGTAATCTTTAAAAGGCTAATCAATATCACCCGCATCTCCCTTCCTCGGACGAAATTTCTCTACCAAATCCCCAAACATCACCTTGAGTGCTTCCCCGCCATCGACAGTAATAGTAGAGCCAGTAATCATTTCTGCCGCAGGACTTGCGAGAAATAGAACAGGACCGACAACATCTTCGGGACCGGGGAATTTTCCGAGGGGGACTTTGCTCTTAATGGACTACTGCATAAAAAGTGGACACGAATTTAGGTTTCCGAAAGGAGACCAAGATGAGAGTATACACAAAAGAGTTTAAAATAGAGTC
>JANMOF010000181.1:0-22449 GCA_031368925.1 Leptospiraceae bacterium
GCTTGTAAGGGAAACAAATGTCCGGGTCGCATTAAGTCATCTGGTCTTGTTGATTCATTAATGAGTGCGGCGATTGTTCTTGCCCTGTCACCTGCAGATATTCCAGTAGTAACATCCTTTTTGGCATCAACCGACACTGTAAAAGCTGTTCCATGATGATCTCCTCCTGAGGCTACCATTCTAACTAGTTCAAGCTTTGCCAATCTTTCCTCAGTCATAGGAATGCAAATAAGACCTCTACCATGCGTCGCCATGAAATTGATTGCATTTTTATCTGCAAATTCTGCCGCAATTACTAGGTCTCCCTCATTTTCTCTATCCTCTGAATCTACAAGAATGATCATTTTTCCTGACTTGATTTCTTCGATTGCCTTCTCAATTGGTTGTATCATACTTTAACCATGCCCTAAAGTAAAGAGTTTTGAACTATAAAAAAAACCTATTGATTTTCTATCTGTAATAATTATGGTTAGTCAAATAAGTTAGTTTTTTAAAGCTGATTTACTGAAAGGATATACAGGAATGGAGCTAAAGTTAAATAATATAGGTAATGTCAAAGTTATAGAAATATATGGAAAGTTTGACATAGAAAACACAGAGGAATTTGAAACTCTCTACAATAAACAATTGGAATCAAAGCCTGGAACTCTTGCTATTGATATGAATAAATTAGATTACATCGACTCTTCTGGCATTGGGTGTCTGATTAAATCACTCAATAGCATTAAGAATCAGAAAGGAGTGCTTATTCTAGTTGGACTTAAGCCTATGATTCTGAATGTTTTCAAATTAGCAAAGTTAGATTTATTTTTCCAAATCATGACTAACGATGAATTTAAAAATAAATTTGAAGACAAAGACGATTCTGATATAGATGAACTACTTGGTAAAAGATAAATTACATTACGAATGCGGGTAATCGGTAGCACCCGCTAAAATAGAATTACTTGCGGAACATTTTTTCTACATATCGAGCGATAATATCGGTTTCTATATTTACGATTTTGCCGCTCGTCCACTCATTTGCATTTGTTTTCTGAATCGTTTCAGGAATTAGCACAAGTTCTAAAGTCTCGTTTACCATCGATACTACGGTTAGAGAAATTCCATCAATGGCTACACTTCCTCTCTCTACTACATATTTACATAATTCTTCAGGAACTTGAATTTCAAAAACTTCTACAGCGCCTCCGTCCTTCGCATAACGTTTAGTAACTACTCCAACGCCGTCAACATGTCCCTGAACTAGATGCCCTCCCATCCTAGCTCCATAAGTAACTGATCTCTCTAAGTTTACTCTACTTCCTATTTCCAAACTTTTAAAATTAGTTAATTCGAGCGTCTTATAAGACGAATAATATTTAAAGAGCGACTTATCAGTATTTAACTCCGTCACAGTTTGACAGGCACCGTTAATCGAAATCGAATCGCCTAATTTCAAATCATTGTTTTCTAAAAATGCCTCTACCTGAAAAATCATTCCATCATTCGTGACTGTCTTTTCTTTTATAATCCCAGTTGTCTCAATTAATCCTGTAAACATTTTTATTCTCCGTATACTTCCCAAGTATCAGTATCTATTTTTTTTTCATATATTTTTTTTTTACTTAGAAGATCTATATCTGGTGAAATTCCAGCAGCAATCGAAGACTCTGTGCGGATGAAATAGATTAAATCCTCTTTATTTAATCTTTCTGCAAACATTCTGTATAGTAAGTTTCCACCTTCTACCAGAATAGTATTTAAAGATAAATGAGAAAACGTTGAAAACATTACGTCGGAAAGCTCTGAACGATCTGACACAATTACCGGCAACTCGGAAGAAGCCTCTTGCATCTTGGCATATAAACTTTTATGAGAAGAATTGTTCAGGTCAAAATCCAAAAGAAAGAATAATGATTTTTTACTTTTTAATTTCTCGCTCAGCAATTTTTGCTTTTGAAAAAAGCCTTGGTCTGGAATTCTTTTTAAACTCAGGACAAACACTCTAAATGGCTGGTATTTACTCAAATGTGAATTATGCCAATCCAGAAACTTAGGATTGGAGACACTTTGAAATAAGCTTTCCGTAAATATATTTTTCTCATCTGAAAATTGTTTCAGATCATTCTCGGACGTTTTTTTCAAATCAAGAGTCGTCAAATCAAATCCTCTAAAGTCAAGTCCCGGATAATCTACATAAACCGTTACAGGACCAACAATAATTGCATCGAGTTTAGCGCGCAGCATCTGTGTAATTTGATTTGAAAAAGGATTAGAAAGGGAGAGCTTAGACCTCGCCAAATCTGCATAATAACCTTCCTTTGAAAGGGCAGACTTGATAAAAATCTGTGGTTTACTTTTCTCTATTTTAGAAATAAAACCAGATAAAAACACTTTTCCAATAGAAGAAATCTCCGGGCTTTGAATGACTTTAATTCCCGCATTTCTACATTCTAATAATCCGTCCCTTTTTTTTACCAGTGGGTTTGGATCGGATAATCCATAGTAAACACAAATTGGTTTATACTCTAAAAGTAAATCTATACAAGGAGGGGTTTTTCCGAAATGCGTGCATGGTTCAAGTGTTACAAAGACTAAATGAGGGGGAATTTTATTTGAATCAGGAAATTTTAGCGCAAAATTCTCATATGCCTCTCTTTCAGCATGATTCTCTCCTATTCTCTGAGTATGTCCTTCACTTAAAATATTTCCATCTAAGTCTGTAATCACACAAGCTACCGGAGGGTTTGGAGAGGAATAACCCATCGCCTGAAACGATAGTTGCTTTAGAGATTCGAGAATGAGATTAAAATAAGGAGGGTATTGCATGCGACAAAAGTAGGGGGCTGTGTAAAAGTTTTTTTTCACGCAAAGCCGCGAAGGCGCAAAGAAACGAGTCAATAGCGTTAGTGAAATCAAGCCCCTTTGCGTTCTCTGGGGCTCAACTCAATGTTGCTTCTTTGGGAAGCAACATAATGTGATACTTTTCTTTTGTTTTTACACAGCCCCTACTAAAAAAACTAAATCGTATCCTTATGAAATACCATATTGTAAATTTCAATAATAGGAGATGCGATGAAAATGGAAGAGTAAGTTCCTATGATAATTCCAAATGTTAGGACAAATGCAAAGTCATAAAGTTCAACAGCACCGCCAATGATAAGCGCAACAATCGAAATCAAAGTAGTAAACGAGGTGTTAATCGTTCGTCCAAGTGTCTGATTGATAGACATATTGATCATAGTCGCTGTAGAAACTTTTACCTTTGAATTTGAATTCTCTCGGATTCTATCAAAAATCACAATTGTATCATTGATGGAATATCCAAAAAGAGTAAGAAGAGCTGCAATGATTGGCACACTCGGTTTAATTTGAAACACACCGATAACAGCAAGTGCGAAAAGCAAATCATGAATTAACGCTGCCGATGCTGCAAGCGCAAACTTGAACTGAAATCTAAAACTCAAATAAACAGTCATAATCGCAAGCGTTGAAAATAGAAGGGTAATCCCTGTAGATGTCAACTCTCCCCCCACAACTGCTCCCACCTGATCCGCGCTCAGGATTCTATCATCTGAAATCTTAAACCCATGCGTAAGCATAAAAATCAATTCGTCAATGGTTACTCTTGATTTGGCGACAACCGTCTCCGTAGCCTTTGGTTTATTAACATTATTGTATTCTTCAATTTTAGGAACCGCACCAAGACCTATATCAATCTGGTAGTGGTTTTTTTCTTTGTCCAACTGAATGACAATTGCCTCGATTTCTTTTTCTTTGAAAAATTTTTCAATGTCCCCACGACCAAGACTTTTATCAAGAACGACTACTGCGCGTAATCCCCCATTAAAATCAAGAGAGTGAGCAAAACCCTTATGCACAGCAAATGTATAAATGAACCCTGCAATAATGCAAACAGTTGAGAGTCCAATCGAAAGGTATTTATATTTAGAAAAATTAAAATTAAACATTTTTCACCTCGTATTTTCTAAAGCCAAGTCTTAGCTTCTTAATTCCAATATCGTTCACCAAGATATTAAGTAATACTCTACTCAGTAATAATGATGTGAACATAGATGTAATAATACCCCAACAAAGAGTAATAGCAAAACCTTTAATAGGTCCATTCCCGAGACGAATCATGAGTATCCCCGAAATAAGAGTAGTGATATTACTATCAAAGATTGTCCAGAAAGCATTTTCAAAACCCTGAGTCACTGCAACAGGTAGCGGCTTACCGGCAACTAACTCTTCTTTGATTCTCTCATAGATAATTACGTTAGCATCGACAGCCATACCAACTGTCAAAATGATACCAGCAAAACCTGGAAGGGTCAATGTGAAATCCATTAACGAAAGAAGACCCATAAGAATAAATAAATTTACAACTAATGATATATTTGCCACTAGCCCGGCTAATTTATAATAGAATATCATATAGAGGATTACGAACATAAACCCCCACATCACCGACTTCAAACCTACTTCAATTGATTCGATACCAAGTGTCGGTCCAATAAATCTCATTTCCAAAACAGAAAGTGGAATTGGAAGTGCGCCTTCACTAATAATATTAGAAAGTTGAATCGCATCTTCCTGGTTAAAGCTTCCTGAAATTTCAGCATGTCCGCCCGCAATCGGCTCATTGATTGTTGGGTTAGAAATTACTTGGTCACCCCAGATAATAGAAAGATTTCTTCCCTTATTATTCTTTGTGACTTCTAGAAATTTTTCTGTTCCGGCTGGAGTTAAAGAAAAAGAAACCGTCCAACCATAATTATTAGAATTAAAAGAAGGTCTTGCGTCTGTTAAATCATTTCCAGAAAGCGCAATTGCTTTTTCGAGAACAATAAATCTTCTTGGAAGAAGAGGAGAATTAGGCTTATTCCCTCTCGCGTAATATGCGTATAACTTGTATTTGTCTCTAGGAATTTTATACTTTTCTTCCATTTTAAAAAGAAAATCATCTCTCACTTTTTTTCCAGGACGACTTGCTACAATTTTTTGAAACTGCACAATTTCCGTTTCTTCCCGTTTATTTTGAGCCATTAACTCTTGTTCTGCTTTTTCAATGAGTCCGGAAAAATTTCCTTGTCCTTGAGGCTCTTCTAAACGGTATTCAACTGTTTCCGTGTTTTGTAAAATTTCTAATATCTGAGAAGAGTTAGCAACACCGGGTAAAGAGACTTCAATAGAATCCTGGTCTTTTTGTATACGAACTTGCGGCTCTGTGAGGTTTTGGTTTGTCAAGCGGTTATCAATGATTAGCTTCGCTTTTTCTAGTTCAATAATTTTTCTAGACTCAGTTAAGATAAAACTCTCTTCAATGTCTTTTAACCTGGAAGTAGCTTTATCTTTTTCTTCTTTAGATTTATCTGCTGCGGCTAACGTTGCTTTAAGATCAGAAATTTCTTTAGAATAAATATCGCGGAGTTTAGAAACATAATTTTCAAAATCTCCCTTCATCACAACGCGCATTCCACCTTGCAAATCAAGACCTAATTTAATCGTCATTGATTTTCCATTCTTAAGAAATTTCTCAATTGCAGTCGGGCGCAAATTATTTTTTGACTCGAGGAACAAATTGATATTTTCCTGAGAGATTTGGTTAATCTTTGCTGATGTAATAAATCGTCCGGTCACCAAAAAGAAATTATCTTTTGGAAGACCAAGAGACGGATCTGGTTCCACTTTTAAAGTATTTTGTGTATTATATTCAGATTTCCATTTATCTTGGAACCTATCTAAAAGATTTTTTTTGTCTACATCAGTCATGCTTGTTACAGCGGGGCTAATGTGTAACTCTAATTCTCTCACCGCAAAATTTGGGTATAAAATCACGAGAGATAATAGTAAAATTGTTATGGGTAGTAGTACCCAGGATGAAGATTTCAATTCTAACTCCTACGTTTGTTATTTATTTGTTTCTGAATTTGCTAAATATTCTACCGGAATTATTATAATCCCGCGGACCTACATACCTGAGTCGGTAGATTGCGAAAATTATAATAGCGGCAAATATAAAGATGATTTTTTTGTATTCGTTTAAAAAAGTAATAAATGCGTTTGGTTTTGTTTCTTTTTCTTTCTCAATCGGTTTATCTGGATTTTTTTTCTCGATTGGTTTTTCAGTAGTGTTATTGCTAACAGTATTTGACGGGTTAGAATTGTTTTGCGCTGTCTGCGGTACGAGCCCTGGAATATTTTCCGGATTCATTGTCAATTCTTCATGCATCCAATATTCAAGATTTAATTTATTATTATTTAATTGTTGTGACGAGGGATTAGTCGAATTAGCCGCTTCAGATGGATTAGCAATTGGAAGAGAAGGTCTAGTCGGTCGTTTATTGGGATCAAATTTTGAAGCGGTCTTAGGAGTCTTTTTTCCATTCTTCCCGCCTTTTTTCTTTTTGTCTTTTAGTCCTGGTTGGACGGGCTGAGTTTGGTTAGCTACTTTCTTACCATCAGATTTTTTTGTTTTCTCTTCTAATACTTTATCTAAAAAGTCAGAGTCATCATCTTGTGCATAATTACTAAATGTGATCGCTAAACTTACAAAAAAAATAAAAGTAAATCGAATACTCTTTTTAAACTGAGTAAAAAATTTACCAGTATCTTTACTCGTATTCAATTTTTGATTAGGAAGAGGAGTTCTCATATATCAAGCTTTTTTCTTTAAAATAGTATTCGCACTAAATGTAATATTCGTATCTTTCGCAACATTCAAAACAACAGATTCATTATTGTCTTTAAATTCTACCACTTTACCATGAATTCCGCTAGAAGTCACAACTGAATCGCCTTTTACTAATGCTGCTATCATAGCCTTTTTATTTTTTTCTTCTTTTCTTTGAGGCGAAATCACAAGAAAATACATGATTACTAACATTATCGGAAATAAAATCAGGGCAGACAGAGAAGATTTTGTATCGGCTCCTTCTTGCGCTAAAAATAAGAAAACTTGCATAGTTGCTATTAAATACATTCTAAGGTCCTTTTTATTTTGGGATTAGGAAAAGAGTTTTTTCACAAAAGCCAGTATTACCACTTTCATTTTTCCTAAATGTCAGTCATTAATTTTTTAAATTCTGAAAGTATTCTAAAACCTTTCCAGTTTTAAGCTCTGCTAATGCAGTTTGAAAACCTTCTTTTATACTACCCACTTTTCCCAGTAAGAAAAGCCCTGCTCCGCTATTGAGTGCAACAGCATAACTGCCCGTGATAATTTCTCCTGCGAGAATTTTCTGAGACAGACTTACAGCTTCTTCTTTAGTCTTGCAGAAAATTTCTTCGTCTTTAAGATTTTCTAAACCTAAAGAGTCAGGACTAAATAGATGCTCCGAGACTTCTCCGTTTTGATAAAGCAAATACTTAGTATCCGCAAAAATCGAAAACTCATCAAATCCATCCACCGAATTACAGACAATAGCCGCTTTCGTTCCAAGTCGTGTCAATACATGCATCACCTTAGGTAATAACTCCGGCGCATATACTCCCAGAATTTGAAACGGAGGACTAAATGGATTACTCATAGGTCCTAAAATATTAAATACTGTTCTAAAACCCAATTGCTTGCGAGTTTCTACTGCAAACTTCATAGACGGATGCCAGTGTGGAGCAAACAAGAAAGTAAATCCTTTTTCTAAGAGTCTCTTCTCTGCCTCTGCATGGGAAACAGTAACATTATAATCCAGCGCAGAAAGCAAATCACTTGAACCACAAAGAGAGGATACTGACCGATTGCCGTGCTTGGCGATTTTGATACCAAGTGATCCAAGCGTTAGAGCGGATAATGTAGATATGTTGATAGATCGCTTTTCGTCTCCGCCAGTTCCGCAGGTATCCAGGTAATCAAAATTAAATTTTTCATTTGGCTTCACGCAAGATTCTCTCATTGCGCGAACAAAACCAACTAGCTCGTCCGCAGTCTCAACTCTCATACGAATAGAAGTTAAAAAGGAGGCAAGTAAAATATCGCTCACATCCCCATTCATAATAGAGATCATAAAAAAATATGCTTCTTCTTCGCTAATAGAATTTCCGGCGACAGATTTCTGAAGGATTGATGTAAGATTCATTTTTTTCTCCTTATGAGTTTTAAAATGGTAAAAGGATTGAGTAATTCATAATTTGTAAATATATATCGCAGTCCAGATAATACAGTCACAAAAGTAGTGATTAACATAACATAATAAGGCACAAAAGTAGCAGCAGAATCTAACCAGTTGAAGTTATTCATCGTAAACTCCTGCGGGCTTTTCATAAACGTAGTATAATTTTCATAGGCTACTTGATAACCGGATTTACCGACCATTTGCCCCTGTTCATACATTTGATTAATAGCATTTCTTTGCTTAGTAGATACAGCGATAAATAAAACGAGGATAACAAAGATTGCCCCCATCTGGAATGTTGTTTTAATTTTTCCCATCATCGTAGTATGAAGCGACGTCCCAGAACGAATCGCAAGCCAGCGTAGAGAAGTAATAAGCATATCTCGAAAGATAATCAGTAAAACCATCCAGAGTTCAATTTGCTCATCGAGTAATATAAAAGTAAGAAAGGAGCTAACAACGAGTATCTTATCGGCGAGTGGATCTAGAAATTTTCCAAACTCAGTTTCCTGCTTCCATTTGCGCGCAAGATAGCCGTCAATCAAATCAGTAAAAGAGGCAAGAACGAAAACAATCAGTGCGTATAATCTAAAAAAAAAATCGTCTTGAAATAAGAAATAAATAAAGAAAGGAACTAATAAAACTCGAAGAACAGTTAGAATATTAGGTAAATTAAAATTAGCCTTAAACATAAAATTACGATTCCCAAACTCCATCCATATCATACTCAGAAAACGAATTAATCTTTACTCTTCCAATTTGCCCTACTTGTAAACTTGTAGTTGGGACATATACTGTCTCGTCAATTTCCGGTGCATCCTGAAAACGCCTTACTTCCGCAATTCCATTTTCAATGCTGTCAACAATAGCAGGATATACTTTTCCAATTCTAGAAAGATGAATGTCTTTTAAAACTTTGAGGTGTGCATTGCGAACTAAGTTCACGCGGCGAGCAGCTTCTTTTTTATTCACATCCATTTTCAACTCACCTGCTTTGGTTCCTTCTTGCGGAGAGAATGCAAATAAGGCAAGCTTTTCCGGTTTTACTTCTTCGATAAATCGTAATACTTCATCCACGTCGGCAGCGGTTTCTCCCGGGTAGCCCATGATGAGTGAAGTTCTGATTTCTAAATCTTTTACTTGACGGGCTTTTCCAAATAAATCTCTAAAAAATGAATACGAACCGGTGCGATTCATAGATTTAAGAACTCTTTCTGAAACATGTTGAATAGGAGACTCCAAATAAGGAGCAATCTTTGCATTCGACAAAAATAAATCAATTAGCTTCTCGGTTTTTTTGTCGGGGTAAAGATAGAGTAGACGCAAAATTTCAAGTCCGTCAATTTCTGTAATTCGATTGAGCAAATCTTTTAGTTTATCCGTATCTCGTCCATAAAATACAGTGTCCTGTGATACTATGCAAATTTCTTTAGAGCCGCGCTTAACAGCTAGTAGACTATCTTCGTAGATTTTATCTTCTGGCTGATCGCGAAATTCCCCTCTGAGTTTAGGAATAATACAAAAATGGCAACCTCTATTACAACCATCGGATACTTTAATAAATGCATACGGTTTTGGAGAATTAAACGAAGAGATAAAGTTATCACGATTTAGTAAGGATACATTTACGTCCGCAAAGTTTACAAAGTCCTGAGGGAATTGTTCCTTAATAATTTTTCCTGCCTGGCTATAACGACCGGTTCCAAAAACTAAATCGACTTCAGGCATATCGCCCCTGATCTCTTTCGGATAACGTTCTGCAAAGCAGCCAACAACGACTAGCCTCTGTTCTGCTTGCCTCTTAATTTTTCCTGCTGTTAAAATCGTATCAATTGTTTCTTCTGTTGCCGATTGAATAAATGTGCAAGTATTGATTAAATGAAAATCGCTTTCTTCAGGAGACAAAGCGGGAGTAAGCCCCTCTTCTAAGAGAGACTTTTCCATATGCAAAGAATCTGCAGTATTCTTTGGACATCCTAATGTAGTGATGTAGAAAGATTTAGTAGTCGATTCTTTTTTTTCCTTCAAGCTAGATTTCAAGCTTATTCTCCAAGCTCTTTAATAATAAATTGTGTGTTGTCATAAGGACTAGGAGCTTTTAAGAAAATTTTCTTAGCAAGTCTACCTGGACGCCCCAGCTTTACTTTTTCTTTTCCATTCTGAATCATCTCAACAGCACCGCCATCCCCTACTTTGATTTCGAGTCTATCACGCGCTTCGAGTTGTTTGGTTTCTCCAGATGAGACTAACCCGCGTTCGCCGGTCTGACCATCTATAATAAATTCAACATAACTAGAGCGAGTAAAATAAAGGGTAACTTGAATAGGAACATCGCCTATCGGTTTATTATTACTATCCGGTTTTGCTTCTCCACTCAGGCGGACCATTATTTTTGCAGAATTATCAGTCACAGCCTGCGTTACAATTTTAATTTCGCGACGAAGAGATGTTAGCTCCGGGTTATTATAACTTAGAATAGACTCGGTTCCTACTTTTGAATCAAAGGTATAAACTTTTTTTTCAGGAAAAATATTAAACCCGATGGTAGCAAAATTTTCTCCATCCACCTTCTTAACGCCCTTGATAAATATTTTACATTGCTGATTATTTACACTGAACGTAAACCCTTGCTCGGGGGTAAGGGTAAATGGCACACTTGAGTTTTCGGGAACCGATTGAGAAATAAAAGAAATTTCAGGAATCAAGGAAGGGTTGACAGGATTTGTTGTTTCACGGGTTTCTGTTGTAGTAGACTCCGAGCTAGATGAATCACTTGAATCAGTAAAATAAAAAACAAGTCCAACTGCCAGAAATGCGCCTAAAAGAATTCCAATTGGTAATAGTTTATTCGTTTTTAACTCGAGCGCAATCATTTTAACCGTTGGCTTCGTTAATTCTTCGAGGGGTTGTTGTGACTCAACGAGTTGTTCGCCCCTGTAGAGATTCATCATCCCTGCTGTGTCCAATTTCAAATAATCGGAATAGTTTTTCAAAAAACCAATCGTAAAGGTCTCTGCTGGAAACTGCGCATAATCCTCATTTTCCAATGCAATCACAAATTTGATTGCGATATTTGTATCTCGGGAAACATCTTTTACGGAAAGATTTTTTTCCTCTCTCACTTCTCTTAGAATTTGTCCAACTCTTTTATTACTACTCACTGAAATCTCCAAACAGATATTTTATTGATTATCGCTTACTAAAGGATTATTTACAATTTTAGAATTTCCACTGATATGATAATTAAAAGTTCCATCTTCCACCTCTGGATCAAGAATCATATTTACAAATTCAATCGTGGTTTGCTTTCCACGTGAATCAGTCGCGATAGTTTTTTTTACTAAATACGTTTCTGCATCTATGTAAAGTAACATATTTTCAAAACCGCCGATCTTCTCTCGTTGTTCTAGAGACAAAACAAAATAAGACTTACCATCATTATTCGCATTTCTAGGTTGTGAAATCGTATCAAATTTATAATGGTATTTTCTAAAAAGTCGGTTTAAGCCTGCTGGAGAAGCAGACTGAAAAATCGGCTCACCCGAAGTATTTTGTTTATTTATTTCTAAGTCTTGCTTGCCTACTGCATTGATTTTTTTTATATAAATCCAAAGTGTCTTTCCGTCGGAGACAATCAAATCACCGTCCGGTTCAGCAAATTCATAACGAATTTTGCCAGGCGATTTGTAGGTAGCTTTACCTTTCATATTACTTGTCTTCTTATTATTTACTGTTTGAATTTTAAAATCGGCTGTATAAGATTTCATTTCGGCAAATTTCTTCTTCACATTTTTGACAACCTCAGAAGGAGAATTCCAATTATGAGCCTGAGAAAATAAAGAATTGAAAGAAAAAAAACTTAGAATTAGGCAAAACATAGTGGTTTTACACTTAGAAAAAAGATTTTTCGATATAATCGACTGATTTTGTAATAGAACTGTTTTCATTAGGAAATTCCAAATCGCTAAAAGCATAGTTTACCTATCAATAAAACAATACTTTAAAAGCTAAGTAAATTGTTAAGACAAATCCATATACAATTAGGAATTTTTAATGAAATAGAAGGTACCTATTTTGCCACAGAGTCACAGAGCGCAACTGCCAAAATCTCTCTATGACTCATTACCTCCGTGGCAATCTTATTGTTGTAATCAGTTTCTTAGCTTCATTCAGGGATAAATAGTTTTTTGATTTCCGGAAAATTTTTCTCAGCCTCGGACTCACCTTTATCAATGATTTCCTTGTAGAGACTAAAATCGAAAAGGTTAAACTCTTCTAAGTGAAAGTGCAAAAACAAATCCATGCGGGACATTTTTGCTTTTGTAATTTCGCGCCCTTCTAGCATACTAGCACGACCCATAATTTTTAGAATTGGCGGATACTTGATATATTCCCATAGACTTCTAAGAAAAGATTTTCCAGACTTCGCTTTATCATCAAGCAATTGGTAAATGCTTTTATCTTTTAATGGGGAGACGTTTACACTTAGAATTTTATCAGCACCTTTTTTTCGAATTAAATCGTCTGGAACATTATTCAAAACACCACCGTCAATTAAAAGTCTTTCTCCCATAAACACGGGCGGGAAGACAACCGGTAAACTCATGGTACAAAGAAGTGCCTCCCAAAGAGGACCTTTATCAAAAATATATTCTTCTCCTGCATGAAGATCAATAGCCGAAGTAACAAACGGAATCTTTGAATCCTCAATACGTTCATCTCCAAAAATTTCCCTGAGCATATTCTTCATCTTCTTACCTTTAAAAAAAGAGATAAGCGGTAGAGTTGGATCAAAGGGAGTATCGAGACCACCAAAATACTTTTTCACAAACAACTCAATATTAGCCGCAGATTCCCCGCGGGCAAATAAAGCACCAATAACCGCACCCATAGAAGAGCCAGAAATATAATCAAATTGAATTTTATTTTTTTCTAGAACTTTGAGTAGACCGACATGCGCAAGAGCACGCGCTCCTCCTCCACCGAGGGTTAAACCACGTGTACGCGCCATAATTGATCTTGCCATAAATTCCTTATTCGTGAAAACTCTTTCTTTTTCTACATCACCTCGAAAGGATTCAGACTTCTCTTGGAAAAATCGGATAACCCGTCCTTCATAATTGCGTAATGAATTTTGCAAATATTGCAGAATATTAATTTTTTCTGTCCAACCGGATTCGATACTCTTTTCATAAAAAATAATATAGTCCGCCTGGATAACTACATTTTCAAAAGATCTGATTTGATCGGAATGACTAAATCGAACATGTAGCACAGGCGTCTTCTCTCGCAGACTGCTGAGTTTTATGAGCATTTCTTCCTGAGTAAGATTTTTGAATTCCTCTGAGGATATAATTTTTATTTTCCCCAGGATAGCTTCATCGCAAACATGAGCGACTTTTTTTACTTCTTCTTGAAACCTGTTTCCAATTCCCATCTGCACATGAGCAATAAGCCTTCGTGGTAGAAGTGCCCGCTTGGGAATAACAAGATTATCCCTAAACCTCTCGGAAACCAGTGACATTAAATTTTTAGATAAGACTCTATCATTTTCAGCTAGCTTTAAAAAAAGCTCACCGTTTATCTCAAAGATAAGACAATCCATAGAAGCTGAAGCAGTGCTTGAATGCTGCATTCCTGTAATAACGCTCACCTCCCCTAATATTTCCTCCGGTCCAAGGTAAACGGACTTGGTATTGTTAATCCGAACTAGAACTTCACCATAGCGAACGATAAAAAGACTTTCGGAAATTTCACCTGTAAAATAAATGATATCCTTATTATGAATTTTTTTTTCAGTGAGGCTACTTGCAATTTTTCGCAGAGTACTAGATTTTACACCACGAAAGAGCTTTATTTTTTTAAGAAATCGAACTCTATAATCAATAAAAGTGTTTTTCATAATGAATGATCATACCCAGAAGGCTTTTATTTTTCAAGTAAAGAAAATATTTACTTGGCATCTTATTTGAATATTCCCATTTCAATTTTAACTATTTTTTTCTTCGAAATTTTTTTTAATTGATTGTTTATTTCTATATATTATTTAATCACTAGTGGAACCAGAAATTTTAAAGAAACACCTCAGTGATGGCTCACAGATTATAATTACCTTACATTCCTTAGATGATGTTACGCAAAAATACATTTATTCTGCCATTCTAGAACTTTTAACTTTTTATAACCGAGAAGGTTTGTTTACTGCCGTTTATACCGCTCTCTTTGAATCAACAATGAATGCAGTCAAAGCAAATGCAAAAAAAGCATTCTTTCAAGAAAAAGATATTAGAATCTATGATGAATTTGATTATAAAAGTGCTACTAAGCTTTTCAAAAAACAAGTGACTAATAATAATTTGCCTGCTTATTGTGAACTAGCAAGAAAACAAGGCTTAGATATTACTATCAATATATTCCATTCCTACGATGGAGTTAAGATTGAACTATTAAATAATAGCCAATTATTCAAAGAAGAAGAAAAGAGAATACGTGAGAAACTTGCCATTGGTCAAAAATACATGAGTATCGTCGAATTTCATATTGATAATTCAGATAAATCAGAAGGCGAAGGATTGGGTCTAGTCGTAAGTATCCTCATGTTAAAAGAAGCAGGAATCCCTACCAGTGATTTTCGCATCGGGTGCAAAAACGGAATTACCCGCACTCGCATCGAAATTCCATTTACGTCTAAATACATTAGTGAGCGTCAAAGATATAAAATGGATTTAGAAAGAGAGAGTTTTTGAAAGTTATCGCAATATCTCTCTCGGCTTAGATCCAACCTGCGGACCAACATAGCCACGCTCTTCCATGAGCTCCATGAGACGCGCTGCTTTATTATAACCAATACGAAGACGGCGTTGCAGATAACTAGCACTAGCCTTTCGATCTGTTTTAACAATCAACCAGGCTTCATCAAAAGAAGCTTCATCTTCTTCAGAGGATTCTTCTTGGAAGGATTCTTCATCTAAGTTAATGTCTACAAAGTCAGGGTCCGCGTATTTACGAGATTCATTTACAATTTGTTCAATTTCATCCTCTGAAATATAAGGAGCCTGGATTCTCTGTAAATCAGGCGAGGTAGGAGATTTATATAAAAAGTCCCCTTTTCCAAGAAGTGCATCAGCTCCACTGTAATCCAAAATAATTTTAGAGTCGGTCTTTTGCGCTACGTGAAATGCCATACGCGCCGGGCAGTTAGCCTTGATTAGCCCCGTGATTACATCTACTGATGGACGCTGAGTTGCCATTACAAGATGAATTCCCACAGCTCTCGACTTCTGGCTAATACGTGTTATGTAGTCCTCTAGTTCTTTTCCAGACACCATCATCAAATCAGAAAGCTCATCTATAAAAATTACAATATAAGGCATATGATGGTAACGCCCTTTTGAAAATTTTAAAGAGTTGGCAACTTTCTCATTATAAGATTTTAAATCTCTACATTTCAATTCAGAAACAAGATTGTATCTAACTTCCATTTCTTGCACTGCCCAGGAAAGTGCCTTAGTTGCTTTTCTAGGATCAGTAATCACCGGCATAAGAAGATGCGGTATATCCTCATATAACGCTAACTCTACCATCTTCGGATCAATCATTACAAATCTTACATCCTCTGGAGATTTTGTGAAGATGAGTGAACAAATCATTGAGTTCATCGAAACGGATTTTCCAGAACCGGTTGTTCCAGCGACAAGTAAGTGCGGAAGTTTATTTAGATCAATAGACACGCTGTCCCCGGTAATACTATCTTTGCCAATGACAATACTCAAATCCCTGGTAGCGTTTAACGCGCTGTATTCCTTGAGCATATCTCCTAGGTATACATCGTCTCTATGTTTGTTTGGAACTTCAATCCCTATGGTAGACTTACCGGGAATTGGCGCGACCATACGAATACTTTTTACAGCTAAGTTTAATTTTAACTCATCAGTAAGAGACGTTATGCGCCCGAGCTTAACACCTTGAGGTGGAGTAAGCTCATAGCGGGTAATGATTGGTCCCCGCTGATAAGAAACCACTTTTGAGTCATACCCGTATTGCTTGATAATTTCTTGGATATGAAGTCCTAATTTCTCTGCTTCTAGTTTAAAAAGAGGATCTGATTTTTTTTCTGATTTTTTTGCTAAAATTCTATGAGATAAATAATACTCTGTATTTTTCTTGGGAACGATATCAGGAACAGTAGATTGTTTACGAATTGGTTTAGGAGCAGACCTTCCTTCTTCGATTTTATTTCCAAAGAGATCTACATTGACATCACCTTCAGAAGTTTTTATATCACGTAAATCGTCAGAAAGAACTTCTTCGTCATCTGACATTAAACCGGGAAGAGAATCAAGTGCGTCGTGGCTACCGGTAATAGGCTCAGCATCCATTACTTCATCCTGAAAATCATTCGGATCTACAACGCGACGTTCTGCGCTCGTAGAAATATAAGCTTGCAGGTTGCTTGCTGTTATCTCCTCTTCTAGCGGATTATTCTGCGTAATTTTACTTATAATTTGCGTTGGTGTAGATCTAAATTTAGGAACTGGATCTACTTTAATTTCTTCTTTATAAAGTGGCGGTGAGACTCGTGGTTTTTGTTCAGTGATAACCGATTTGTATTCAAACTTTTCTACGATTTCTGGTTTAGTTGGCTTTGTTCTAGGCGAGCTTTTAATTTCTCGAATTGGCGACTCATCATAAGTAACCTCTTCTTCTAACTCGCTTACGGGAGTTTCAAAATCTCCGTCAAAGCCCTGCTCTCTTCGTCTAACTTCAAACCATGGAATTTGTCCAGAAAGTTCTTCCTCGACTTCCTCTTCTTCTTTCTTACGAACTAAATTGATATAAGAGTCTAACTTTTCTTTGATTGGATATTTAGCTAAAATTTCATTCCACTTTTTAAGCAGATACTCTTTGTTTAACTCTCTAGGAGATTCTTTGAATACAATGAGTGCGCCGTAGAGAAAAATTACCACATTCAGTATAATTCTTCCAGACTGACCAAAAACATATTCCATTGCAGTCGAGAATTTTAACCCGATATACCCGCCGCCGTCTTTTAAGCTTGTGATATTGGTTTCGAAAATGCTACCGAAAATAGAAAAAGCTAAAAGTAAAATGGGAACGGATAATAGTAAATTACCCATATCGGGTTCTCTTTTTTGAAAACTTAAAAGTCCAAAGATAAAACTTAAAACCCCCAGCATATACGCTGCCCGACCGAATAAATAAAAAGCAATGTATCCAAAATAATGTCCGAGTCTTCCAAATAAATTTGCGGACTGAGCGACATCCACATCTTGAAAGGAAAGTAATGAGAAAAAACAAAAAATGCTGAAAAACATAAATCCATAAGGACTAAACGCCCTTGTCTTTGGACTTAAATCCATTTTTTTCTTAGAAGTTGATGGTGGTTTGATGCCAGACATAGTTTTACTCAATTATTATCGACAGGTTAGTAAAATTCAGACAGGATTTTTCGTGACGAATATTCGCTTTTCCTTGTATATTCTGGCGTTGGGTTAAGATTGCCCCAGAGGCACTGAGACACAGAGATTTTCCCAATGCAAACAACAAGATTTATTCTCATCCTGCTTTTTTTACTCTCCTGTAAAGAGGTAAGCCTACCCCTTTTCCCAAAAGGAATTTCCTCCGTCACAACCGGCTGGGAGGGCAAACGAAGCTTATCTTCTAAAGAGTGCAAGAAATGCCATAGCGAAACCCATTCGCAGTGGCAAGAGGGAATGCATGCAAAGGCATGGACAGATCCACTTTTTCAAAATGCATTTAGAATTGAAAGCCAGGAATGGTGCGTTAATTGTCATGCTCCACTCTCGGAACAAAAAAAGGAATTCCTAGATAGAAAGTATTCAGGCGAATCATTGTTAAACGAAGGAATCAATTGTGTTTCCTGTCATGTGAGAGAAGGGAAAGTTTTGGGATTCAAAGATTTTAAAAATGAATACCATGAAGTGATTAAATTTGATTACTTATCGAGTTCCGAGTTTTGCGAGAATTGCCACCAGTTTAACTTTCCAGGATTCGAAAAAGATAAAATCCATTACTCTAGTGAGCCAATGCAAAATACATTCACGGAATGGAAAATTTCCTCTTCCACTCGAAGTTGTCAGGACTGCCACTATGATGGTCATAAGCTTCTAGGAAATCATGATCCTGAAAGATTGAGGAAAGATTTCTCCAACATAGAATATGAATTCTCCGATAAAGGGTTACTTCATATTAGCCTAAAACTAAAAAACAACCGTGCACATATTCTACCAACAGGAGATTTATTTCATTCTATCCAGTTAGAAATCGCAACAGACTCGAGCTATAAACAAATACACTATCGCAAAAAATGGGCGCGCACTTACGGAATTGGAAACATTGGCGGAAATACATTTTGGAATCGCACCCTCATTCGAAATACAGGTTTTACTCCAAACGACGAATTAGTTTCTCTAACAATCGACGCGCCGCAAGAAAAGAAAACCCTTTATGCTAGGCTAGTTTATTATTTCCACGATGAAGAACTCGGGGGTAGAAATGATTTGCCGTTAGAGCAGAAAATGTTTGTTATCCGCGAGAGAGTTTTGAAGAATTCCAAGGGAGAGCACTTATAATGGAAAATACAGTTATAGATCCGATGTGGTACGTCTTTATTGTAGGATATTTTATTCTAAGTTTTGTTATAAAATATTTCCTTCGCAAATTCAAGGAAGAAAGAGCTGCTACAAAAAATGAAAATCCTCAAAATGCTAAACCGCCACAGGGTGGAGGCGATAAAAAACCAGCGCAAGGAGCCGGTGATAAAAAAGGAGGTCCGCCACCCAAAAAATAAATTCTTTCTTTGAAAAATTAGCGCAAATTTGTGAACGTGAATCTGATTTCGGATTCAAGTTAAATTACTTTAATTTTTTCCAGTAGATCCAAACCCGCCACTACCGCGCTCAGTATCAAGAGAAATTTCATCAACAAGATTCCAACCCATATCTATCGAGCGGCAAACAAGCATTTGCGCTATGCGAAGTCCATTCGTAATTGCAAAGGGAGATTTACTTAAATTCAAAAGAGGAATAAATACTTGTCCACGGTAATCGGAATCAATGGTTCCAGGAGAATTTGGAATTAAAATATTTTCTTTAGATGAGAAACCAGAACGGGGACGAATTTCAACAAAATAACCATCTGGAATTTCTAAACAAAAACCGGTAGGGATTAGAACTGTCTCACCAACTGGCAAAACTATATTAGCCTTTGGACAGTAAGCCGCTATATCCATTGCAGCCGCACCCAGAGTTTTTTTCTCGGGGAGTTTTACATCAGGAAAAAACTTTTGTATTTTGATTTGTATGTTACTCATAAATCAAATCTTCGTCTGTATCTTCTTTATATCAGCTTTTGAAATATTTCCAATTCCAGTAAAATGCATTTGGTCAATAGAGAAAATTTTCTGAACTAGATCGTTGATTTCCTCGAGCTTCACTGAGAATAACTCATCGAGTCTGTCTTGATAGCCATAAAAATTCTCGAAGTAGATTTCCTGCATCGCAATATCCGTCATACGATTTTCAGGAATCTCGTAGCCAATCGCAAGCCCGCCTTTCTGATTTCCCTTCGAAAATACAAGTTCGTCTTCTGTAAATCCATCTTTTTTTAAAAGACGAATTTCTTCCAGTATAGAATCAACGGCAAGTAGCAGTTTGTCTTTGGAAGTTCCACAGTTAATATTCATTATCCCCGTATCTAAATAAGAAGAAGGAAAAGAGCTAATGCTATAACAAAGCCCTTTGTCTTCACGGATTTTTTGAAATAATCTAGAAGACATTCCACCACCGAAAATATTAGAAATTACATTTAGCCGGACAGCAGTTTTAAAATCACGGGCAAATCCCTCTGCACCTAAAAGAAAATTTACTTGCTCTAGGTTTCTTTTGATGAAATGAACACTGAATGATTTCTCTACTGGATCATTAGTTAGGACAGCTAATGGTCTATCAACTCTCATACTAAAGAATTTTTCAGCGAGTCTTTGGACTTGTTCATCTGGAAAATCTCCCGCAACGGATAATACCATTCTGCCGGGAATATAATGTTTTTTGTAATAAGCCTGAATAGAATCAGCAGTCGCACCTGCAACCGATTCACGCGAGCCAATGATGTCTTGCCCTAGCGGGTGATTCTTAAAAATATTTTTAAAATACTCGTCATACACATAATCATCGGGACTATCTTCATAGCTTTTTAATTCTTCTAAGATTACATTGGATTCATTTTTAATATCTTCTTGTTTTAAGAGTGGATGAAACACCATATCAGAAAGAATATCCAAACCTAGTTCAATTTCCGAGGAAGCAACTGTCACATAATAGTAAGTATACTCACGCGAGGTGACAGCGTTAAAAAATCCACCTACTCTCTCAATATCTTCTGCTTGTTTTTTGGAAGTTCTTTTTTCAGTGCCTTTAAAAAGCATATGCTCTAGAAAATGAGTATAACCTTTTTCAGATTCATTTTCATACCTAGAGCCAATCCTTACCCAGAGCCCAATGGCAACACTAGTCGCATTGGGCACAGGTTGAAATAATACCGTTAGACCGTTAGAGAGTTTACTCTTATTTAGCCTTAGGTTCATTTATCAGGAATGACTGTCCTGCATTGCATCTTTGCGGGAAAGATCCATTTTCCCCTGTCTGTCAACACCTAGAACTTTGACGCGAATGATTTCGCCTTCAGAAACAACGTCTCTGACTGCGTTCACACGTTTAGAGTCCAGCTTAGAAATATGACAAAGTCCCTCTTTACCGGGTAGAATTTCTACAAAAGCTCCGAAGTCAGTGATGCGTTTGACTTTACCCTCATAGATTTTTCCTACTTCGACCTCTGCAAACATGCCTTCTATAATTTCGAGGGCTTTGCGAGAAGACTCAGCATCTGGACTAGAAATTGTAACTTTTCCATCGTCGTCAATATTGATATCCGCTTTACTTTGTTCGATGATAGAGCGAATATTTTTTCCACCCGGACCAATCAGTTCTCCGATTCTATCTTTCGGAATCATTTTAATTGTAATTCTTGGAGCGGTTACAGATAATTCGTCTACAGATTTAGTAATGGATTTTTCCATTTCATCTAAGATATGATTACGTCCACGCTCTGCTTGACCAATTGCTTTTTCTAGAACATCGAGACCAACGCCTGTTATCTTCAAATCCATTTGGAATGCAGTAATGCCTTTGCGGGTTCCTGCTAATTTAAAATCCATGTCACCAAAGTGATCTTCAATGCCAGCAATATCAGTCAGTATCGCAAACTCTTTATTAGGCGATGTGATAAGACCCATAGCAACGCCGGATACAGCAGACTTAATTGGAACGCCACCCGACATCATCGCAAGGGATCCACTACATACAGACGCCATTGAGCTTGAACCATTTGATTCTAATATTTCGGAAACAAGGCGAATCACGTAAGGGAAATCAGTAAACTTAGGAAGAACTGCTTTTAAAGCACGCTCTGCTAAATTTCCATGTCCAATCTCACGTCGTCCAGGACTACCAGAACGTTTTACTTCCCCCACTGAGTAGGCAGGGAAGTTGTAATGTAGCATAAAGTTTTTCTCTTTTTGACCTTCGATGGTCTCGTAACGCTGATTATCCGATACAGTTCCAAGAGTTACAACTCCAAGTGACTGTGTTTGACCACGGGTAAATACAGAGGAACCGTGAGCACCGGGTAATACGTTTAATTCGCAAGAAATATCTCTGACTTCTTCTAATTTTCTTCCGTCAGCACGTAAGCCTTCTTTGAAAATCAAATCGCGGACTACTTCCGCTTCTACTTCGTGTAAAAAGTTTTTTACTTCTTTGATTTCTAAGTCAGTAAGATTTTGTTCTTTGAAATGAGCAACGGTTTCTGCATTCGCATCAGAAATTCCTTTTGATCTAGCTTGCTTGTCAGAATTACGATTAGCAGTAGAAATTTTTTCAATAGAAAAATCTCTTACTTTTTTAAATAGAGCTTCGTCTTTGATTTTAAGTTTAATTTCTTTTTTTGGTTTATTTACAATTTTAGCAAATTCGGATTGTAAAGTTACGCTTGCTTTAATATGCTCATGAGCAAATTTCAAAGCTTCGAGTAATTCATGATTGGTTAGTTCTTTACACTCGCCTTCAATCATCACAATTGAATCAATAGTTCCTGCAACGATAATGTCCATATCCGATTTTGGCATCAGGTCATTTTCGGGGTTATATATCAATTTGCCGTCAATGCGTCCAATACGAACACCAGCAAGCGGTCCATGAAATGGAATATCAGAAACCATAAGTGCAGCACTTGCCGCACTAATCGCATGACCCTG
>JANMOF010000182.1:0-1882 GCA_031368925.1 Leptospiraceae bacterium
TAATCCATTACCTTAATGTGCATTAATTTTCACACTGTTGGTAACTATTTAGGTATGCCTAATTTCTCGCAGATTTTCGCAAATTCAAAGACGTAGATTTAGATTACGAAATATTAGCGAAAATCTGAGGTTCAATCTGCGTTTATCTGCGAGAACCTAAACGGGTGCAATTTTCATTTAATGTAGTAAGATATTCATGCGATTTTTTTTGGATGCAATTTGTCCCAAAATTGTTCCCACCTTCCTGATAAAATCAAAGCTCTTAAAGTAAGCAAATTATCCATCTGTTCCCTCGACCATTGTGAGCCAGATAAGTTAAAGCGTTGTTTTACAAGCGTTTTACAGGCAGATTCTGTTACACCAGAGCCTATAGGAAACCCTTTTTTCACATATGTAGGATAATTCATCTGATTTATATGGTTTTCAAAATAGGTAATTGTTTTGGCTAGTGCCGCTTGAATACTCGGCTTTGGCACATATATTTGCCATAGTTTTAATTGAGTAAGTATTTTTTGCGCATATCCCTCCGTATGTTTGAGTCCATGTAAACTCTCCTCTAACCATTCTTTTCGGTAATCTTTTCTGCTATACATCTCTTTTGCCACCGCCGAAACGTATTCTGCAACATGAAAAAAGTCGATAATTTCCGTACTTACCTGCCCTGATAGATAAGTCCAGTTCGAACTCGCCCCATCTGCAATTCCTACAAAATTGGCGTTCTTACACATCATTTTTGCTTGTCCTATTTCCTCCGACAGTAATTGATAGAACCCTTCTTTCCCCGATTCAGGGCTATGTCCTACATAAATCGTATGCATTCTCTCCCCTTCTTTGTTGTAAAATGTCAGATTACCGCACATTACTTCTTTAAATCCTTCCCCCTTTATTGGACTACAAGTACCATCTAAGCCCACCCCAACCGTATGTATTTCTTGCTCAAAATTAGGTGACGAATACGTCCAAGATGTCCTGTTTTTCTGCGCAACAACCCCTATACGTTCCGCTATATGTTGAATTAATGTATTGCTTATCATTCGTTTATTGCTAATTAACATCTCCTGATTTACAAAACCGGCACTTACTACCGCATATTTCATGCTCACAATTTTACACAATAACGGACTACTACTTCCATAAAAATCTACCGCCTCTTCCATCGGAACATACGTTGAGCCCCCACTACTACTTTGGTAAACATGACGGCTAACTTCTATTTTTTTATATAGCGTCTCATATTTTTTTTTTCAAGTCCTTTACTCGTGTATTTTACCCCTGCAACTTCTATCGGACTTCCATATTTCGGCAAGCTCAATAACCGTCCGTATCGTGTTTTTTTAGTAATTGCTCGCTTACTTCCCCCCCGATTTCGTTCAACATCAATTGAACGGTTTCCTCTTGTTCCAAGAAACTCCCAGTCATTTCCGCTACGGGAAGGCTAAACCATACTTTCCCATTTTCTACTTTCGTCTCTAATTTCGGTTGCATCTTTTTTCGTATTATTTGTCTTTTTGCACTATTGCCATGTAAATATACCGGATTTTTACATTAAATGAAAATCACACCCATATAATCTAATTGGCGTTTTCATAATTAAAATCACAAGAATTTAATAATCAATACATTAAATCCATTCAAAACTTAACTTATCCTGCCTCTTAGAAGACTATCTATTAAATAAGAAGGATTGAAACAAGCACTTGATTTACAATGTAGGTACGTGTTTTTAACTTAAAAGGCTATCAATTAAATAAGAAGGATTGAAACTTTTAGGTGTTTCATTTACCGTTACACAATTATTTTCTTACAAGACTATCTATTAAATAAGAAGGATTGAAATTTTTAAGTGTGCCGTTTTCTCCCACACAATTATTTTCTTACAAGG
>JANMOF010000254.1:0-3631 GCA_031368925.1 Leptospiraceae bacterium
GACCAACTACTAGCAAGTCCCGTGACTGAGTGTAGGGCGCAAAACTTGCATTATTCTCTTGCAAGTTTTGTGACCGGAACGAAGGCACTGGACTTGCGTAAGTTCAACAAAAAAAACTACGAAGTTTGACTAATACAAATAAGCCGGCTTGGAGCAAGGTGACGGACAGCATCCGAACATAGTCCGTTACCGCAGTGGATACTCGCAGTTAGACGGTCGTTTTTTGATTCTATTACTAAAAAGTCTCAACCATGAATTATATAAAGTCCAGACTGAGACACGGATGTCGAAGGCTGGTGTAATACGATTATTTCAATTTTTCAATTCTTTTTTCTGGGTCTCAACTCGTATGCAACTTTCCAATGATTTCTAATTTCACTTTTCTTCCAATCTAAAAACTCTTAAATTCTAAAAATGGTTTGAAAAAAGAAAGGAGATAAAGAATCTCAAAAAGCTATAGCAACACTAACTTGATAGAAACCAAACCATCTTTAATCCGTGAGATTTTTTATAAAAAATTATATTCTTAATAGTAACCGAAAACTCAATCAGATATTCTAAACTAACAATTTCTATATCATCGAATGGAAGTGTAATATTATTTTTGATCATTGCATATAGGAAACAATGTTCTAAAAAGAAGATTCAAAGATAATTTCTTCATGTAAAGTTTTGGCTAATTACATATTCTCAAGAAATTTAATCCGATCCTTCACATTTGGATGATAGTCATATCCTACCTCAATAAAGCCTTTTGCAAATTGTAATTGGAAATCAGAAAGAAGACACTTAATAAAAACTGCAGTTAAATCGGACTCTAAAAGTAAAGGATCATAATTTTTTAGCATTTCTAAATGCGGACTGTTTATTTTATTACTCATTAAATACAAAATCATTTCTTTTTTGCAAAGTCTTTCTGCAATAAAATCTAGTTTTTCTCCCCGGAATACTCTTAAGGCTTTTGAATCCGAACGTAATTCATGTGTGAAAATATTTAATTCCATTGCCTTATTTCTGATCACCAAAAATGATTTATCCGTGATTTTTTTAATAACCTTTCCAAGAAATATCTTTATTTGGTCAGTATTCTTAATAAATATAGAATCATCTTGAAAAATTAAATTAGTCTTTAGATGTTTTTCTATGAATTTTAAAAAATCATATTTTTCGGCACTACTATTTTTTATAGAATTCATACTAAATCGATTATATCTATAAGTTTTATAAAATTTAGAAAGCAAAGCAAGGAATTCCTTACTATGCGCAGGTAAATTTAAATCAATTGAGTTACTTAAGCGATCAAGAAGCCCCAATGTATTATGCGTAATTAAACTTTCTTCAAATTTCTGAAAATTAGTTTCATCAGTATGTTCAACCAGAATAATCGCAATCTTTAATAATCTTTCTAACCCTACCGAGATATTGTATAATACCTCAAAAATCTCTGCAGCATTATTCAATGAGTCAAGGTCATTAAAAATTTTAATGCCATTATAAATAAATGAACCGGAAATATCTAGCTCTACTCCGAGTTCAAAATTTTTCCAACGCTCGTCTTTACTGAAATCTGAATGCATGAATGTTTACCCTTTAACTAAATACATAGATAGCTTATCTCGCAGGCCGTTAATCATAGCTAACGTAAAAAAAAAGAAAAAAGACCACAAGTGTTTTTCCTATATCCTTGAGCCAAGCAAATACCAAAGAGTTTCGTGCCTATAACGAAAGCGCGTAACTTGTATTAGCTTAACTAAGAAACTATAAATTATCACTTTCACAACAAAGCTGGCTCCGAGAAATGTCTGAATTTAATGTAAAGAATCTCACTAATGTGTTGCGAAAATAAATTTCTATTCATATATAAATCCTAATTCAGTCTATAGAGTATTAAGTGCAATTTCTGGAAGCTCGGCATTGAAATGTTCAACAGAAAGGAGGACGGGAAAACGCTGAAGAATTTCCGAAATAAAATCCATATCGCTTCTTACAAGGAGGAAAGGACGGGAAAAATTATCATCGCGAAAGAGTCTTCCGCTAAGAAAACGACCAAAGTCTTTTATTTCATATCTGACTTCAACATCAGATGGGGGAAGTTTTGCGACACCATCAAGAAATGGCTGAAAAAGTTTAGTATCCTGATTTCCAAAATTGAGTATTATCATAAGGTTTATATAACTATGACTCATATGTCAATTTTGGTCAATCGGATTTCTCAGTAATTCTTTGTAAGAATTTGTATCTCACTTACACCATTCCACACTCAAAATTTGACTTAATAAATTTCCCTGTTTCGGCTACTTGATTGTAACGATAGTAGAACCGGTAAAATATTAATCATAGTCTGGCGAGAAGCTGTTTTTTCTTCTCGTTAAATTCCTCTTCTGATAATATTCCTTGTTCCTTGAGTTCAGCAAGTTTTTGGATTTGTGCCAATGGGTCTGGTTGTGTCGCAGTTGGAACTGTTGCAGTCGGATGTTTGTACGATTCCATAGCATCATTTATCAAACGTGCATATTCCTCTGCATCAGGTTTGCTCATATCAATCTCCATAATATTGTTTCGACCGTAGATACGAATATTCGCAAAGATTATACCAGCTTTGAATTCAACAGAGTCTATCTGATCAAGTGAAATTTGTTCAAAATCCACCTTCCAGAGAACTTTTGAAACATGGAATACCCGATTTGATGTAATGACAAAAATACCAGGTTTCTTGTTTGAAAACTCAAGTGCTTTGACTTTTAGTTTTTCTCCTGATGAATTAATGCCTGCATTCGCAATTAGGGCTTTGATAATCTGCTCATCTTTAATAAGATATTGCTTGATCTTTTCCTTTACGCCAGCAAAGCCAACTCCATCTGGGATTTTGTCAATTGCTTGGTCAACATCATTTACAACGAAACCTCCCTTAAGTTTCTTGAGGTAAGCTACAACTAATGGTAAATATTCTCGCTTGAATGGCGCAATAGTCGGAATGAAATCATACTTCTCCGTTGATTCAACCAGAAAGAATGTTATAGTATCTGTGATGAAACCTTCTGTAGTTGTGACATTGTTCATCCCTTCGAGTAACATTTCTCTTTGGCTTATCTTTCCAGTTTTATCTTTCGCAATAGCCAAAACACGTTGGGAAGAAACCATAAGATTGAAGCAAGTGACCTTCGCAAATAATCCAGCAATCAAATCCTTTGCTAAAGTGTTTGTTTGAAGGAAAAGAAATAACTCTTCCTCGGGTGCAAATTGAATATCTGATAAATAAGTAGCCAGCAATTTCTCATCAATTGCCCCAGTTGGCGAATCGGACGAAGTTTTATAAGTCATATTTTCTCCTTTCATGTTGAATGTTCGTAATAGAAATACTTTATTCTATCCATAATCTTCTTATTATTTTTAAAAAATCTGATCGTGACACGATGTCACGATCCCTAGAACTAGCAATAAAATAATTCATGGTTGCAACTCCTAAAGAGTCTTATCAAAAAATGCCGTCTAACGTTAAGCGTATCTGACGTGCTTCTTAGCATGTCTCCGAGTCTACAAATACATGCAACAAAATATGACTGAGCGTAAGGCACGGAAATTGCGTCTTCTTGCAATTATCCGTGACTGTAGCGAAGGCGTATTTTTTGCG
>JANMOF010000312.1:0-3213 GCA_031368925.1 Leptospiraceae bacterium
GGACTGGAAATAGTTACAACCTATGATCGATCCTCACTTATTCTAAATGCAATTCATAATCTTAAAGAAAAACTATTAGAAGAAATGATTGTTGTTTCATTCGTCATATTAATTTTCTTATGGCATTTTCCATCTGCGATTGTTCCAATTCTCACGATTCCAATTTCAGTATTCATAGCGTTTATTCCTATGTATGCGATAGGAATTCATTCCAATATAATGTCTCTTTCCGGGATTGCAATTTCCATTGGAGTATTAGTAGATGGTGCGATCGTGGAGGTAGAAAATGCGTATAAAAAATTAGAAGAATGGGAATCGGGCGGTCGAGTCGGAGACTACCACGCCGTTCGTCTCGAAGCACTTCTAGAAGTTGGACCTTCGGTCTTTTTTTCTCTGCTTGTAATCGCTGTCGCATTTCTTCCTGTATTTACATTGGTAGACCAAGAAGGAAGACTCTTTCGTCCACTCGCCTACTCAAAAAATCTTGCTATGGCAATCGCGGCTATTCTTGCTTTAACGCTCGATCCGGCTTTCAGAATGCTATTCACTCGGATGGATCCATTTACATTTAAGAACAAATATGTGAATAGCATTGCTACTACTTTGCTCGTTGGTAAGTATTATAAAGAAGAAAAACATCCCATCAGTAAAATTCTTTTAAAATACTACGAGCCTGCCTGCGTCTTCGTTCTAAATCATCCCAAAAAGATAATTGGCTCTTCCATATTATTAGTTTTACTAACCATTCCGGTCTATCTACATTTGGGCTCTGAGTTTATGCCTCCGCTCTATGAAGAAAGTTTTTTATATATGCCGACAACATTACCAGGAATATCTGTCGCCGAAGCAGAACGGCTAATGGTAAAGATGGATAAAAAACTAAAAGGCATTCCAGAGGTTGTAAGAGTTTTTGGGAAGGCTGGCCGAGCAGACACTTCTACTGACAGCGCTCCCTTTTCTATGATGGAGACAATCGTTTTAGTGAAGCCGCAAAATGAATGGAGAACAAAAGAAAGATTTTATTCTAAGCTACCAAGCGTTTTACATTTTCCATTTAGAAGTTTTGCACCGGATAGAATTTCCAAGGAGGAGCTAATAGCGATTATGGACAAAGAGCTTTCTTTTCCCGGTGTGTCTAACGCATGGACGATGCCGATTAAAACTAGAATTGATATGCTCTCGACAGGTCTGCGCACTCCGATTGGAATAAAAATCCAAGGGGAGTCACTGGAAGAAATCGAAAGACTAGGCATCGAAATGGAAGGAGTTTTAAAGCCGCTCCCTGGAGTTAGGTCAGTATTTGCCGAGCGCACGGCAGGGGGATATTTTTTAGATATAAATTTGAAAAGAGAAAAACTTGCCCGCTACGGAATCACCATCGCCAGTGCGCAAAATATCATTTTGACGGCAATCGGTGGCGAGCCGATAACGCAAACCATTGAAGGACGAGAACGCTACACGGTTAATCTTCGTTATCCGAGAGCGTTACGGGAAAATATCGACCAGCTCAAGCGGATTCTAGTTCCAACTTTAACGGACTCGCATATACCAATTGGTGAAATTGCAGACTTAGAATACAAAACAGGACCTGCCATGATTCGAGATGAAAATGGATTCCTTACCGGATACGTTTATTTGGATACAGGTGAATCGGACATTGGTGGTTTTGTAGAGAAAGCAAAATTGAAAGTATCCGAAGCGGTAAAAATTCCAACGGGTTACACTTTACTCTGGACAGGTCAATATGAAAATATTATTCGAGTCAGGGAAAGAATGAAGTATGTAATCCCCATTACCCTCTTTATTATCTTTTTTCTTATCTATATGAATACAAGTTCTTATATGAAGACGATGATTGTTATGTGCGCTGTTCCTTTTTCGTTAATTGGAGCCGTTGGAATTTTATTTATTTTAGACTATCAAATATCAATTGCGGTCTGGGTAGGAATGATTGCACTTATGGGACTCGATGCAGAAACAGGCGTATTCATGTTGTTATATCTCGATTTGGCGCACGAAGATGCAAGAAAGAAAGGGCTGTTGAAAAACGACACTGAGTTAAAAGAATCCATATTACATGGTGCAGTAAAAAGAGTTCGTCCAAAGATCATGACTGTCTTGTGTGCGATGATGGGGCTACTCCCTATTATGTGGTCAACGGCTACTGGATCAGATGTAATGAAACGAATTGCAGCACCTATGGTGGGTGGACTTGTTACTAGCTTTGCGTTAGAGCTTTTAGTTTATCCCGCCATTTATTATTTATGGAAGCGAAAAGAATTAAGTGAAATGGAAATCGTATGACAATGTTCATTAAAAGGAGAAAACAATGAATAAAATGAAAGTAATGGTGATAGGAATTCTATTCCTATTTGGTACAACAGTTTGGGCGCAAGATGTTTCTAAAGTAAAAGCAGAACACTTATCCCGGGCTTCTAAGTATTTGGATTTGGTCATAGTTCAGCAAAATATTATAGAGGATCATTTAAAAATGAAAACTGATTTTCAGAAAAAATATTGGATAAATGAAAAATTAAGTTCAAAGCAAAAAATAAATGAAATGGAAACTCATTGCGAGAAAATCATTGCCGCTGCTAAATCTCAAAAAGATAATTTTGAGATGATGGCTGTCATGCATAATTCTTTAGCAAAAGAGTTAGATAAAAAATAAATTTAAAATAATTCAGAATTAAAAATAAAAATTTAATTCTGAATTTCTCTGAGGAGAGAACAATGAATAAGAAAGAATTTACACCCGCATTAGGCTACGATTGGTTAACCGGCTTTTATGATCTAACAATTAAATTGACAATGCCTGAGAAAAAATTTCGAACCATGCTTATAGATGAGATAAATCCCCAAAATGATGAGACTGTTTTAGAATTTGGATATGGCACAGGACAAAATATTATTCTTTTACACGAACGGAATAATAAAACCAAACTAAGCGGACTGGATATCGACCCAAAAGTAAAATAGATAGCTGAATATAAAGTAAAGAAACTTGGGTTTGATATCATATTTGATCTGTATCAAGGGGCGACTTTCCCTTATCCTGATAACTCGTTTGATAAAGTATTTAGCTCGTTGGTTTTTCATCAGCGTGACGCAGAAACGAAGCTATATTGCTTAAAAGAAATTTATCGCGTATTAAAACCAAATGGTAATCTTATAATAGGAGATTGGGGAAAGGCTAAATCTAAATTAATGAGG
>JANMOF010000323.1:0-4726 GCA_031368925.1 Leptospiraceae bacterium
TGAATTGGAAAGAACATATTTCATCGGATTCAGACATTCTAATGGGTAAACCGTCCATCAAAGGAACTCGCTTATCCATAGAATTTTTAATCGGACGTTTATATCGGAAATTTCTAAACAAAAAGAAGTGCAGCATACGCATGGTAGCCTTTAATCTAAATGATTTAATCAATATTCGAATCGACCGTTATGCGCTACCGAATGACCCGATGTATTTGATGGATAAAACTTCTTGTCCTGCTCCATTCGATACAAAACCAATGTTTGAAGATTTTGGTGATAAAGAATTAAAGCTTCCAGTAAAATTCAATGGGAAAAAACACACAGTAACAGTTAGATTTAGTATTTCCAAGAAAGAAGCAAGGAAGGGAGATAATTCTGGTAGTAAAGCACATGGAAAACATGCAGCACGAAATATAGGAATTTCCCTTGTACGTGCAAATCGAGAAATAGAATTAGATAAATCTTGGACGATTCAGTATGATCCAGTTGAAAGATGGTGGGGAATTGAATTAGAATTTCCTTCTGAGCTAGATGAATTATTTGGACTTACGAATAACAAGCAGTATGCGACTAATTTCTCTCATCTAGCTGAGGTTAATTATGACGAGATATTAAAGGGAAAAAAATCTATCATTGAATACCAAGAGGAATTAGAAAATGAAGAAGATCCAGTTGCTCCAATATTAGAATTAGGAAATAGAATTAAATCAAATCTACGTGCAATGCGAGAAACTATTGATACACAAAATAAAGGGATACGATCCGCAAATTATGCAGAGGAAATTAGAGAAGATAGTCCCGAGTCAATCGCTACAAGAATTACAAACGAAATGAAAGAAGAAGGATACATTACAAAAAATGATGAATTAGAAAGTTTACCTCAAAAAGAGAAAACAGAGCAAATTCAAAAAGTATTAGTGGAACAGGGTGTCGATATTGAAGACGCAAAAAAAATTACTGAGGGAGCTATTGGGTTAAAATATTTATTTACCCATGCTGATATTCAAACTCCAGCATTCTTTACAGTTCGCCCAAAAGCTGGAACAATTATTATAACTCTAAATACAACTCATCCTGCTTACAATAATCTTGTAGAAATATTGGAAGAGGCAAATATAGAAGACTTATCGAAGGATGATTTATTAAATCGATTAGTAAAAGCTAGAGATGGATTAAAACTTTTACTAGAAGCATGGGCACGATATGAAGATGCGTTACCGGATGGGGTTGCACGAGAGCGAGCACAACAGGTTCGGAGCGATTGGGGAAGTATCGCTAAACGCTTTATGAACACCGACTAACCCCCATGTACCACAACGGTCGCAATCTCAAAGAATCAATCCTAACCTTCGTCCACGAAGCCGAAACACTTGCGATTTTCGTCCCGTACATAAAACTCAACCTCCTAAAAGAAATCCTAAGCCAAACAAAGAATTGCCGCTACATAGTCGTAAGATGGGAAGTAAAAGACCTGCTAGAAGGAGCGAGTGATTTAGAAATCTACGAACTCTGCAAAGAAAAAAAGATTTCCCTTTTTCGAAATCCGCGCATTCATTTGAAGTTATACTTGGATGCGGATAAGGCATATTTAACAACGGCAAATATTTCTTCCCGCGCGATGAACGAAGGAAAGTTCGAAAATTACAATTACGAACTAGGCACAAAAATCGAGAAGCTCGACTTTGAAGATAGACTTTATCTACAGCATATTGTAGATACAAGTTTATTAGTGGATGATGAGATTGTAAGAGAAATTAAGGAGCAGTTGTCGCTACTTGCAATCGATGAAGAGGGCGGAGACTTTGAGTTTAAGCATAAACCGGATAACAAAGATTTTCTGCTTTCCTCTCTTCCTATGTCCGAGGATTTAAACAAATTCAAAAAATACTACCAAGAAAAGTCTGCACCGACTCAAGTGGATTATGACTGTTTGCTACATGATTTAAGTATCTACAATATTCCAACAGGCTTAAACGAAGCAGAACTTTTCAAGCGACTGCGAATCAAATTTTTCCAACATCCATTCGTCCAAGCTTTTATTGAGGAAATAGAATTTGCCGGAGGAGAACTTTTTTTTGGTCGAGTCAGACAATGGTTAGCCGTTAATTGTGCAGACTGCCCGACACCACGCGCATGGGAAGTTACGAAGAACGTTAAGATTCTCTATCATTGGTTCGAAGTCCTCGGCGACGGCAAATACAAAGTAGACGTTCCGGGGACTCATTCGCAGCGGATAAGGATGGCTTTTTAGGAATAGACTGATATGGGCTTGCTCCCATATCAGGAATGTATATCGCTCCGATGGGGCTAGCCTTATTTACTAAAGCACCAACGGAGCGATATATAACACCGGTGTGGGTGCAAGCCCACAACCGACTATTTGGAAAAAGCTGTATAAAATTGCAGTTTTTTTCAGTTTGACAGTAATATAATTTTATAAGGAAGTAATTCTAAAGTAAGGAAATTTGATGAAATTAAAATTAGCAGGGCATGAAACATTTTATCCAAGAGAACATTGGCTTTATAAAGGTCTGAACGAAAAAGAGGCAAGGCTTGCCGCGAAAGAAGCTAAACTTCGAAGTGGATTCTTCAAAGAGCAAGAAGAGTCAAATGAAGATTACCCGACAGACCATATGGGAGTTGGGGCTAATATGGTTAAGGCGATTCGCCATTGGGTAAATGTATTCGGGCTTCTAGAAAAAGACGATAAGAGTGAACTTGCTCGTGAGCTATTAAAGTATGATCCCTACTTAGATAGAACTTCGACTAGTTGGATTTTACATTACAACCTAGTTACCTCTGAAAATGCTCCTACTACCTGGTATTATTTTTTTACTCAGTCGGATCTTGTTTCTTTTGATAAAGAGGTTTTCATTCGTTCTTACAAAGAGTGGCTAGATACATTAGATTTGAAACAAAACTATTCTGAAAAATCTCTCGAGAACGACTACCAGGTATTAACCACTATGTATTCTAAGGATGATCGAGATTTATTTTACCCATCTCAATTTGCCAACTTGGGTATACTTACTTTTAATCCGCATTATCGCCGTTATTCCCGTAATTCTAATCCAGATTTAGATGTGCATGTTATCTTGTATTGCTTTTTACTCTTTCGAGATAGATTGTTTCAAGGTGCTGAGACTTTAGATCTAGAGAATATTCGTAATATACCGGAGTCACCACTTCGTGTTCTAAAGGTTGACTTAGATCGTTTCTTTGAACTCTCTGATAAACTCTCTTCCAAGATTTCGAAGAAAGTAAAACTTTCTCGCACAGCCGGCATTAAAACGATTCAGTTTTTCGGACTCACTAAAAATGATTTACTTTCTGAAATTTATTCCAGTGAAAAGCAAACGAATTTCTTAGATTAACTATGCATTACTTCGATTACAACGCAACTACCCCACTCCATCCAGAAGTAAAAAAACTCTTACCTGAATGGTTAGAGTTATACGCAAATCCTTCTGCAGTTCATAGTGCGGGACGTCAGGCGCGAGAGATGTTAGAAAAAGCACGTGCAAATATACTTAAAAATCTAGGACTTGAAATATATAAATTAGCTTTTGCATCTACAGGAACAGAAGCAAACTTTCTTGCCTTAAATTTTCTTTTCCAAGAAGAGCCAGAAGAGGATACGCAGGTGTTACTCTCTGCCATTGAGCATCCGAGTATTTATAATTTGAAATCACTTTTAGTGGAGCGCGGTTATATAGTGAGATGGATTCCTGTAGACAAATATGGATTAGTCGACGTGGATTTTTTAGAAGACAATTGCAATGAAGAAACAGTCTTAGTTGCAGTCATGCTTGCCAATAATGAAACAGGAGTTATCCAACCTCTCAAAGAAATTCGTGAGATTACGGATAAGTATGGAGTCTATTTGCACTGTGATGCAATTCAGTCTCCCGGAAAAATGAAATCTATTTATACAGACATTGACGCAGATTCGTATACTTTTTCTTCTCATAAAGTTTATGGAATGAAAGGGGTCTCCGTAGTGGCATATCGCAGTAAGCCGGTTCCTGTTTTTAGAGGCGGTGACCAGGAAAAAGGAATTCGTCCCGGCACAGAGAATCTTCCCGGAATTCTTTCTTTTGATAAAGCCATTTCCGAAATCACAAAGCAGGAAAAGAAGTATCTAGATTTGCAATTAAAAAATAGAACTCTACTGGAAACGAAATTGAAAGCATTAGGTGGAATCATTGCCGGGGAAAAAACAGAACGACTTGCGAATACTAGCTGTATAACCCTTCCAATTTCCAATGAAAAACTTTTGATCGAACTAGATAAACGCGGCTTCGGAGTATCCCGTGGCTCTGCCTGTCATGCAGGAAGCTGGGAGCCCAGTCATGTTCTTACATCTATGGGGCTAACAAAAGAAGCCGCAAATCAAACTATTCGGATTTCTTCTGGAATATTTACTACTACCAGTGAGGTGGAAAATCTTTGTTTGGCGGTGGAAGAAATTTTAGGGAAATAAATCGCCTTATAATCGGCGCAGGCTCTCATATGGAAGTCTGGGGGAGGAGATAGTTCTAAGTAAGGTTTATTCGTATTTGCCGGAAGACCTAACCCTACACTCTACAGTAGTGTCAGATACTCCGAAGTAGCCCCTTCCCTAAAGGGTAGGGGACTCGATCGGTAAAGTCTCCCAGGATGTATCTATGGACTACTGCATAAAAAGTGGACACGAATTTAGGTTTCCGAAAGGAGACCAAGA
>JANMOF010000329.1:0-15867 GCA_031368925.1 Leptospiraceae bacterium
GTAAGCCACGAGGCAAACATCGAAACTTTTTAAATTACAAGAATGTTCTCTAATTTCCTTAACTTAATGACATTGAGCGCAACCGCCCGCCGGATAAGCGCCAGTAACCCCCAAGGCGCACCCCTTTGTGAGCGCCGGTAAGTATATCGTCTTCTTACAGGAAGTATATACAAAACCAATTTCGATTGCAATGGACAAGTAATCATGAAAAAAAGACCTATGAGGCTAGCTTTGTTGATTAGAACTTTAGATTTAATTTCGATTTGCATTTTATCACTATTACTGTTAGAATGCAGTCAAAAAGCAAAACCAACATCAAACCTTCTTCATCTATTCACTGGCTCTATACCAAAACCCAATGCAACAGGAGTTTTTACAATTGGTGGAAATGTGCAGGGGCTAAAAGGTACGCTCGTTTTACAGAACATTAGCAAAGACAATCTGTCCATTTCATCAAATGGTCCCTTCGTTTTTCCTACCAGGTTACAAGGAGAAGATGTTTATTCTGTCACAGTATTAAATCAGCCGTCAAATCAGAACTGCGTAATAACGGAAGGATTGGATGTAGTCTATGATACAGATGTAAATTCCATTTTAGTAAATTGCCAAACAATCCCGGTTCGATATACGATAGGCGGAATACTACAGCAATTAAAGCCCGGAAACCGTGTGACGTTATTCAGTAACCGCGGAGAAGAACTGTTATTATCCGCAAATGGAAATTTTCAATTCAAATCGGGATTTACATTTGGAAATTCTTATTCCATCACAGTATTAGCCCAGCCAACAAACCAAAATTGCATTCTATCAAATCAGAGTGGTAGAATGCCAGAAGCAAACCTTACTAATTTAGAAGTGAACTGTTTTGGAAATGCATATGGAGCGCTAATTAATGGAACGATTATAAATCCATTATCCTTTGCGACAGGTGTAACTTCTTTTGCTGGCTCATACTGTAATCCAGATACGATTTGTGCAACAGGTATTGCTGGATTTTTAGATTCCACCAACCCGAACTTAGTGCAATTCAATTCGCCTGAGGGAATTATTACAGACGGGTATTATCTTTATGTTGCCGATAAATCCAATCATCGCATACGTAAAATTAGCCTCGATACAGGAGAGACTTCTACTTTAGCCGGAAACGGGGTAGCAGCCATGTCTGATGGAATTGGAACATTCGCATCGTTGCAAAGTCCGCAGTATCTAACAACAGATGGATTAAATATCTACACAATTGATTTAATACAATTCGCAATTCGAAAAATAAACCTAAACTCACTTCGAGTAACTACTATCATTTCAGGAAGTCAAAGCCTTGCCGGATCGAAAGGCATTTTAGTTTCAAACAATAATCTGTATATAACGGATAATACGAATAAGGCACTACGAAGAATTAATTTGAGCACGGGAATTCTTACGACCATTGTTACTACTACTGTATCTCTAACTTCGCCGAAAGGAATGGCAGTTTTAGGAAATGATATTTATATGATAGATGCAAGTCGAATTCTTAAAATGACTATTGGTCTTTGGGCAATCTCGGTTTTTGCAGGTGGATCTGCAGGGTTTACCGATGGAACGGGAGCCGCAGCAAAATTCAATAATCCAGAAGGAATCACAACTGATGGGAGTAATCTTTACATTTCTGATTCAAGCAATCACGCCATCCGTCAAATTAACATTGCAACATCTAATGTTACTACACTCGCAGGACCCACAACAGTCAGTAGCGGTTACTCCAATTCATCCGTTTATGGTAATGCCTTGTTTGATTCACCGGGAGGAATTACCTCCGATGGACAAAGCTTATACACTGTAGACAAAAATAACCATGCTCTGCGAAAAATCAGATAGAAGGAAATTATTTTTTAAAAAAATATATACAAAAAAAAATAGGCTGCGAAGATTCCACTCAGGAGTTTATATGAAATACGGAATAATAATGTTGTTCTCAATGATATTCTTTATCATTGACTGTTCAAAGCCAGTAAGCTTAAGAAGTGCTGAAAAAAAAATAGAAGATGACCAAAGATCTCGTTCAGCAGGTGACTATCCACCTAACGCAAAATCAGGGCATTGCTTTATTAAAGCTGTCGTCCCGGCAGAGTATAAGACAGTGGAAGACAAAGTTTTAGTTTCCCCTGCGACGACTAGAACAGAAGATGTAGCCGAGGTAATTGAGAGCGTAGAAGAAAAGGTAGTCGATAAACCAGGAACCTCTCTTTGGAAAAAATCCGATGACAATGTTTTATATTGTTACGAAGAAACACCAGCTACGTATAAAACAGTTAAGAAGGATGTTGTTAAATCCCCTGCATACAAAAAATCTGTAGATGTTCCAGCAGAGTATAAAACTTCCCCTAGACAGGAACTTGTTCGAGAAGCTAGGAATGAATGGACAGAAGTTCTTTGTGGAAACAATGCAAGACCAGCCGTTATCGAAAAAATTCAAAAGAGTCTTAAGGATAATGGATACGCCCCTGGAAGAACCGATGGTAAACTCGACCAAGAAACAATGGATGCACTGAACAATTACCAAAAAGACAAGAAGCTAAAGGTAAATAAAGACGGCTATGTAAATATGGAAACAGTCGAATCCCTTGGAGTTCAACTCTAAAATTAAATTCGTTAGGGATATGCGATTATCCCTAACGTTTAAAATACACACTATAAACGCCGGATTTGTCTTTATCCGCTCGCTTAGAAAGATTTTCAGACCATATAAGTTTTCCTGATTTATCTCTCATTGCTAAAATTCCTTCACCAGATAAATAGGTATTATCCCCAACCAAAATTTCAGTTTGATTTTTATCAATACTTGGTAGTTTTTCAAACTGATCGAGTTTCTCTCTAAGCGCAAATAGACCAGTATCCGTTTGCATATGAATCGTATTTTTATAAAAGTATACAGACTTTAACTGATCTTTTAATCTCAGACTTCGCGCAAACAATCCATTTGCCTCAAATCTATAAATATACCCGCCTTTGATCAGGTAGCAGGATGAATTTATAGATCCGAGTATAAATATATTTCCTTTCTCTGATCCGATAAGTGTAAGAGTAGTCTTTATTAAATTTAGTTTCGAATCATAAATTTCCCAACTCATTGTATCGTCAGCGCTATGAAATACAAATAAATTTCCACTCGTAGTTAATTCCCATTTACTTCCCAATTCTAGATTCAATTTAGCCTGGAGGTCTCCCTCCAGAGAATAAGAATAAATTACTTCATTTCCATTCATTGTAGTTGAATATAAAATAGAATCACTAATATGAAGATTACTGTTTGGATTGGGGTAAAGTGGTATATGCCAGAGGAGTTTACCTGTTTCCAAATCAAATTGGTCTAAATGAGTTTTAGAAAGTCCGTAAAGCCTTGTATTCGCTTTTAAATCCTGATACGGGCTTGGAGTTTCTACTCTCCAGAGAATAGATTTAGTGTCACCGTCCAATCTGGAAATAGATGTTCCATAATTTACAATTAAAGATTGATTTATAAAAATTGGTGGAGAGATAATCGAATCAAGTAGTGGATAACTTTGCATAACCACACGATTATCTTTTTGTTTGAAAACAATATCCGATAAATTTTTTGCATAAGAGGAATTTGGATATTTTTCTACAATTTCTTTTTTGAGACTTTGAATGAGTGAACCTAGTCCTTCTCTTTTAGAATTGCTCTTTCTTATTTGCTCAAGTATTTTTATATAGGCGTAGATGGTTGTAGGATTTCTATCCAGACGGAGGCTACTTAAAATATACTTCTCTGCCTGCACGAAATCTTTTTGTTCATAATACATATAACCCAGATGATAATACGGATCAGCAAAATCTGGAAATTTCTGTGTTAGGTCTAGAAAAATGGATTCGGCATCTTTGACAAGATTATCATTATACAAAATCATACCAAGGTTATACGAGGCAATTTCTAAGTTAGACTCTAGAGATAGCGCATAATGGAAATCATCCCTGGATTTTTCACGATTACCCAATTTATAATAGGTAATACCGCGAGCAATATAGGCAGACGCATACCCCGGATAAAGGGCGATTGCTTTTTCGAAATTAAGTAAGGAAGCCTGCCTATCAAGATTCAGAGATTGAATTCCTAATTGATAATAACTAAAATGAGATTCTGGATTTTTTTTTAGAATCTCCTGGAAGGCATTTATCGCTAAAGACTCCTGCCCGAGTTTTTGGTAAAGAGAACCAATAGTTTCGAGAATATCTGTATTATGTGGAAGCTCATTTTTCCATGTGGATAAAAGAAAAGACAAACATTTTTCTTTTTGTCCTAACTCCAAATACGCATTGAAAATTTTTATCAGAGTTGAAGACTTCTTCTGACTTGAAAATGACTTTGTATATTCCGCTAACGCCGCTAAATAATCATTTGCCTCATAAAACAAATCTCCCTTCTTTATAAACGAAGAAGCTTCTTCTGTTTTACTACTTTGTTTTAATGCAAATTCTAAATTTCTTATTTGTGAATTATTAGGATTATCTGCTTTAGCTTTTTCTAAAAAAAATTTCGCTTTATTCAAATTCGTATTTTCTTTTTCTAATTTTGCCATTTCTAAATATAAAAGAGAAAGTCTATACGCTGCCGCTTCTTTTTCGAATTTATTCTTAAATCTATCCAGGTAAAATTTTTCTGCCTTTCCAAATTCTTTTTTGTCTTCATATGCTCTACCCATTGCCAAGATACGATTCTTTTTCCATGTGTTAGTTTTTTCAGATACCTCTTGATCCTTTTGTTCTTGTTCTAAAAAAGACAAGGCATTCAAAGTCATTTTATCACTTGGGGATAACTCTTGTAACTCCCTAAATTCCCGTTTTGCCTCTAACTTTTGATCTTCTTCTAAAAAAGTAAAGGCAAGATTTTTTTTTGCATCAATATAAGTTTTATCCAATTCAGTAGACTTTATAAAAGACAACAAGGCTAATTTTGAATTACCCATTTGTTTATAAGAAACTCCAAGTTGATTGTAAAACTCTTTATCGCTCGGAAAAATTTCTATAGCAGATTGTAAATTAGCGATAGACTTACTGAATCTACCCTGTTTTATATATAAAGCGGATAATAGAGAATATACTTCTTTTTCTTTTTTTTCTAAGAATAGGCTTTTTTTAAAATTTTCTTCTGCTTTTTCTAATTGGTTGTTTTCAAAATAGGCTTTACCTAAAAGCAAAAACCCTAAGTAGTTACCAGGACTTAGACTCGTCGCATTCGCAAAATGAATAATTGCCTCCGAATACTTTTTATTACCAAAAGAACTACCTCCTTTAAACATCGCCTGCGCAAACTTTGCTCTTAGCTTTGCATCCTGTGCCTCGAGTAGATTTGGATCTAAATTCTTTACCTTCTCATAGTATTCTTCAGCTAAAGAATATTTTGTCATTTCATAATAAACATCACCCAGATGCATATACAGTTGTGATTTTAAATGAAAACTACTTTCGTCTAGTTTTTTAAAAGCAAGCAGTGATTCAGAAAAGAGCTTCATTGATTTTAAAGAAATAGCTAGCTTAAAAATATAAATTTCTTTTTCAGGAAAATACTCTACTAATCTTCTATAAACAGCAAGAGCATTTTCCTCTTCTCCAAGAGCCGTCAGAGTAAAAGCATAGACCGACAAGATTTGCTCATTTGTTGCATTGATTTTAAGCCCGGTTTCAAAGGCTGTCTTTGCATTTTGGTGATCGTTCTTTTTATAATGGCTTAAGCCTAATAAATAATAACCTTCTTCTGTAGGCAAAATGGAATTTGCCTCTTTCGTTTTTTCAATTACTTCTTTATATTTAAGCTCATGGAAGAGTTCGTTACTTTCCTGAATTATTTTTTTTACACGCGAGGAATCATCTAATACTTCTGTTTGAGTGACAAATAATTTATCATTTACTTTACCGTGCGATAAATCCTCTGAGGATGCACAATGAAAAAGGAGAAAAACAAAATTAGCCGCTAAAAGAAATTCTAATTTAATAAAAATGGTAATCGCGATCTTAGTCTTGCTAAAAATCACAATGAGCCCCTACTTTAAAAGTTGAATATATTTCGGATATTGAATCCAGAGATAACGAAGCGCATTTACCTTAGGAGATGCATTGCCTCTTAGTAAAACTGAAATTTTCCATGTATCGGTAAAATCAATGGAATCCTCGTAAATTTTAGTATCATTCAAAAAAATTTGAATACTTCCTTTATCCATATCAGTAACAAACTTAAAAGCACGGTATTGTTCTTTGATTTGTGGATCATAAGAATATGCCGCTAAAGAAATTCCATTCGATGGAAATTTATAAAGAAAAACTTTTTCTTTCTCAGCTTCGAGAGTAAAAATCGAATTCTTTGTCATTAAAGAAAAAGAAACATTACCTGATCCCATCTCAGAGGGCAGAAAAAAAGCAGAGCTAATTTCCATTGAGTCTGGAAGTATAGACTGGCTTGCAATTCCTTTCGGCTTTTCAATTACAAGCCCACTTCGATTTTCAAAAGTAAGATTTCCCGTATAATTAACATTAACCCCACCGAAAACAGGCTGCCATAAATCAGCCGCGGCAGAAGAAAAAGATTCATACAATTCCATGGGAAAAAAGAGTGATGCTGTATTTTTGGGCTCTACATCTACATCAAATTCACGCAGTAGGGTATTCATTTTCTTGCCGTCATGAAATTTAGAAAATTCCATTTTATATTTTCCGGGATTTATACCGTAGAGGAAAAACGGAGTTTCCCCTTTTACCTCTTTATTCATTGAAACCTTAAGTCCTTTTGGAAAACTAAATAACTTCAAAGAGCCAACACTTAAATCATCTTCCCATTCCTGAATAAGATTTACTTCCTCCCCTGCCCGGGCAAGAATCTTTTTTGTAACTGCTGGAATGCCTGTCTTTTTATAGGTAATTTGGTGTGGTCCGTCAGGCACCATCATTCTTCTAATAGGGAGCTTACCGACTTCTTTTCCATCTAGATAAAAAACAGTATCACTTGAAGAAGAGGATACATTTAGATGCGCGGATACAGTTGAACGCAGAAGTGCAATTTGTAAATTTCTATCCGGGCGTTTTATAAATTTAAGAATTGGGACTTTGATTTCTTCCAAAACCTTGAACTTGTTTTCAGTTTTATATAATTCTAGCTTTGCTTTCGAATCAGGTTGTCCGGGAAAAATCACTGCTATTTCAAAATCAATGGATCCGTATTCTTTTTGGTTTACTGGATCAATAAAAGTTTGCTTTACTTTTAAATTCTCACCGTCAAAAGCAAGCTCGGTATTAATGAATGAGTCGATGTCTTGCTCTAAAAATTCCTTTCTCAGATTTTCTTGGCTTTTCCACGCTTCGATTGGAATCTTTACTTCTTTCGATTCAGTATTTTGCCAAAATAAACGATTCTCCTGGTGGAAAACAGCGATTAGCTCATTATTAAATCCGGCAGGAAATAAGATAGGGGCAAAGGTAAAAAAAGGTTTCTTCTTGGCAACTTTTCTGGATTTATAATCTTTATCGTCATACACTAAGGGGGTTTCCGGTAAAACGATAGCTTCCGAGGTAAGCTCAGGTTTTTCCATTCTAGAAGAAACGCCTTTTAGATTAGTAATAGAAGAGCATCCGTATAGAATAGAAAATAAAATTACAATTTTTAAAATGGAAATAAGATTCAATTTCGCCTCCCTTAGAAGTAACAATCAATCCCGTAAGTCAAATAAAAATAGTAAGGAAAGCATAGAATGGTGGTCTATCCAGTTTAAAATTTCTTTTTTTAAACCAGCCTTTGCATGAAATCCAATTCCAATACCAGCTTCATTTAACATTAGTGAATCATTTGATCCGTCCCCTACTGCGACTGTTTGAGAAATAGAAACCTTATTTTCTTCTCTATGTTGAATTAATAAATCCCGCTTTCTATTTTTATTTACAATCGTTCCAAGCACCTTTCCAGTTGTAAATCCGTTTTCCATCTCCAATTGATTGGCAGAAAATAAAGTAACAGAAAATTTCTTAGCAAATTTTTCTATGATCGGAACAAAACCTCCACTAAATATTGCAATGATTCCCTTTTCTTTTTGAATTAATGGTAGTACTGCTTCCACTCCATCGTTAGGCGTCAGACGATCAAAAATATGCTGAAATACATTTTCTTGTATCCCAACTAAATGACTGCATCTCTTTCGAAGAGCAGAATCAAAATCGAGATTTCCTTCCATCGCTTCTTTTGTTACAGCGGCAACTTGTTCGTAAACCCCTTTTTCCCGGGCAAGCTCATCTATTACTTCTTCTTTAATTAAAGTAGAATCCATATCAAATGCAAAAAGGGAATTGGAATTTCTATCGAGTAAATTTTCTACAGATAGAACATCTATTTTTAAAGTATAGAGTGCCTCTCTAATTTGATTTAATTCAGGTTTCCCTATCGGGATATTTGTATCATAATAATGGGCATATGTGTTTTCGATAGAACTTGAATATCTATAGGTCGTGTTGACAGAAAGAAAATCTAGTTGATCTTTAATAGGAAGAGGATTTCCAGAGAGAGAAATGAAAATAAGCATCGTTATTATTTGATGAGAGGTCTTACAAGCTGACCTATTACCTCATAGCCCTTCTCATTAAAATGAATCTTATCCATTTTTCCAAACTCCGCATAACGGATATATTCCTCTTTGATGACAGGTAAATCGGGATGGCGCATATACTTCCATAAGTCTACATAGACAAAATTATATTCCCTTGCTAAATTTTGAATCGTTGCATTAAGAACCGGGACTACTGCGTTGAGGGTTGCATTTTTTGTAGGGGGAACTGATAGAAATACAATCTTAACTTTTTTATCGTAGGCTTGAATATCTTCTATTATCCCTCGAATATTATTTTCTGAATAAGCAAGGCATTTTCCAAAAATAAGATCGTTTCCACCAATTTCAATGATAATTGTTTTGGGATTTAGGGAAAATACATTATCAGGTAGACGCATTCGGAGGCTTTCAGTCATATCACCAGCAATCCCTCTACCCTGCACATTTAGACCCGGAAATTCTTTTTGAATCAAGCGATCTTCAAACAATTGTATTAGGCTATTTCCTACTATTACAGTATTTGCTGTCTTAATTCTGGCATTATCATCATTGTATTTTTTTCTAAGAGGAATCCAAGCAAGCTCTTGGTAGCGAGAATACAGGTTAGAATCTCTCCAACCTGCATTTGCATGACACTGAAAATTTGACTCGTAATAATTAAAGTAATCGTTCTTTGGCTTACCCATAAAAGGCAAACTAGAACAACTAATGCAAAAGCTAAGAAGTGAAAAGAGTAGTAACCTATTTCTTAATATCATCTTCCTTGGGCTCATTCATTCTAAATCGCTTATGCCAATCCGCAATCTGTGACTGGACATACTGTTCCGTATCACAGATTCTGAACTCAATAGGGTGGTTAGTAGCTACATCAATAAGTTTGGCTTCAATATAACCATTCTTTAACTTACTAATTTCAATTTTATACCTCATAATTAAGTCCTCCAATAACCCGTAATGTCAGGATTTATTTTCTAGTTATCCTTTCAATCTCTTCTAACGTTTCCTTTTCTTTATATCTCGAAAACATCACGATTGCCAATAAGCAAAAAGCGGCTGCAACAGGACCTGTAACCTGGACTCCGATTAAGTTAGATTTCTCCCTGTCTAAAACTTTCTTTCCTGTCACAGAATCTACTTTTTCGACTTTATTAATTCCACCACCCAAAAGTAAAAGGCTGCTAAAAATTAGAACTCCAATAGTTTGTCCGAGTTTTTGCATAAGAGTTCTAGCTGCATAAAACAAACCTTCTCGACGAGAGCCAGTTTTGAGAGCGTCCAACTCAGCAATATCCGCTAAAATTGCATTTGGTAAAATTCCTAAAATTGCCATAGGCACACCAGCAACTATTACAACCAGATAGGCTTGTATCACTTTTGGAATTGGAATTATATCCATTCCCATAAAATAAATAAAAATAAACAAAAGCAAGAAAATGAAAAACCCGTAAAGAACAAGTCTCTTCTTACCAAACTTCTTCGCAAAAAAATTCACAATAGGGTAACAAAGAAAAGAGGAGAAAAGCATAACCGGTAGAATTTCACTCACTAAAGATGCCTCTTGAAAAAGTAAAACGGTTATATAATAGCTAAGACCAGTGGTCAAAATGGTAATTGAAAGAAAATAATTGAAATCTGAAATAGAAAAGAACAAGAAGTCTTTGTTCTTGAAGGTCATCATGAGTGCTTCTTTAAAAGGAACTGCGGAAGGTTCTGACTTAGTATACTTTTTCTCATTGATAGCAAATACTGGGAAATACATACAAATAGCCGCAATCCCACATAAAATTCCAATAGCCCACTGGTAAGCCGCAAATTTATCCATTCCGTCAATAGCTGCCATTAATTTTTCAGCAATCAAAGGAACTTGAGCAGCGACCATAATTCCGAGAGCGTAAGTCACAGAAATAAAAGTAGAAAGATTTAGTCTTTCGTTCGCAGTATGCCCAAGCTCAGGTATCAATGCAAAGAAAGGTGTTACATATATTGTGAGGAAGAAATAAAAAAGGAGAAGAGCCACAGTCATCCAAATTAAATTTCCAGTTGTAATTCCTCTTTCAGGAGGAGTAAAGATAAGTAAACAAAACACTGCTGCTGGAAGTCCACCCGTTGCAAGAAATGGAATTCTTCTTCCCCATTTAGAAGTCCATTTGTCACTCATATTCGCAATGATAGGATCGGTAACTCCATCCCAAAGCCTTCCAATTGCTGAGACCACTCCAATAGTCGAAATCCCAAAGAAGGCAACTTTGACAATTAACTCAGGCAACCCTTCTCCATTCGGGGGCAGGTAGAAAAAAACCTGGTGGAATCCAATTATATTTATTAAAATTGACCAACCCAATTGTCCTATAGCATAGGAAATTTGTCTAGTCAACGGTAAAGGAAGAGTTTGTAAGCTCATAGCAACGTCCTGATTAAATTTCTATTTTGGATACGGGAAAAAATTTATAGATTTGTTGCAAGTAGAATCTATAAAAAATAATGTTTTTTCTAGTTATACACGCGGGAGTTATTCAATGCCTATAGTTCGTTTTATTTTTAAATTCCTATTTCTAATGAGCTTTTCTTTTTCATTTCTTATCGCTAACGAGGAAGAAAATATTTTATTTTCCAACAAAGGCAAAAGCCCAATCTATTCCAAAGTAAAATATGATAAATATGGAAATCGAAAAAGTATCTCCTTCATTAAAGTAGACGAAGAGAGTGAGCATCTAGTAGAGATGGAAGGACTCGCCATTGCCAAAATAAAATACGACGAAAAAACAAAAACTTTCAAAGTAAAAGAATATGACATAGACCAAGCTCTTTTGTTTACAAATAAAGTTAAAATTCTAAAAGATGGATTTGAGTTAATCACTTTTTTGGGTAAGAAAAAAGACGGCAAAGCAATTTTTAAAAAAATTCTCTATGATCTAAATGGAAATAAAACTCAAGAAGAATTTCTAGATGAAAATAAAAAACCAAACGCAAATAAGCATAAAATCTCGAAAATAAAATATAAGTATAACTCGAATGAAAAAAAAATCCTCGTAGAATATTTTGATACCAAAGGCAAATACAAAGAAGATACTGCTGGCATCGCAAAATATGTATATACCTATGATGCCAGAAGCAACCGGCTAACAGCAAGCTTTTTCGGAGAAAAAGAAAAACCGAAAGAAAACAAAGAAGGAATTGCAAGCGAATCATTCACTTACGATTATACTTCGTCGGATAAGGGCAAACTCATCTTGCAAGAAAGCTTTGATAAAAAAGGTATGCCAAAAGAAAATTCGAAAGGAATAGCCAAAACACTTTACAATTATGACAGGAAAGGAAATAGAACTTTAACCGAATTTAGAGACGCAAATGGGAAACTAAAAGAAGATGGAAAAGGATTTGCAAAGTATATTTTCGAATATGCAAATGACGGAACTGTAATTCTAGAAGAAGAATATGGTAAAGACGGCAAATTGAAATTAGACCCTGCGGATGGAATAGCGCGCACTACCTCCGAAATAGAAGTAAAAGGGGATACTACTTATAAAACAACTCGATTTTTTGACACTGAAGGAAAACTTAAAATCAATGAAGTATTAGAAGTCGCAGTTGTTAAAACAACCACTGTGATTTCTAAAGATGGCAAAGAAATAAAAACGGAATACTTTGATACAGAAAATAAACCCAAGTTTAGTGGAGAAAGTTATGCAATCATGATCCAAAAGTATGATTCCTTTGGAAACCAGATACTTGAGGAATACTTCGATGGTAATAATAAGCCAATTAACTCGCGTGACGGTTACGCAAAGTATACCGCATCGTTCCAAGAAAAAGAAATGCTTGTAGAAGAATACTTTGACACGAGCGGCAAATTAATAGAAGGCGACGATGGCTTTGCCAGGCAAGTTAGAACTTTTAACTCTTCGGGAAAGCTAGTCTCTGTTGAGAATTTTAATTCAGAGAACAAATACATTGAGAGTAATCTTGGTTATGCGAAAATGATTGTAAGTTTTAATACCGATGGAAATAAAACCGAAGAATCATACCTGAATGCAAAGCTGACTCCAGCCAATAATTCAGAGGGAATCAGTCGCATCAATTACCAATACAATAAGACTTGTTTCACAAAAACAAAGAAAGAAGAGGATTGCTACTCTCTCATTCAATACTTTGATTCCAACCAGAAACCTGTTTCCAACAAAAAACAGATTTCAAAGGTTGTGTCCTTATTTGATGAATATGGAAGAGTTAAATCCATTCAAAATTACCATCCAGATGGCACCAGGCATAGCAGGCATTCCTACTCGTATGAATTCGGAAATAAAAGGGAAATTTCCTGGGAGCTATTCCAGAAAAATACAATTTCTCGAGGAGTATACTATGTATATATACCCAACCCAACTTCAAACTCTAAACCAATGCTAAAAATTACCTTAAACAAACTTTATAGACCTATATCAATAAAACTTGGAAAATGAAACCAAAAAAGACTTGCATTTATACGGACTCACAATAAATTACACGAATTCTAGAATATTATTTCTGGACTAAGTCACATTAGGAATATTAGGGAATAAATTAGAAATGCAAACCATTGTAATTATTGATACAAACGAACCAGAAGCTAAAGACATTGATGCTTTCCTACAGAGTTATAAATATAAAACCGTAAGAATACATGAGATCAAAAAAGGGGTGGAATTAACAAAATCAGTCCTCCCTGAACTAATTGTAATCGCCATTGAATCAAACGACAGAGAGACAATGGCAGCCCTTCTTGCTTTACGAAAAGATCCAATTACAAAAGACATTCCTATCATACCAACGATTCGTTCCAATGATAGAAACTTACTGGAAAATATTCGTAAAAACGGTGTCCATGACTACTTCGTGAAGCCAGTCAATAAAGTAAAATTTATCGAAAAAATAAAAAGTCTTTTAATAGTAGCGCGCGAACAAAAAAAAGATAATATTATCTTTAGAAAGCACCATATCGTAATTGAAAATCCAACTGATACAATCACACTTATCTCTTTCAAATCAGGAATGAAATATGTCCTACCTGAAATTAGAAATATCTTTAATCCCGAATTTTTAAAAAGCCTTATTCCCAAAAGTGTAAGCTTGGATATTCGTGATTTGCCGGATCTTATCATGGATGAGCTTCACATTATTGAAAAAATTATCGGACTTTTTGGTAGCAAAAAAATTTCTATCATTGCAGGCAAGCATATGGGATTTATTATTTCTTCGAGCAATCTAGAAGATACTACTAATTTGTTCCTATCACTCGATGATTATGTTGCTTTCCTAAAAAAGCAAGCGGCTACTACGACTTAATTTTAAAAAAAGGGAATTATACTCGGAAATTTGTTTTGCTGGTAGTGAAGTTACATCTCCTAAACAATCATTTTTTATTAGCATAGTGTCATTTCCTATATCCTTCGTATATGATGACTATAACCCTCATTCGGTCTAGCTTCGCTTATTTCTTCGGTAGTTGTCCGGTCTAAATTGGGGCAGCTACTCCTTGTTAGACCGTAGCTACAAGCGCTCCTGCACCGTAGTTGAGTAAAAGGAATCTTATCGGACGTTAAAGGGCTTACTATAAAATTACAATTTACTTGCAATTTTAATACTGTTTAATTATCAATTCTCATTAGGCTTTATGTCTCGATTAATAATCAAATTACTTCTCTCACTCCTATACTTGTTTACTATAAATATTTATTCGCAGGAAGCGTTGCGGTTAGATTCTGGTTGGCAGATTTTAGAATTACCTTTTAAGCCTGTAGATTCTCTAGAGGCTGTTGAAAATCCTGAAAAGTTTGAATGGAAGGATATAACTAGTAAAAAAATATTTTCTAATACAAATCGTCAGGAATATACTTTAATACGTATCCCAATACCTGAAAATCAATTTAGAAATCCCGCCATTTTTATATCGAAAACTGTTTTTGCTATTTCTGCTTATATAGATGGAAAAGAAATTTATAAATTCTATGATAGCTCTATTTTTGATCCGGGAAAGTTTTTAGGATGGATAAATCACCTATTTCATATTCCTAAAAATTCTAAGGATAAATATATTTACATTAGTATTTATACAGAATTTTCTTCCATGCTGACTGCGCCTTCCCTCGGAAATCATGATGAGATATTAACTGATACATTTATTGCAAATCTTCCGGCGCTCGCAGTTATTGTTATAAGTTCGAGTCTTGGAATTGCTTTTTTGGCTAGCTTTCTTTTAAGAAGATCTGATAAATTTTCTTTAGGTCTTACCATATTTTTTATATTTATAAGTATCTGGCTTTTTAATATAAATTTTATTTCCCAGTTAGTATTACCGATTAGTCCGAATAGATTAAGGCTAGAATACGTTAGTCTCTATATTGCTCCTTTTGGTACGATTCTTTTTATAACTACAATTTTTCGTTCCAGATTGAATCTTATCTTCATGGGCTTTGGTTATTTATTTCTCGGGTATGCTTTTTTTGCGTTACTATTTGATGTAATAGGATTTTTCCCAATCTGGAAAACATTAATTCCTTTTGACTTGGCAGTATGCATTGTCATTTTACTTTATTTTTTCCAGATCATTCGATTTGCGTTAAAGAAAAACTTTGAAGCTAGAATACTATCAGTAGGCGTTATTTCATTAGTGGTATTTGTGCTTCATGATATATTAATTGTCCTTGGGATAATTTCAGGAAATATGCTTATGCATATTGGTACACTTTTCTTTTTTTTGTCGATGAGTGGAGTTGCACTTTTTAGGGTTTCGGAATTATACATTAATTTGAAACGATTTTCCAAAGAACTACAACTGAAAAATAAATCTCTCGGAGAGTTAAATCGAAAATTAGAATCCAAGGTGATTGAAAGAACAAGAGAAGTGACTGAAAAAATGGAGCAGATTCATTCTTTGAATATTCAACAGACCGGTGATTATTTTTTGACTTCTTTAATCCAGCAACCACTTACTAGAAATGATAATACTTCGAATCTTGTTAAGACAGAATTTTTTATTGAGCAAAAGAAAAAATTCGAATTTCAAAAAAGAAATTCAGATCTCGGTGGTGATATTTGCATAACCAATATGTTACAGTTTCCGAATAGATCAGGAAATTATATTTTCTTTTTTAATGGAGATGCAATGGGAAAATCTATGCAGGGTGCGGGAGGAGCTATTGTTGCTGGAACTGTTATGAATAGCATTCTGACAAGTTTTAACACAAGTTTAGCAGCCAAACTTACTCCCAGGGAATGGCTTGTGGCAACTTGTAAAGAGATTGATAAAATT
>JANMOF010000340.1:0-7908 GCA_031368925.1 Leptospiraceae bacterium
CCAGAGATTGCGTGTTTCCAAATGGTCAAGCTTGATATTATATAATTCTTCTTTCTTCGGGATAGAGTTTATTTTTAAAATATAATGCATGTCGCTTCGAATATAACTAATTCCCACCTTGTATAAAGAAATTTCATTATTATTAGAAATAACAATTGTCCTATTTGATGAAATATCGCCTAATAAAGATTTACCGCTAAGGTCTACTGTATGAAATTTATTCTTATTAGCCCCGAGTAATAAATCTGTAAAGGTTGGAATAATATCTAAGTTCATTACATTTTTTTGCGAGTTTGCGTATAATTTTTCGACCTGCGATTCACTTTGTAGAGACTTGGGTAAATAGATCATCATAGGAATAGAAACAGCTTCGAGATAATAACTTTCAATATGACCTAGGTAATTGTGCTCGAGTAGAGATTCCCCGTGATCGGAAGTAATGAGTATAATAGTATTATCCAGTGTTCCCGATTCAGATAGACTTTTAAACATAGACTCCATCAATACATCAAAATGAAAAACGGAATTGTCATACATATCTTTGACTTCATTCCCATTCCATTTTTTAGAACTACCCGGCACAAAGAAAGGAAAATGATTCGTATTGAGATGAAGAACACCTGCAAACGTTTTCTTTTCGCTAGAAAGTTTCTTGATATGTGAGTCAAATGCATGTAGTGTTTTTCTATCATCAATCCCGATATCGTTATATATCGATTCGCCGCTAGTCTCTCTACTAAATAAATAATCTATACCCGAATTAGATAGATACCCGTTTAGATTATTCCACGCAAGGCTATGCGAAGTAATATAAAAAGTATCCATCTCTGCTTTTTTCCCGTATTCCCAAAACATAGGATAAGAATGAGTATCCGCAGCAGTCTGAACAGGGGATGCTCCTGTTAAAATGCTAGGAAGAGAAATAAGTGTAGAGCTTGCATTGGAATAAGCATGTTGAAAAATAAAAAATTCTTTAGGTTTAGCCGAGACAAGTTTTTTTAAAAAAGGAGTAGTTTCTCTTTCATAATTATACACGCTTAAATGATCTCTACGCAAACTTTCTGCTACAACAAGTAGGATATTAAATTTTGGTTTAGCAATTTTTTCCTTAATCGTAATCTTAGTTCTAGACTGTAAACCGGTAGAGCCCATTTGGGAAGAAGAGATTCTATTTAAAATATTTCTAGAAGTAAACGCAATCGTATTTACATCGGAAACATAAAGCTGATCTTGAAACCTTGTGTTCAAGGAAATAATACTAAGTAAGGATAAGGAAAAAATGCCGAGGATAATAACAATTGTCTTTCCAACTCGGCTAAGAGGTAAGTCTATTCGGGAGAATTTACAAATTATGAAAAAACTAATACCAAAAATAAAACTAAAAACAAGGAGAGAATAAATAGAAATGGAATCTTTAAATAAAGTAAAAGAATTAAGAGGCTCTTGGATCATATAATGAAATACAAAATAATTGGGAAGTATATTTGCTCGAAAGAAATACCCATAACTACCTGCAAGTGAAAAGGTATACAAAAATGCAAAGAATACAAATAAAGAAGTAGAAATAGTCTTGTGAAACTTTCTTGAAACTTGATTTAAAAATAAAAGTAAAAATAAGTAGAGAATAAAAGAAGCGGCTATAGATAATACATAAAACACCAGCATACGCTGATTGAAATGATTTAAAATTTCTTTACGAACAAGCAAGTCAGTAGCAAGGACTATGATTGGTAAAGAAGAAAGTAAGAGTAAATTTTTTAAAAATCTCATAAAGTTACACAGGAAACAAATTTGTTATATTTTGTTTCCATTCCTTAAGAGATAGACCACCGCGTCAAACTAAAAGTTACAAAAAAACACAAATAGTGAACTTTTACTTTTTAATTAGTTTCTTTTTAGAGGTAGGTTTTTGAAATTCTTTCGCATTTTGATCCATAATACCGAAGAATAGAACCGAATCTATCTCCTGGATCATATCTGCTATAGTGTAGCCAAGTTCTAGAAGTGTTTCGGGATTCATTAATTCATTCACGACAGCAAGATGCATTTTGATAAAAATATCAGTCTTAATATCCTTTTTAATAATTCCTCGTTTCATTCCATCTTTTAAAAAATTTCCCATTCGAATTGGGATGTCTCGATTTCTCATTTCAACAAGCTCTGACCAAACATTTGGAGCATTCGTCTTTACATCTTGCATAAAATGAATACTCTCTCTGGGGCTTTCCTTACTAATGTATTCAATCATTTTTCGGAAGCGTTGCATGAAATCAAGTCCATCATCAGATAATATGTCGTCTATTGCAGCACTCTTACAATTGGATCGATTCAAAACTACTTCGCGAAGAAGTTCTTCTTTATTGGAAAAAAATTTATACATTGTCTTACGACTCATCACAAGGGATCGGCAAATCTCATCCATGGTCACCCTAGAATAACCATAAGCTAAAAACAATTCACCAGCTTTATCTAAAATGCGCTTCTTTGTCTTATTGTCTTCCATTCCAATTTTACTCATCTGCTTTTACATTTCGCAATTTGATATTTATCTAAACTTCCAATTTCAATTTGCTTTTCATGGTTAGAATGATTTTATTTCTGACAAGTCGAAAATCCTATTTTAAATTTTTCGTAAGAATATTTTTTACTTTTTAACTAGATTTGTATTTACAGCCAAATTCGAAAGAAATTGACTAGAATTTATGAACTCTCCCATAAAGGTTTTTACATTCTTACTAATTTGCATTCCACTATCATACCTTATCCCGGAAACAGTTGTTTTTAAAGGTGGGAAAATCCGACATGTAAAAGTAAAAAAAATAAATCTCGATACTGTATTTATTATAAACGAGAAAGGTAAATCGGAAAGTATTTCTAAAAAAAGTATTTCAAAGATTGTAAAAAAAGATAGAACAGGAAGTGAAAGTGAACTACTCGCTGAAGACGAATTTTTAAGAAGAGAAGTAAAATTAAAATCGGCAATGGAAAAAGAAAAAGAAAATCTTTTAAAAATGGAAAGAGAGAAATTTACGCAAAGGTTAGAAAAAGAAAGATCCGAGTTACTACAAAAAGAAAAAATAAAATACGATCAAAAACTAGAAAAAGAAAAATCGGAAATAACGAAAAAAGAAAAAGATAAATATGATCAACAGCTAAAAGCTGAATTGGATAAAGAACACCAAGAAAGTGAAAAATCTTTCGAAGCAATTAAACAAAAAAGAACAGAAGACGGCAAATCATCAGTAAGCGCTCAGCCTACAAATCAAACGCTTGCGACTTCGAATTACTTTTTTTCTCCATCAGATAAAGTAGTTGCTCTCGCAGGACCTGACGCAACATGTGCCACAATCAGTGACAAAAAGCAGTGGTTTATTTTATTCGGAACCTTCCCTATTAATAAAGTAAGGTCTGCCGAAATTTTTAAGGATGATGGGCAATACCGTGTTTACCTTAAACCCACTGCGTTAGATATATTTACTAGTATATTTTTAGGAATTTTCACATCCGTCACAGTCAAGACTGTATTCATAGAAACCTGCCGGACAGAACCTATTTACATTCTTAATGAGAATGAAGTTAATACTCTAATTCACAAGAAAAATGAAGTGTCAGAGGGTAATACAAGTAAACCGGCAGAAGAACAAATCGAAAACAAGGAAGTCAAAAATACAGAAGGACAAGATTTACAATTGATAAGGACAAAAAAGGAATAGGAAATGTTTTATTGGATTTCTAAAATTCTATTTTTGTCTAAATCGTTTAATGCAATTTTTATTTCAGGTAAGAATTTAACAATAGAGTTGTTGAAAAATTAATAATGATGAACAATGTCAGTTCGAGCGGCAGTCGAGAAGTGCTAATAAAACAAAGACTTTAAGCACTTGTAGTTCTCGACTATCGCTCGAACTGACAGCGAATTTTTCAACAACTCTAATATATTCCATTTTCGTGCGATACACAAATAATACTATTATTGTAAACGGAAGATTTTTCAGATTCTGTTGATAACGAAGATTTTTGTCAACAGTGATGAATGCTTGAAATTCTTCTTTTTGAATAAGTTGAATCAATTCACCATTCTTCTTTCCTTTCCAACCCATTTGTGATACAGTAAGAACTTCGTGATCTCCCAATTCCTTTGCTAGTTGTTCCGGCAAACTTTCATCTAATAGTATTTTCAAATAGTAGACTCTTTTAAAGCAATTCCTTTTAAGTAAGTAAGTAAGTCTAAGATTTGCTTTTCTTCCACAGTAGGAAAATCTTTCAGGAATGTAAAAATACTCTCGCCTGTTTCTATATAATCGAAAAAAGCTTGAATCAAAACACGCGTATGCGGAAAGACAGGAGCACCGCTCATTACATCAGGATCAACTTGGATAATTTCTCTATTCAAGGTAAGCATAAATTTTCTCCTAAAGTAATTTAAATCTATAAATGAAAAGAAGTCAAATGAAAAAATTTCTATTTCATCTATATTGGGAACATCGACTTTCATAATATACAAAAGTAAATACATTTTCTATTGTAAAATATAAAAGAAGAAATAAAATAGTTTATCAAATGAATAGTAAAATACAAAAACATATCATAATAGGGATAATCCTTATTATCCTTTTCGCATTTGGAAATTGTAAAAAGAAAGTCAATAATTACGGTAACACGGATTTTCATCCACAGTATAATCCTGCCTCTATCCAAACCACGAAGATTGTAATGGCGGAGGGTGGGCTTAATGCAAGGGATGTGCCTTCACTCGAAGGAAAGGTTGCTTTTTTAATTCCAAAGTATTCTATGATAGAGCCAACGGAAGAAGTGGGCGAAGAGATAGAAATAAAAGACAAAAAAGGAAAATGGGCAAAAGTGCAATTTGGGGATAAGACCGGTTATGTGTTTGGAGGATACCTGGTAAACGCAATCATAGAGGGATCCGAGAAGAACATAGAAGGTAGTTATTACTATGTATTTTATTCTACTCCTGAATTTGGAAAAGAAGAGCCTACGAACTGCACGGCTAATTATATGCAAGCAGGTTGCCTCGTCGTCGTATATAAAACAAGCAATGACCAGCCGGTAAATGCTTTTACAGATACAGTTGTAAACGGCTGGATCGACAAAGATCACTTAGCCACTAGTTGGAGCATTGGGGACGCTGGCTATGGCGGAAACGGAATCAAGTCAATGAACATTCACACAAAGGCAGAGACGGAAATTTGGAGAATGGATTCTCAGGCAAAAATAGGAGACGACGACACAACCGAAGAATCAGAAAGACTCTGTCTAAAGAACATCTGCTTTGATCTAAAGAAAAACCCAGACGTAATCGCCCAAATTAAATCGAATCGCAATTTAAAAATCTATGAAGCGGGACAATACCAGGGAAGCGCAAGCGAATACTCAGCCGAAATCCAAATCAGTCCTAACGATACAATTTTTTTCTATCCGGGTAAGAATGTGATAGTTAGAAAATAAAAATTTACTCCATCTTAGCAAGAGGCAAGAGAAGGCTAATAGATGTTCCTTTCCCTTCGATGCTATCTATTGTGACTGCACCACCTAATGATGTCATTAATTTATGAATGATATACATTCCAAGACCGGTAGAGACTTCGTTCTGTAAGCCTCTACGCTTTGCCTGGGTAAATTTTTGAAATAAATATTTATGTAGATTCTTAGGGATTCCTATTCCTGAATCTTTAATAGTAATATTGATAAAATCGGTCGTGCATACATTAATTTGAATTTCTCCTTTTTCAGGAGTAAACTTAATTGCATTTGTAAATGCATTTTCAATCGCCCTACTTAAACGTATTCTATTTGTCTTCAGGTGAAGTCGTATGGAGCAAGAGAGAATTAGCCGTATTTGCTTTTCGTCCAATTTGGTTTTAAAATTTGCCTCTATCTCTAACAATAAGTCTTCTAAATCTAAAATTTCCACTTCAAGAATTACAGCTTTTTGCTCAAAGGAATAAGCATCGCGGATATCCTCGATTATCTTGATTCCATTCAATGCAGATTGAAAAATCAAAGGTAGAAATTTTGGAAACTCGGCGGGGATATTTTTATTTGCCTCCAGGAGAGGTGTAATTATAGATTCAATTCCAAGAATAGCACCAAGCGGATTACGCAGGTCATGCGCTATTATTTGCGTAGTTAGTTTTTGTTCTTCTAGTAATTCTGTTAGTTGGGTATTCAAACGCTTCGTTCTAAGAGAATGAGCAGTAACTCGCTTTTTCATCTTCTCATTTTGTAAATAAAAAAAAAGGAGAAAACAGATGGAGCAAACATAACTATTCCACAGGGCGAATGCAGTTTCATACATTATTTGCTCTTTTGTGTGGACATTAGGTATTAGCCATGAGAATAAAGGTGGAAAACTTAAAATAAGGAGAGAAAAATTAAAGATTAATGCGAGGATAATATACTTTAGCTGGTTAAATCGAAAAAATAAAAATGGCAAAAATGAAGCAAGTAGATGATATACAACAATGGCAGGAATGTCTCTTTCTTTTTGAATGATAATAAAAGTTGAAATATTGATTATTAGAATTTGTAAGACTTTGGTTAATCCTGTGTAACCAATACTATTAAGTCCAAGAATTAGTATATTTAACAAGGCAAAAGAAAATAAAAATTCTTTTTCCGCAGTGCAAAACAGAATCAACTGCATGCTTGTAAAAATAAAAATTCCCAAAAGAAATGTAATAGAAATTAAATTAGTAATTCGGATACGAATTTGCTCTTCCGCAAGTTGTTTCTTTACACCAAGGTCAATTAAAAAAAATATAAATCGAAATAAACGCCTAGTTTTAAACTTTTTTCGAAGTGCGAAAAATACTTTCATTATTACCTCTTACTGTAGGTTAGACCCTTTGAAAATTAAAGTTTTTTATTTAGATTTGAACTGTATTACCCTATACTAACCTTAGTCCTATAATTAGTCGTCCGTTCAGTGGTAAGTACAATCACTTTTTTTTTATTGATTATTTTTGTTCCTAGAGGAGTATACTCCAATTGGATTCATTTTGATTCGAAGGAGATAAAAGATGGGTATTTTTGATAAACTGAAAGGCGAATTTATAGATGTCATTGAATATACAGATGACAGTCTTTCCGGGCTTGTGCATAGATTTGAACGTCATGGAAACGAAATTAAAAACGGTGCACAACTAACAGTTCGTGAGTCTCAGCATGCAATTTTTGTAAACGAAGGGGAAATGGGAGATGCATTTAAACCCGGTCGCTATGAGCTTACGACTAAAAATATTCCAATCCTAACAACCCTCAAAAGTTGGAAGTATGGTTTGAATTCTCCCTTCAAAGCAGAAGTTTATTTTGTAAACACAAAATTATTTACAGGTCTTACATGGGGAACTAAAAATCCAATCATGCTGCGTGATCCTGAATTTCGCCAAGTGCAAGTGCGTGCCTTTGGAACTTATACAATTCGTGTTGCTGATCCTGCTAAACTTGTCAAAGAAGTTTCTGGGACTTCTAGTAGCTTTGATATTGAAAATGTAGAAGATCAACTTCGTAGTCTTTTAATCAGTGAGTTTACTGACGCTTTGGCGGAGATGAACATTCCTGTTCTAGACGTCGCTCGTAATTACAAAGAATTAGGTGCTAAGATTCAAGGCTTTGTAAATGAAGAATTTGGAAAACTAGGTCTTGAAATAAATAAATTCATCATTGAAAATATTTCTCTACCGGCTAATCTCCAGAAATTCCTCGACGATGATACCGGTGCTGCAATGGTTCGTGACGTAAATAAAGTCAACCAAATGAAAATGGGCGATGCAATGATAAATGCTTCTCAAAACGAAGGCTCCGGTGGAATGATGGGAATGGGTATGGGTGCCGGTATGGGTATGAACATGGGACAGCAAATGGGTGGTATGATGAATAACCAAC
>JANMOF010000476.1:0-2415 GCA_031368925.1 Leptospiraceae bacterium
AACATCATTCTACTACCACATGCCGTTGATACGCAAGTATCAAAATCAGGGTCGCTATCTTTTTTGGAATCTGGCACATCGGAGACTGCAACTGCAATCTCTGGGCCGGAACTAAAGAATGGCGTTTCGTCGACTTGAATAAATCCTTTCTCAAATAATGTAAGCTTATAATTGCAAAATGCTCCCGGTCCCCAGCATCGAGTGCCGGCAATTGGAAAACCTAATTTGCCTTCCGGACCGCCGTGACTTTTATACAAAGAATTTATAGTCTTCGATAAATGTATTGCTCCATCTCTATACTTTAAATGGGCGGGCACGCCGGGTGTGTTAGAACTGTATAATTTTAAATAAATACTACTTCCTTCCGTATAGTTGCGAAAATAACCACCATAATGAATTGCCGTCGCCGCTACGGTTACTCCTCTCGGTGTGCTTTCTTTCCCGATGATGCCAATATTTCTTGCTGCCTTCTTAATAATACCCCAGGCATCGTTCATCTCTAATGAGACATCGATGTCCGGATAATTAGGATCACCATTTGCAGTGTATCCCAGAGCAGCGATTTTACTGCCAACTAATATTCCCCATGCTTTGTAACCTTCCGGACCGATATGTATTGCATCCCAAAGTTTTGACCCAGCAAAAAATAAACCATTTTGTCTAAATAGGGAATATTGTGGTACCCAAAAATTTAGAGCATTCGGAAAATCGCCAACTTGATTGAAATGACTATAAAGCGGGTACCCATCTACATTTTTTGGATACGCTTGTTTGTAAGCGGGTAGCATATCTGTTTTGATTCTATCATTTAAACAAGCTTGGGCAATGCTGGCAGTCGTAAATAGGATTCGGCTCACTGAGTCTGTATATTGTTTTTCCGGTGCATTTCTTCGCTCTGCTAATTGTCTTTTGATTTCTGCCTTTTGAGCTGGTGACATTGTCAGGCTTGCATTTGCTTCAAATTCGACAAAACCATCTAAAAACTCATCTAGTTTCTCATCTAGTTCCTTTTGCTCATTTTCTAAATATCCTCCCGGTGAACTAGTGTTTGGACCCGGCTTAGGATTATAGATTCTTGTTAAAAATGTTGCAACCTCGGTAAGAACATGGACATTCCATTCAATTATCGCACTGACAACTCCGGGAACAAAAAGCGCAAACCAAGGAACTTCGTTTAAATCCACCAAGAGATCCGTTAATGGTTTACATAAGCTTTGTCTATTAATTAAAATTCCATTATAATAATCATAGGCTGGATGACTAAACGGGGGAATCGTTCCTTCCAGAAAAATTTGTTTCCCGTTTTCGATATGCCAATCTGTGATTGCCATTATGTTTAATAAGGAAGAATCCACTTGGTAACGATTCAGAAACGGCATCCAACCGTTAAACCCAAGTCCAGATTGAATAATATCATTCCCGCCAACCATAAGGGTTGATCTCATAGAAGATTTTTCTTTGGTTATTTCTTCGGTATAATTCCATAAAAATTCTAACTTCATTGGTCTTGTTTTTACACATCTTGAGGCTTTATCACTAACTTGCCAATTTTCTCTATCTCCTTTAATATCAATTCCTAAGGTTGACATGACACTTAAAGTTGTATATCCTGAAACACCAAAGTTTTGAAAATTCAGTTTTGCATTTGGATCAATTATCCCAGCGCCGGCTGTCATATAATCCGTCCAAGAATCCATAAACAAGGGAACTCTTCCAAACGTCCCGGCTGCATCTCCATAATTTGGAAAAATTTTTCTTGGCATTGCTACTCCATAAAAATCTACCAAATCTGAAAGACTATCTCCAAGTTTCGTCACTTTATAATCCATATCATGGTTAGCACGGGCAATATCTTTTACCCTTTTGATAGCCTCTGCTCGATTTGCATTTTTCTTAGTTTCAAGATTAGGGTCGGTGTCGGGGATAGCATATTTGCCGGCAGAATTGAATTGAGCATTAATGTCGTTTCTGTTTTGGAGATTTTATTTATCTGTCTCAGGGATGCAAGACAATGATTCTTGGTCACCTGGCCAACTCAAGATTGGATTGCTGATTGATAAGATTAAAGTTAATATATAAATTGTTTTTAAATAAGTTGTTTGCATAAAATTTCCCCCATTGAACTTTTAATTGTAGATTGAAAACTCTTATCTGAACGTGCAAAGTAAGAATTGGTTTCGCTGACACTTTCTAATAAGTGTGTTGCCGCCGAGAAATCAAACTTAACTTCGTAAAAACCACCTTTTGAATGAGTATCCATTAAAGGAGCAAGGCCATCATCTCTGCTTGGCAGCGTCCACTTTTTTCCTAAAAAATTATCATCGGCACAAGCTTTTGCAGCTGGACTTTTTGTTGGGTCTGCTTTTCCGTCGATTTCACAACTTCTATCATTCGTTGGACACCATTGCAGTCTGC
>JANMOF010000477.1:0-12920 GCA_031368925.1 Leptospiraceae bacterium
CCTCATCTAGTACGCTTTGGGTAATAAAAATGGGAGCCTCTGCTCTAAGGGCGATTGCAATAGAATCGGAGGGACGTGCATCAATTAAGAAAATTTCTTCGTCTTTACGAATGGAGATTTTTGCGTAAAATGTATTATCGATGATTTCGTCGATGGTGACTTTGATTACCTGGGCACCTAGGACTGGAATAAACATCATGATTAGATCATGCGTCATTGGTCTAGGGGGGGTAATCCCGTCTAGAACACTGGTAATAGCATGAGTTTCAAGTGGACCGATAAAAATCGGGACAACTTTAGAGTCGGCGGTTTCTTCTTTTGGCTTCAAAAAAACGGCGAACCCAACGTTCGTTAGAGTAATGTCGGAAATTTTTACTTCGATCAAGTCCATGAAATACAATATTATTGTAGTTAGTTTTTTTTAAAGCCAAAATAATATGGTCATTGGACAAATTTCGGATAAATATGTTACTTGAGGCAATTTCATTTTCGTTCAACCTGGGGATTTTCACTTGCCTATGCTGGAATCTATTTTCTTTTCAAAACAAAAGACTCATTGACAAATTAAAAAAGATTCCCCTCTTCCTGGGATTCTCCCTTTTCTTCTATTTGGTATTTTATCTAAGCTCTCTTTTTGATACAAAGCTTTTTGAATGCAAATCAATTTACTTTAACGGCTATACGATTCTTATAGGGCTAATTGTTATTAGTTCCATCTTGTTTATAAGCAAACGATCTCTAGATTTTCATGCACCTATTTTAAGTATGTTCATCGCACCCTATATTTTCTTTTTGTTATTTGGATTGGAAGAAATTTCTTTCTGGGAAAAAACGATTTCTTCTTATTCTCTTCTTAAAACACAGAATCCAATGATTGGACTTGCTTGTTTATTTCTTCTTTTAATCAAGCCGGTGAAAATTCAAATTCCAGCATTCTTTATTTGCATAGGAATTTTATTCTATCAAATCAATCCACTGAAGGAATTTCCATTCCCGGAGATTAAAACTTTGCATTACAAGTATATACCGCATGAATTTTTTTTAAAAGAGAACAGCTATCTATTTGAAGAAAATAGTGGAATCTATACCGAAAAAAAAGAAGCCGAAGACGATAAGCTTTATAAATTTACCATGAAGCCTATTAAAAAAATCAATCTTCCACTCAAACAAAATCTACAGTATCTTATTTCCAGTTTTGAATTTCCAATTCTATTAACAGAAGGCGATACAATCACGGTATTAGAACTTTCACGCTCTTACAACCATTCAGTCTTTAAAGTAATCTTTCATATCCAAAATGAAACAAAACAGATTGAAGTCATTGGTGGCAAATCAGGATTAGACACAGCAAAAGTAAAAATCGAAGGACCGATATTTTAGTATCGTGTCATTGAAAAGTGTCAGTTCGAGCGACAGTCGAGAACTGCTAATAAAATAAAGGCTATTATCACTTGTAGTTCTCGACTGTCGCTCGAACTGACATCGAATTTTTCGACAACTCTAATTTACATCTCTTCTCCAAGTATATTTACATCACGAAGTAGCTCTCTTAAATCACTAGCGTTAGTCGGTAGAGTCTCACCAAGTTTTCTAATTTCGCTGTGAATGCCCGTATTATTTCTTACCTTTTGATGATAGGTAAATAATTTTAGCACATCTCTGTCTCGCATTCGTTTAGGATTAATTTCTAAAACTAATCGTTGAATCGTTTGATCGGAAGTGACTTCCATTGGATCAATAAAATCGCGCGGAAAATTTCGAACAATACAAGCACGGTTAGCCTCCTGGCTCAGGTTGACTTTGCATCGTTTTAAAATATCAGTCGCCCCACGCTCTTCTATACTCAAAGAAGCTGGATCAATTCCTTTTTCTTTTGCCTCAAATACTTTTATTTCTTCAATCGTATCTAGAACAGCAAGTCGCATCTTTTCATCAAAAACTCCATTCGAACAATCTTGATTTCTAAAAATAGTAAAATGCAAATGTGCTCCCGTAGACATACTCCCTGTATTCCCCGACAGTGCCATGAGTTCTTTATAATTAAATATTCTTCCCTGCCTACCGAATACTCTTTTAAGATGAGCGTAAAATCCGAAGTAGCCCGCTTTCTTAAAATAGACTAATAGCGATTCTCCGTAAATAGTTTGCTTGGGAACGCCATCTCTCGTTACCCACTCAGGATAGACTCTTACTACAAGGCAATCCTCTTTATCTGGACATCTGAGCGGTGTTCCTATTCCAAGTGGAATATCAAAGCCATAATGAATTTTCCCTTTCCTCGGATCAATGTTCATAAAGTTGAGATCACAACACATACTGGCTGGATCTACAGGAAAATCATCTAGATCATTTATTTTATTGCTGCAATATTCATCTTTTTTTAATTTCAATTGCTCAAGTAAATCTTTTACTGTGGTGCTTCTTGCTTCTGAAATATCTTGCTTAGAAAATATTTCTTCGTTCACTGTTTTTGCTTTTTGCGATGCCTTCTCTGGAGTGAGAATGTCCATTCGATTTTTTTTATAGGAATATTTACTATTAGCCGCTTTCTTTCTTTCTTGAAATACGCAATTTGAAAAAATAGAAAAGATAAATAAAATAGTTAAGGTTAGGAATTTATTAGAAAGTATATTTTTGAGGATTAAGAAATGCATTTGTCTTCCAAGTGTTTATCAATTTACATTGAATTAAAATCCAAGTTATAATTTTAGACAAGTGAAGGATTAATTTTTCTCGTTAAAAATAAATATCTTGGGCCCAGAAGGACTCGAACCTTCGACCCGCAGATTATGAGTCTGCCGCTCTAACCAACTGAGCTATAGGCCCCGAGATGTATGATGTCAGTTTTTTGAGAATTCAAGAATTCGCAAGTGTTTTATTCGCCTATCTTAAAGATTTGGCTACGAGATTCTTTAGACTCAAGAAAATACTTCTTCCAAAATTCAATATCTGCTTTTTCATCCGTAGCTTCTAAAGATTGTAACAAACGATCAATTTCCTTTCTGAATTCTAAAAGAGAATCATGTATCGAATGCTTATTCGTATTAATAATTGCATTCCACATTTCAGGATTTGACCCGGCAATTCTAGTCATATCTCGAAACCCTCCGCCTGTAATCGGTATCGGAGATTTTTGTGTAAAAAACTTTACCTTCTCATTTTTGTATGCCCAGTTCACTAGAATAGAGGAAAGTATATGCGGAGTATGCGACAAGTAAGAGAGAACTTCATCGTGTTCAGTGGCATCCATTTGAATTGTTATAGAGCCTATCATTTTCCAAAACTGGGTAATCTTTTCAATTGCTTCTTTAGATACACCCTTTGCTTTAGTCAGTATACAAAGCCTGTTTTCATACAAATCAACCTTTGCATAATTCATTCCGGACTGCTCAGAGCCTGCCATCGGATGAGACGAATAGTAATTATGCTCTCGCGTAAATTTAGATTCTACTTTTTGAATTATGGTTTTTTTTGTTGAGCCTAAATCTGTAATATAACCCTTATAATTTTTAGGAATCAAATCTATCTTATCACAAGTCAAATCCACAGGCAAAGAAAAAACAATTAAGTCATACTCGTTCCAGGAGTTTGATTTTAAAAAATCTTCTTCCAAAAAGATTTGACTGGCAATCTTTTGACTGATACCTTCGCTTCTACTCTTTGCGGATCTTACAACCCCGACAACTTCGCATCCTAATTCTTTTTTCTTAATAGCTAAAGCGAGGGAAGCACCCATTAGCCCCAACCCGTAAATTAATACTTTCTTAAATGGTGGATTCAAAGCAATGGCTCTGTCGCAGGGTAAGATCCAAGGATACGTAGGAAGGTTGCATTCTCCTTTAGCTCACCTAAAACCTTACTGATAATTTCATCTTTCTCATGACCATGAAAATCTATAAAGAAATTATATTCCCATGAATTTCTTCTAGTTGGTCTAGATTCTACTTTAGTTAAATTGATATTATTCTCAAAAAAAGGTTTGAGCGCAGTATAGAGCGAACCGGGTTTATCCGCTACAGAAAAAACAATCGAAGTTTTATCATGACCTGTAGGTAGGCACTGGGATTTTCCGATGATTAAAAATCTCGTTGTATTGTTTGGCAAATCCTCAATAGACTCACGAACTACATTTAATCCGTAAATATCAGCCGCAATCTTAGAAGCAATGGCAACACCTTCTTTTTTCTCTGCGACCATCATGGCAGCTTTTGCCGTAGAAGAAGTTTCAATGATTTCAACGTTTGGCAAATTGGCTGAAATCCAATTCTTGCACTGTGAATTTGCAATTCTAATTCCGTAGAGAGTTTTGATTTTTGATAAGTCAGTTTCAAATCCTAAGAGATGCATGGAAATTCTCATGTAAATTTCAGAATAGATTAACAAATCCGAATTTAAAAACATATCTAGCGTAGAGTTTACAAGTCCCTCTGTGGAATTTTCAATCGGGACAACTCCATAATCGCATTTTCTCGCTTCCACGGCTCTAAACACTTCCGGGATAGAAGTAAAAGAAGTGGATTTAATAGATGCACCAAATCTCTCTCTTGTAGCTTGATTCGAAAAAGATCCTTCGGGTCCTAAGTATCCAACTTCCAATGCCTTTTCTATTGCGATAGAGCCTGACATGATTTCTCTATAAATGGATATGAGCGCTTGGTCTGGAAGTGGTCCGGGGTTATTTCTTGTTACCTTCTTGTAAACATCCTTCTCTCTATCAGGACGAAATATTTCCTCGCCATTAGCCCTTTTTACTTCGCCTATTTTACTTGCGATAGATGCTCTTTCTTGAATTTTATTTACAATCTCTACGTCTAGCTCATCAATCCTAGAACGTAAATGCGATAAGTCTTCATTCATCAAATATTTCTTCCTTTTCAGGTTTTAGATCATCCAATTCTTCAAATTTTAATTCTTTGACTTCAACTGGCATTGGTAAATCAGAAAGTTTATTTAAACCAAAATGAATTAAGAATTCATTGGTTGTTCCGTATAACGTTGGTCGTCCCGGAACTTCTTTTTGACCCACAGCTTTCACTAATTTTTTTGCGATAAGAGTAGATACCATGTTACGAGAGGATACTCCGCGTATTTCGTCAATCTCTGGTAGAGTAATAGGTTGTTTGTAGGAGATAATAGCTAACGTGTCGAGTGTTCCACGGGAGAGTGTTTCTCTTTTTTTCTCTTTGAAAATACCTCCTAAAACTTTATAGTATACTTCATTGGTTAAGAACTGGTATCCGCCGGCAATCTCTTTAAGTAAAAATCCGCCATTCTTCTCAGAATAATCAAGAATTAATTCTTCCAGTAATTCACGAACGAAAGTCTTTTCTAACTTTATGGAATCGGCAAGACTTGCTAACTTTACCGGCTCACCGGAAAGAAAAATTAAGGCTTCGATTAAACCCTTGTTGTATTCTCTTGTGTTTTGATTATTTTCCAATATCAACTGACCAAAAATATTCTGATATTTCCAAACATTTTATGTTGCTTGATGGCAACTTTTTTTAATTTTACAATTTCTAGAAGTGCAAGGAAAGAAAAAACTACATCGTAAGTATCCGGCTCAGTCGAATCAAAAATATCGGAAAAATCTATTTCTCTTCTTTTTTCTAATAGTTCCTCAATCGTTTGAATCTTCTTGTCGATTGAATAATCTTGATCGGCAATAAGTAAGTTAGGAGTTTCCTCATTAACCGCTCTTGTCTCAAGTATATTATTAAAAGCTGAAATCAGATCAAGTAAATCTAAATCTAACCAATTTTCATCAGTTGGAAAATCAATTAATATCTGATTTGACTCACGTCTAAACACTCCCGCACTGACCTCGTCTATTTCGCCTAACTTTCTTCCGGCTAATTGAAATTTTTTATGCTCTAAAAGTTTTTCTACAAGCTCCTTTGGTAATCCAGGATTCGTTTCAATCTCTTCAAAACCGGGATTAGGTAAAAGCGACTTGGACTTGAGATAAACTAGATTAGCCGCCATTTTAATAAATTCAGTGCTTAGCTCGATAGAGATTGTTTTAGATAGCTTTATAAATTGAATGAAGTCTTCCGTAATTTTTGAAAGCGAAACATCAAATATGTCTACTTTGTAGCTTTCGATTAAACTCCATAATAAAGAGAGAGGACCTTCGGAATAACCCCCTTCTGGATTATTCCATCGGATTGTAAATGGAAGAGAATCTTTTTCTTCTTGTGCATCTGTAACTTCCATTGATTCAAATTCTAAATTCCAAGCGCCTTCGCTGCTGCCTGTTGTAATCTCTCTGGCGGGAATGGCTTTACCACGAAGTCTTTTACTCCCATCTTAATAGCTTTTGCTAATAAATCTTCTTGACCAAGAGCAGTTACCATAATTACTTTTGCTTTTGGATCCATTTTAATAATTTCTCCAGTAGCAACAATACCGTCTTTCTCTCTCATCGTTATATCCATAGTAACCAGATCCGGACGTAAGAGTTTATATTGCTCTACCGCAATATTCCCATTCTCCGCTTCTCCAACAATGGTATGACCGACTGCTGTTAAAGCATCCTTTACTAGGGTCCGCATAAATTTAGCGTCATCCACAACCAAAATCTTGGCCATTTTAATTTCCTCTTTCTTTAATAGTACGTATAATATTAGGAACAATTTCCGCCAATGGAAGAACTAGATCAATCCCACCGCCTTCAATCGCCTGCCTGTTCATTCCATAAATCACAGATGTTTTTTCGTCTTGTGCCAATGTAACTCCCCCTACTTCTTTGACTCTTTTTATAGAGTCTGCTCCGTCCTTTCCCATACCAGTCATAATTACACTCACTAATGCATTACCATAACAAGCCCTTAAACTGTCAAATGTTACATCAACTGATGGTCGATGTCCATTCACCAAGGCACCTTGCTCCAATTCAATGGAAACATTCTGATCTTTCCTTTGAATTTTCATATGGTAATTTCCAGGAGCTATATAAGCTGTACCAGAAACTACATTTTCCCCATTTTCCGCTTCTTTTACTTTTATCTTACTGAATTCATCTAGTCTCTCAGCAAAAGCCTTCGTAAATCCAGCAGGCATATGCTGAACTACAAAAATTGGATGCTGAAAATCTGCAGGTATTTGTTTAAACAAACTATGCAATGCATTCGGTCCACCAGTAGAAGTTCCGATTCCAACAGCTTTAATAGGAACATGTTTTCTTTCTGGAAAATTTCCAACTTTTACTTTTACTCTGGGAGCTTTTCGCTTTACTTCATGATCAAAATACCCAAGTATTTTAGCTTTTAGAATCGCACCGATTTCTTGCAAATCCATTTTCATGGCACTCGAAGGCTTGGGAACAAAATCTATTGCACCTAGCTCCAATGCCTGAAACGTTGCTTTCGCTCCATGTTGAGTTAATACAGAAAGCATTATAACTGCAACTCTAATATTTTTTTTACTCAAATTCTCGAGAGCAGTAAGCCCATCCATTACAGGCATTTCAATGTCCAGGGTAATTACATCCGGTAGAAGTTTTTCTGCAAGCTGCACGCACTCTAAACCAGTTTTCCCAGTTGCAATTACCTCAATAGTACCATCCGACTGAAGTAAATCAGTTAAAATGCTTCGAACTAAAGCAGAGTCATCAATTACAATCGCCCTAATTTTTCTGCTAAAATCTACACTGCTATTCAACTGAACTTCCTTTTACTGCCACTAAGCCAACCGAGTAATCAACTTGACTAGCTCGTCAAAATCGGGGAGAAACAATAAATTTCCAATTAAGTTATCACCTTCATAAATAAACTCAGTATTCATGCTTAAAAATTTAGTCTTCTCTGGCTTTACAATATCTAATACTTCTTTGAAATTTCCAGAAACTAATTCAGGAACGGAAGGCATGATTTGCGCTTTGGCTTTATTAGAAAGAGAATTCATCACACTCGAACATACAATATTGGATATCTCCATTAAAACAGAAAGAGAATCATCAGAGAGTTTCTTTGCTAAATCAGACGATTCATTTTCTTTGAGAAGTTTGCCTGCTAATTCCTTCCCTTTTTCCTCGGAGAATATCATGAGTAAATTACCATTCAAATCACCGTTCATTCGCACTTTCATACCAAAGAAATGCTCATTAGAATCTCGAATCTCGTTTACTAACTCATCTTTATCGGTAAGCATGATCTCAGGCATAAAGAGCTCTACATTTGAGCCAACTAATTGAGAAAGAACAAGACCTGCATTCATCATTCCCGTATTGACCACTGATTCAAGCTTACGAATTTCTTCCTTGCTCAACATCTCGTTAATCGGTCTATCGGGAATCAGAGACTCAACTCGTTTTTTTGTTTGGTCGGAAAAACCTTTTAGTAATTCCCGTGCTTTAACGTGATCATCCTCAGAGGAATCTGCCAAATTTTCAATATTTACACTATTACTAACTTGTTTCGGTTCCACATTCATATCTTTCTTTTCCGGCTCGGGGGGCTCCACTATTAAGTATTGATTTTCCTTTTTAATCTCATCCGACTTAGTATGCATAGGTTTGACAGATTCTTGCTCTACTGGAATTTCAGAATGCTCAGCACCCCGTATTACCTCTTCCTGCTCAGAAGTAACTTTTTTTCGTTCTGATTTATCTTTCTTCTTCTTTGTTTTATCAACTAATTGTAAACCGAGTAGGCTACTGTTAAATAAGTTGGTGGAACTCTGTGTTTTAAATATTACGTTAGAAGTATTTACATCAATGGATCTACTTGTGTTTAGCCGCATCATATCCTTTCCAACTAAATGAGAGGTAGAAATTATAGAAGCAGTGGTTATATCAATTAATCCGCCAATATCTAAAACGAGGATAATCGTTCCATCCCCCATAATCGATGCACCTGTAAGACCTTTGATATTTTTATAATTCTTTTCAAGAGTCTTAATTACTGTTTCATGTTTACCGATTAACTCATCTACAATGAAACCTAACTTTCTAGAATTATAATTTACAATTACAACAGGAGCTTCTTCCATATCAATCTTATCTGCAAGCCCGATGATTTTATTCAAGCGGTAAATCGGCAATACCTCCCCGCGGAGGTTAATAATCTCATGACCCTCGAGAGTATTGATTTGATCTTTCTTAATTCGAATCGTTTCAAATACTTCAGAAAGTGGAAATGCATAAATCTCTTCTTCCATAGATACAAGAATAGATGGGATAATTGCCAGCGCCTGCGGAAAACAAAGAGTAAACGATGTTCCAAAGCCTTCCGTGGTATTGATTAAAATTTTACCTTTAAAATCTTGAATGAGCTTATTCACAACATTCATTCCAACCCCACGACCAGAAATATCAGTTACCTCGGCAGCAGTAGAAAATCCAGCTGCAAAAATAAATTGATATACTTCATTGTCCGCAAGGTTCTGTGCATCAGAGGCAGAAATAAGATTATTCTCAATTGCCTTTTTTAGAATTCGGCTTTTGTTGAGTCCTTTCCCATCGTCTTTGATCTCTACCATAATGTTATTTCCACCCTGATAGGCATTTAGCTCAACAGTTCCAAACTCTGACTTACCTGCTTTTGCTCGCTCTGCTGGTGTTTCTATTCCATGGTCAATCGAATTTCGAATCAAGTGAAGCATTGGCTCGCCAATCATATCCACGACTTTTTTGTCTAATTCGGTGTTTTCACCCATTAGATTCAAATGGACTTTTTTACCAGTCTCCATTGATAAATCCCGAACTAATCGAGAAAAGCGATTGAATACAGATCCAATTGGAACCATTCGGGTATTCATAATTCCAGATTGCAGGTCTTTGGAAATACGGTTGATTTGATCAATCTTACTTTTTAATTCAGAGAAAATAGTATCGTCACCAAAATTACGAACCAAATCATCATAGATTTTTTGGAAGCCTGAATTGGTAATTACAAGCTCCCCAACGTTATTCATGAGTTGATCCAATTTTTCAGAAGAAACTTTTATGCTTTTAGTGAGGGCTTTATCTGATTCTTTTTCTTGGACAGAAGATCTTTCTTTCTTTGCTTCTTGTGTTATCTTATCTGTCTTCTCGGAGGTAGAAATAGAGGATTGAACATTTCTAAGGGAAATGTCAATATACTCTACCATGTCTACCATGATGAGTTTATAAATATCATCATCTGATATTTGGGTAATTAAAATAAAATTAATAAAATTCTGGTCAATTCCTCTTTCGAGCGATTCAACATCAGGTGTCGACTTGTAGATAACAGCATTTAGCTTCAAGTTCTGGAGAATGAGCGTAAACCGCAATCCTTTCATTGGAGTGTCTTTTTTAAGAGCAACTCTTACATCATAGGATTTAGCATTTCTTATTTTTAATTCTTCTTCTAACTCTCTTATTTCTTCTTCTTCTAGCTTAAGCGGAACATGTGGGTCGACACTTACAGGTGACGAAGCAGTATTAACCTCAGGAGTAACTGTTTCGGGAATAACGGCAACTGGTTCTTCCTTGGCTTGAATGGTTTGCCGTGCACCAGAAGAAATTACCTGACTTGCTCCCTGCCCTTCCTGTGACTTTTCATAGGACTCAAGCTTGGCAATCATTTCTGAATAGGAATTATCTTTCTTTTCACCTCGACCAACTGCATCAATGACTTCTTTGATTAAATCAAAGCATTCGAATAAAAGATTTACTAAAGTAACATTAATTGATAGCTTACCTTCTCGAATTTTCTGAAGAAGGTTTTCCATTTTATGAGAAAGATCGGAAAGATTGTATAGTCCAACGAAGGCAGCAGAACTTTTTAGAGAATGCGCTGCACGAAAAATATCGTTTATAATTTCGGGATTATTATGATCAGTTTCGAGTCGCAGGAGGTTTGCATTCAACTCTTCAATCTGGTCTTCCGATTCTTCGAGAAAAATTTCTGTGTATTCACCTAAAATGCCGGACAATTTCTCACTCCTGATTATTCAAAATTGATTAACTTTTTTAATTCTATAATCAATACAATAGTATCACCGCTTCTACCAACATAATCAATCATGTTATTAAAAGAAGACGACATATGATTATTGATGCCACTAACGGAACTTTTTACAATTTTTATAACTTGTTTTACTTCTTCTACGACAAGACCAAAACGCTTTCCATTATTCTCTAAAACAACGATTCGTGTATTCTTATTGATCTCCACAAATCCCTGGTCGAATTTCTTCTTTAAGTCTACGATCGGAATAATTTCGCCACGAAGATTGACGACGCCTAAGATATATTCTTCCACATTTGGAATGCGCGTAATAAATACCGGGCGCAAAATCTCGTGAACATGCACTAGTTCTATCCCAAAAATTTCATTTGAAACAGAAAAAGATAAGAACTGAATTACTTCTTCTGATTGAATTATTTCTGTTTGTTCCATTGGAAATGCAAATCCTTCTAAAGCCTAGGCTTCTTAAATTATCGGTCAATTCATGCAGTTAGTCTAAAAAAATAAAACCTTTGTATCAGTGATAAGCTCGCCCACTCGAATATCATAATCACTATAGGGAAAATCAATCGAAAAAAGTTCAGAAAAGCCAATTCCTATCATTTTTTTAGGCTCTACACTAGAACAAGCACGATCATAAAATCCAGCACCTCTTCCCAATCGAAAACCTAGCTCATGAAAACCAAGGGCAGGAATTAGAGTGACATCGGCATCTTCGGGCAAAAGCAAATCACCTCCAACCGGTTCTTGTAATCCATAATTTCCAGTTCGCCAATCAATCGGTTTAACAAATTCCATTTTCTTTTCGGAGACAGAAACAACACGCGGAAAAAAAAAATCTATTCTGCTGAGACTTGGATGACTCCATACAAAATCCAAATTAACTTCCCACTTGTCAGCCTTATAACCAATCACACGCTTGTATCCGCGAATTTTTTCTATCAATTTAAAATGAATAGCCTCTTCCTTAACAGTTCGATCCTTTATTTCCAAAATTCTTTTCTTTTGTAAAATTCTAGCCTCTTGTTTTGTCATAAAAAATCTTTCCGCAACATCCCCGCTTCTTTTAGTGCAAGCATAGAAGCGGTAAATGCTGATTCAACAGAGGGAGTTCCAATTCTGTCTTGGTTCGCAAAATGGATATTATCCAACTGAACTGATGCCTTTTCAAATATATTTCGAGAAAACATTCCCTTACCGGAGAAGACAAGCGCATGACCCCACCTTGTCAAATTAATATCGTGAACATCCTTAGCGGCAAATCCGTATTTGTCCTGTAGTTGGAAAATCTCGGTAGTTATCAAAGAACGCATTTCTTCAAAATACTTTTTTTCTAGTTCAGGACTTGCTGACTTAGAAAGAACTTCTGACCTTTTAGTGTCAGAGGTATATGGCATGTAGGCGGTTAGAACAGAATATTCTTTTCGTTTTTCTTTTTCGATTGGATAGTCTGCCATTACAATATCACTTGCCCAGTTATCATTAGAAGTTAAAAAATAAGAGTCATACCAGCTTTCTTTTGGACGATTTTTTAAAAGAATATTGGCAACAAAATAGGTTTTATATTTAAGCGAATCCATTGCATTTCTTTGGTCGATGGAAATGTCTTTTACGATTCGCTTTGCCACAAATTTTTGTGAAGCAATGATTGCCTTCTTCGCTTTGTATTTCGCATAACAGTGATTTGCCAGGTCATAAGAAACTACTTCCACTTCTCCTGCTATATTTTTTACATAAAGGACTGGATTTAAAGTATTTAAAGAATATTTCCGCTCTTTTAACTTTTCTTCCATCGTTCGAGCCATAAAACTATTTCCACCTGGATAACAGTAAATACTCGTTTCAAATTCAGGACTTAGAAAGTTTAACATAGCATAGCCAGAAAGGTCCTCTGCTCTTGATGCAAAAGAAGCTCTTGCATACGTCTGTAAATAAGCAATTAAATCAGGTGAAAGATTAGCTTTGAATTCTTTTTTTAAAATA
>JANMOF010000529.1:0-1954 GCA_031368925.1 Leptospiraceae bacterium
TGTCACCATCAATGCTCAAGATTTGCCAGTGGGCATGTATTATATGACTGCTGATTTACCCACCGCTGGGTTGACTGTGCCTGAAAGTTGGAAATCATGGCATCAAGATATCAATAAATCTCGTAGCAATGACGGATCGAAAACGATGGGGTTACTAGATTTTATTGACTCTCTGGGCAATAAAGTTAGCGAACAACAGAGGATTGCTGGACGACTTTGTTTTGCCATTCAGAGGAATTGATTGAAAATATGATTTCAATTTTTAGTACCTCCTGAATATCGGGTCATTAATGCACCAACAAATCAAATGCTTTACTATTGCTTTAATCCTAAATGCACAAACACTCAAGATTTTTTAACTCATGATTGCCCTATGTGCAAATATTCATTTATAGAGTTTAAATACAAAGGAATAAAACATGTATCAAAAGACAAGGATGAAACAAGAATAATTAAATCTCAAAAATTTACAAACGATTCTATACAGCCTTATTACAAGTTAAAGATATTAAAGCTCAATTCAATAGATGATAATATTGCCTTTGACAAGCAAGCAGTTAAAGAACTGAATAGTAAAATAAAGGATAAAAAAATTCAATCACTTGAGTTGATTGATGTATTTCGCTGGAATTTCAAGGAAAAATTCAGTGATTCTCATGGAGAAGAGGAATACGTTTGCATAGCAACAAAATACATAGAAGAAGAGAATAAAATTAGTAATCGCACAGATAAAATTAGAGATAGATACAAACAAGAATTTTTAAGCTTGCTAAAATCTCTTGACTCTCTACACGAAGCAAATATTGTTCATACCCGCATTAGTGATAGTAATATATTTTACAATGAAGAAGATCGGTCATGGAAAATAACTGACCTTTATCCAAGAATTTCTTCAAATTTAGAAGGAGAGAAAATAAAAGATTTGCAGCAAGTTGCTGAAACTTACAAATCATTGTTTAAAAATCAACAAGGAAATAATCCATTCAATATCGATTCTAGTTGCAAAATAGTGATCAACGACATACTAAACGAAGATCCAAGAATAACTAAAACTAAAGATGTAATTAGAATACTAGAAAACAAGGTATTACTTTATTCTAAAGTTACTTGGATATTTGTGTATGATTTGATCGATAAAACATTAGAATTACGTAAAAAAATTACGCTAGCTAGCTTAACTGCTTTAGCTTTATATGGAGGATTTCTTTTGATTCTTGCTGTTATAATTGCATTGCTGATGGGTAAAGATCCAATTGAAATAGCACGAAAAAATTTAGACTGGTTTTCCTCTACAAGCAACTTACTTCCAAGTAGTTTTGATCAAAATCTAACGCCAATCACAGACAGCAAAAATGTTTTATCTGACAAAGATTTTTATGTTGAATTGCAAGAAATTAAAGCTAATTTGGATGAAAAAAAGTTCGACCAAGCTGACATTAAAACTCGCGAATTAATGCTTAAAGTTTTTTCTGATAGGGGAGATACAGAGAATACAAGCAAGGTTGTCAATGGGTCGATAGTTATTAGTCACAGTGATTCAGTAGGTGAGTTTGAGAAAAATCGAGTTAGTACAAAACAAAAAAATAGAATAAAAATAATTGATAAAATATGGTTTAAAGGTACTAAAGGAAAGCATGGGTTTCACAGACAACAAAGTGTTTATGAAACATCATACAGTAATTATAATTGCAAAGAAGATGTGTTTACTAATCCCGAAAGGAAAAGAGAAATTAGGCATGTCGATGATACTTTTGGTAAATTAGGCTGGGGAGAAAATAGATGCAAAAGTTTAGAATCAATACCATCCCAAATTTCACGAATAATGACAAAAGTGGATTCATGGAGTGTAAAACGGCTAAAAATTCAAGATATTTTCAAGAAAAATGGAGGATATTCCGATGGGGAAAATGTTCCTGATGGATACTATCCTATTACGGCTGGTTTAGTGGCGCAT
>JANMOF010000533.1:0-9885 GCA_031368925.1 Leptospiraceae bacterium
AATTTGTTGAGGATTATAATCCTTAAAGACAACTGAAGTTTTTATCTTTGCCATTGTAAGTTTATTTGTCGCAAAATAAAATTACACTGCAGCCCTGTCTCTTCCAAAAAGAACAGGGCTGACCTTTTTGGTCAGCCCCAGTGTCAGGCTTGTAATCGTACTTTATTATACGGAAACGGAGCGACTACAGGCTGCGGAGCACCGAAATGGTGACGGGTGGAGCTGGTTTGGAGGTTTTGACGGTAGAGCGCAGGTGGCTAACGGCTCTGAACATATACATTTCCACGGTCGTTTTTTTAACGTTCATCCGTTTGGCAATATCGGTGTTGGACAAGTTTTCATGCAGCCGCAGCTTCAATGCCACCTGGCATCTCTCCGGAAGTTCGCCTATGCTTTTTTCGATGAGTGCTTCAATAGCAGATGAATCAAATGACTCGCCATTGAGATTGTCATAAGCGGCCTCGAACAGCAGGTAATGTTCTGCATATTTCTGTTTGAAGGTGCTGGTTTTGGAACTCGACTTAAAGTAGTGGATGATCTTATACCTCACCATACCGAACAGATAGAACCGGATAGACGTTTCTATCTGAATACTTTTGCGCCTTGCCCATAGTGATTCAAAAACTTCCTGAATGATTTCTTCGCAGTCTTCTCTAGCGGAAATGTTTTTTCTAGCAAAGCGGAAGAGGTCTGCGGTATACCTCCTGTAAATAGCTTCAAAAGCACTGCCATCTCCCCTGCTGAGCAAGGTGACTAATTCGCTATCGCTGAGATCATGTACATGCATTGGCCTTACCCCCCTGCCTGCACTAGCGTTTCGGCAGGCAGGCTACCCCTCCATTTGGAAGGGATAAATGAAACGATTTAACTTATGGTAAGTACGGGAGTTGCCAAAAAATATGGCGTGGAACCCGACTTACCGTTTGGAGGTACTGGTATACCCGATCACGAATAAGTGGGCCCACGCCAATGACGTGAGCACCTCACTTATTGCCTCGTGATCGTTAGAAAATTACCAGTTTTCCAAACGAGGTTCTAAGTGCGAATGCCTCTTAAGTTCTTAAAGAGATAATCGCAATTTAATATCCTTACTGTTTAAAAACAGTTGCTTATTGCTTTTTCAAAAGCTAATATACTAAAAAATAAGGTATTGCGGGTAGAACTTACCGCACAATTTTTACGGATTTGATTCAGATTGCTCTTAAAGGCAATCATGAAACCGCGCGATAAGAAAAGACTTCAAAGTTTCCGTGCTAACCTGAAGAGACTCCGGAAAGAAAAAGGTCTTAGCCAAAGAAACCTTTCATATTTATGTGATGTTGATTATTCAAGGATTGGTAAACTTGAAAAAGACGAAAACACAAACCTTAACCTAACAACCCTTTTTGAACTTGCGAGAGGTCTCGATGTCCATCCAAAAGAGTTAATCGATTACGACCTTGATTTTGCTTCCAGGAAGAAATAATTTCTTCGAAGCAGGCTTAGCGGAATAAAAGCAGATTTGCAGGGAATTTTGTACCTTTATATTCCGTTACAGTGACATATGGCTCAATTTTTAACATCCGAAAGAACCGCCCCCAAGTTATCGGGTTCTGCTTTCTGGGATATCGATCTCAGCAAGTTGGATTTTGACCGTTATGCAGATTTTGCGATTATCCGTGTTTTTGAAAGAGGCACGCCAGAAGACATCTATAAAATATCGGATTATTATGGAAAGTCCCGTTTAATCAATTCTTTAACGCAAGCCAATACTTTAACGCCCCGTGCCATGGCCCTGGGTGAACAATTATTAGGTATTTCTCCCGACCAATTTGCATGCTCAAGACGTACACCACGAGCCATGAGCTACTCCATGTATTAACTACATTGATGGCGTTGCCTTCACTGGCAAACTTCAGGCTTGTTGGCGGAACGGCTCTAAGCCTTTTACAGGGTCATCGAAAATCAGAAGACATTGATTTATTTACACACCTGCCTTACGGCAGTGTTGACTTCAAAAAAATTGAAGCTGATATAAATGAACATTTCCCTTACACACATAATGATGACCAGTTGCCTGGGTTGAACCTCCCAGAGAATAACTACGGCCTTCACCTTCATGTCGGTGAAACGAAAAACTCGGCCATAAAGACGGACATACTTAACTGGACCGATGATTTTTATTATCCGGTAATTGAAATCGATGGAATCCGGTTGGCAACTTTTGAGGAAATAGCGCTTATGAAGCTTGATACCATTTCAAGAGGTGGGAGAAAAAAGGACTTCTGGGACTTGTCGGAAATTCTGGAGCACAAAAGCTTACGTTCACTCATAGCGTTGTATCCAAAAAAATATCCTTACTACGATGTGGAGGCCGTTACGTCTGGCCTAAGGAACTTTGAGGTTGCTGAAAAAATGCCAGATCCCATTTGTCTGAAGGGAAAATATTGGGAGATGGTTAAATTAGAGATGTTAAGCGCGACTGAAGAGTTGTAGAGTCCTAAAAGGATATCAGAAGAATTTCGCCTGTCAATTGTAAATTGAAAAATGCGAGTGTCATGAATACCACAAAGGCTATGGCTGCATGAAAGCTTTCGACAGAAATACAAACCTTGACGTAATAAGAGACGTAAGGAACCTGGAGAAAATTGCGCTGGACGACTATATCGATAAGGTTATAATTCCGTTGCGTGATCAGAACTCAACTTTTTGTGAGACGCTTTACAAAGACATTGTGTACATCTTAAAAGGAATTGACAAGCCAGGTGATAATGATTTGTTGATTGAACATGGAGATTTCGTAGTCGAAGACGGAGATTTCAAGTTAACAGGGTATCAAACGCGACTTCATAACCCTGTCATTTGGCTGCATATGGAAATCATCAAAAAAATTGAAGCACGCTCAGAGCGTCCTGATAAGATTATAGAAGAAATTGAGAATTTCAACGACAAGTTCCTGACGAATTTTAATTTTACTACTGAGTATAAAACGGAACTTGACAAGATTAAGGAAAGTATCAAAAAGGAAAGAAGGCATAATTACGAACCTGTCGATACAACACTCAGCAAGTTTCTGGATGCTGATATCCTGGAATTAAAACCAAATATCATGGGGTTGGGAATAAACCTGAATGAATTAATCAACAGGCTTCGCAGGAAAACAAAATAATAGAGGTGACTTTGCAGGATAAGATTCTAACGTTAGCCTTCCAAAATTGCACCAATTAACACTTCTCTTTAACTTAATCTATGATTCGGAAAGAAGGAGTTTTCATTTTTACTAAGGACCGACCAGAAACACTAAGGAAAACACTCAATTCGATTCAAAATTTGGAATCAATTAGTTGAAGGTAATAATTCCATTTGTCTTTTCGGCTTCCAGAAGGAAGCAATCTTAACAGTAGCGCCAATCCCAACTATCAAACCGGTTGCATTTATGTAGTCATCCAGTTTTTGGTTAAGTGTATCGTCTTCTTTATTGCGAATGGTTTTTGCTCCAAGGAAAAATTGAAATTCAACATCATTTATTTTTTTATCCTCCTTGCAGTAGGTAAGCAAATGATGTAAGTCAATCCTCCTATTCATTTTTTTAATCCACGCCAAGAAAGCATTGTTCTTTTTATAATAATCTTTCAAAAGAGTTTCCATTACGACTGCTAAGTTCTCAATTGCGTTTTCAGTTTGATTTATTTCTATCAATTGAATTGCTTTCGCAATTTTTGCGGTTACATCAGGCTCAATGGCTTCAAATTGTTTCGCAAGTAAATCGAGCTCATGTTTTACCGCTTCGGTGAAACCCTTTTGGGTTCTGATGCTGTCCATGATTAACCTGACATTCGCTTGTTCAGCTTCCTTTCTTTTTTGTCTTTCTTCTTGCAACGCTTGGTTTGCAAAGTAAAGCCCTATTCCTAGGAGAATACAGACTACAACAATAGTTATGATGAGCGTATTTTTATTCATGTAAATGTTTTTCGATAGATTAATTATTAAAGTTGATTATTTCAAGCTATTAACCTTTGCCACTCCCAAATGCTAAACCCAATCCCAGTAATACGATCGAACCAAATACAACTCTACCCACCCATTTTTCAGCATCTTCACTTTTACGTTGATTGTGACAAGCAGTATTGGTAAAAGTTTGGCAGTTATAGGTAAGAAAATGGTAACTCTCCCCCTTCTTCCATTGAGCTAGTCCAACTTCAAGAACTTTCAAAGAAGTATTGGAACATTTTTCATTGTAGATGTAAAGCGGTTTGCCTTGAGTATAGTCACTTTGAGTTACAATATCAGCCCTGCCAATCTGATAGTGGTTATGCAGGAAATATCCTACACCATACTTATCAACCCCCAAAAATATACCAGGGTGTTTCACTTGTGAGATTGTACCAATCTTGTAGCGAAAATAAACTTTGCCACTGTTTTCGTTGAAGTAAATTGTCAAAATGGTTCCGTCATTTTTCACAACCTCAACCCTGTTGTCATAGAGGTAGAAATTTTTCATCGTCCGAGTTTTTTAAAAGTGTTTTCCAAATCCTTGAGTGACTTATTTATATTGTGAATGGCTTTCCGGTTCGTGCCATTGCTATCCTTCAATTGTATGCCTTGACCGCAAGCGCATTTTGCTGATACTTCGTCAGCAATTTGTTTCAGAGATACAGTAATTGATCTTTTACATTCAGGACAATTAACTTTTACGGTTCGTTTACTTATATCTATCATGGCTCAATGTTTTTTATCCTTTGGAGGATTAGGATCATTTCCGTAGGAGTCCTTATCCCGGAACGTCCCATTAGGTCTATGAATCACAACTTCAGATTTCTGGTTGATCGCAATGTCTCGTGCAATCTTAATTGCCTGGGCTTGGGTATCTACGATTTTAGTCGCCTTATCGTTACCTTCACCCTTAACAGCCCAATCCTTTCCACTGGGCACTACATGTTGATTTTTTTTGCTCATAATATTTATGATTTTAGTTTTAAAAATAATTTTTAAAAATCCCTCTTTTCGACTAGGATGTCCGAAGTTGTCGAAGAAATCCTCCTTAGCTATTTGGTAGGCTTTACTTTGACATTCACCTTTTTTATCTGACTGATTGCTACCGTTCATATGACAAATTTAGCACTTGGTAGACAAAATACAAATATTTGTACAAGATGTCTACACAAAGCCATTCCTTTCAGTATACTTGTAACAGAATTCAGTGCCGAATTTTAGCTCTTTAAGGTTGGTGAAAGCTTTGCCATAGCGTTTGACCAAAGGAAAAAGGAACTAAAGCCCACTCCCCCATGAAAAATTTTTCTGAACGTCTGAAGTCCGCCCGGATCATGAAAGGTTATTCCCTTCAGGATCTTACCGATGCCCTGGAAAAAAGGGTAAGCAAACAAGCCTTGAATAAGTACGAACAAGGTTTAATGAAACCTGAGTCGGAGGTGCTCTTACTTATTTGTAATGCATTGGATGTCCGTCCCGATTATTTCACTCGCGAGACTAGCATCACCCTCGAAAATGTTGAATTCAGAAAACTAAAAAAACTCTCTGCGAAAGAATCCGCTAGTATCAAGGAAAAAACGATTGATGTCCTGGAGCGATACTTTGAGCTTGAGGACATTTTGGGCATTGAGGAAGAATTCATCAATCCGATTGACGACATCGAAATAAACAGCTATACCGATGTAGAGCGAGCCGTTGAAAGGATGAGAGACAAATGGAAACTTGGTGAGGATCCGCTTAACAATGTGATCGAGTTATTAGAAGACAACAATATTAAGGTGATTGAAATTAAATCTGAAGACGAGTTCGATGGCCTTGCTACCTGGAAGGGAATAAAGACTCCTGTAGTTGTAGTTAATTCCAAATTGAAGGCCGATAGAAAAAGATTTACTGTACTTCATGAACTTGGACATATCCTGATGAAGGTAAATCACCTTCCTGAAAAAGAGCGTGAATTTTATTGTCATTCTTTTGCGGGAGCAATGCTAATTCCAAAAAAAGCACTTATTAAGGAGTTGGGCTCTTCCCGCACCCAGATATATCTGAATGAACTGGTTTATCTAAAGGAACAATTTGGGGCCTCGATCCAGGCCATTATGTTTCGGGCAAAACACTTAGATATCGTTTCTGAAAGTTTCTTCAAAAACTTTATGATTTACTTCAGTATGAAGCGTTACAAAAAAAATGAACCTGGAGAGTATAAGGGACAAGAAAAATCAAACCGATTCAAGCAACTTATATACCGCGCAGTAGCTGAAGAAATTATTTCGACTTCAAAGGCAGCGGCATTGGATAATAAAAAATTGGCCGAATTTCGCGATGAGTTGGCTTTATATGCTTCATGAAAATCGCGATCACCGATGCCAATATTTTCATCGACTTGATGTATGTTGAGTTACTTGGTGAATTGTTTGACATTGACGTGGAGATACATACAACCCTACATGTAGTTGACGAATTAAATGAGGGTCAGCAAAAAAAGCTACTCAGGTTTACGAAAAAGAACGGGTTGACCATACATCCCCAAGAAGAGTTCAATGTTCCAGATCACATTAAAAAAAGCAAAAAACTGAGTTATTCAGATAAATCTGTTTTTAGTCTGGCCTTGCAGCTTGATGCATTTATACTGACAGGTGATGGAGTCATCCGCAGAGTTTCGGGAATCCAAAAGATTGAGGTGCACGGAATTCTATGGTTGCTTGACAGATTCCTGGAAAAGAAATTGATCACTAAGAAAAAAGCAACCCTACAATTAAAGCACCTGAGAGGGTATAATAAAAGATTGCCACCGGATGAGTGTGATAAGAGAATTTCTGATTGGTCATAAACTGCTTTGCTGGTTGCATTTTCATTACCTCAATCTTGATTGAAAGACCTGGGACATTACAAATGTTCATTACGGTTTTCAACTCAGGATTGGCGGATACATTTTTCAATATCACGTAGTGTTCTAAGGGAACTTCCACTATTCCCGAGTTGAGTCTGTTTTCAGTGAAAAATTAGATCACCGCCAGGTGGCTATCTGCCTATCTACCAGAAGATTTTTTTGACTACTCCTTTTTACCACTCGAATAGACATCGTAATAATTTAAAAAAGACTTAAAAAGTAAAAGCGCATATAGTTTTTAATGCTTTCCGTCACTTATATGTGGTAAAAGAGATCACCACCTATAATTCGATATGACAAAACTATTGAGCTTTTCCGTATTAGCATTTTTACTTTCAACAAATCTGAACTTCGGCCAGGGAAATCAATCTGTGATGTGGCTCTTCAAAGCAGATCCCATTTCAAGGAATGAGATGATTTTTACAGCTAAAGCCAGTGTTGCTCCTTCCTGGCATTTGTATTCACAATACATCAAAGAAGGTGGGCCGCAACCCACCCGGTTTATTTTCGAACCAAGCGATGAATATGTTAGGATTGGAAAAACTGAAGAAAAAGGAACGCAGACAAAGTTCTACGATGATATTTATGAAATGGAGATTGTTTGGTATTCAAATGAAGTTTCCTTCCTTCAGAGAGTCAAGTTGAATCAGCCTGTGACTGCTATTAAAGGCAAAGTAGAATACATGACCTGTAATAATGCAGTCTGTATTCCAGAAATGCAGGAATTCAGTATTAATGTTAGATCGTTGATAAAAAATCAATAGCAAAATATTCAGAGCCGGATTGCTTTTTTTGAAAAAGTTAACTAGAACTTCTTCCTATCTTTAGGTTAAAAGAGAGAAAGCATCCGGCTTCTGAATGTCTCATAGGCAAGCAATTGTTTTACCTTACTTCTTCTCAATATGATCTACCATTTTAAGAAGGATGATTTTTACAGATTGCTTCGTACTACTTTCAACGTTATAGAATTTTGTCCTAAAACTATCATAGGTAAAACTTTCTGTTCGCTTGCTTACTAGAAATTTTGATAAGAACCGGAGCAGTCCTGTAATGTTGTTAGTATTAATGATCCTGGTCTCTATAAAGATTTTTATCAGATAAGCAATTTGAGCTACTGACATTTCAAATTGAATCTTAAATGAATGTAAAAGTGTTTCCAATGAGCGTGATGACGGGGCATGAGTCAGTTGTTGCAACCTTTCAAGGTGTTCAATTTCTTCCACGATGTAGCTGTTTAATTGGTTGCTTATAGATGGCGCGTGGAGTTTATAGCCTATTCCTGGCTTCACTTGAGCCTGGTTAATTGTTTTTAATATAAAGGAGAGCTTTTCAATTTTCTCGGCTCTTGTCTCTACACCATCAAGAATTGAATTTATGTAATGCGTATGATACGAAAAGCACCTGATGGAGTTGTAGTTAAGGTAATACATGACCAACCTTAGTTCTTCATTAGTATTCTGATCGCTATTAGGATTGTCAAGTAACCGGAATAGTTCTTTTTGAACTTCCTTAGCGTAGATAACCTTTCGATATGTTGTATCCTCACTGGAGGAGTCATCCATGATCTTGCGTAAGACATATAGCATTAATTCAATGATGCGAGCATCTGCGTTTTTCTTTGCTAATCCTTTTTGAAGTTTTTTAAAATTACTGCTGGCATCTTTCTTGGCGATGGCGATGTAACTTTCAGGTGCTTTTGCATCCTGATCAAAATATTTCGCGAAATGTCGTTCTACAAACGACAGCAGGTCTTCAAGGCCTTTGTAGTAAAAGCGATTGATATCTTTTTCTGTCGATGGGGTATTTTCAGCATTGATCACCTGATCCATTAAGCGGACCAAGGCTTGCTGATGGTATTGTATGTACCGTTCAAGGTGGCGCTCCTCCACGAAATTGAATACTTCATGAATGAAAGTTTGCTTGATGCGCTCAACTTCTTTTGTAATGCTTTCCTTTACTATATTAACCTGCTGGTCCTCCTGATCGGTCTTTTTCCACCCTGACGAGATAAGACGTTCAAGTTCTTGCAGTTCATATTTGATGTTTGGATACATACTGTTCCTAAAGTGTTCCTATTACAAACGAGTTGTTTATACATATTACTTACTTATCTACAGTCATTATGAAGGAGAGGTTATTAAAATCAATTAAAAGAGGTCTTACATCTCCTTACACTTTACATCCCTTGCCATGCAATTCATACTTCTGTTTGTTTAGAGTTGAATAATCAAAACCAATGGACTGCCCCAACGTACGAATTATATCGTCCACGGTAATATCCCGATAAAATGTCCCGGTGAATCGGCACGAAAGAAGTTCCTCGGTACTTACTTCGAAGGTCAACCCATACTTCTTTTCAAGCGTACTTATTATTTCATCTAACGTGACGTCATCAAATTTTAAACTCGTCAGGAGTATTTTGTCTGTGCCTTTATCAATAGCATCCCACTCTGTCGAGTTGACCTGTATTTTCGAATAGGGAGGCCACTCAAAGAAATATAAAGTCGTCAAAGAAAACACGATTAGCGCAACTGCCAAGCCAGCAAGCTTGTACAATCTCATTTTTTTTTTCTTTCTTTTTGAAAATTCTATCATGCCTTCAATCTTCCGAAGCCCGTCATAAAATGAATTGCTCCTCTGTATTCGCTCTTCTGTATTTTTCACACCCTCTACTGCAAATTTCATATCATCAAAATCTTCCTTGTTAGAAGGGTCAAATGCAATCCATCTGTCCAGTTCAGCTTTTTCATTTTCTGTGGCCTGGCCGGATATAACTTTATAAATCAAGCTGATTTTATCCATGTCTTAAATATTGAATACGCTATTATATACATTCAATAAAGGCTTCATTTTACCCTATGTTAGTTTTGTCTTTTTCATTTTTTTTAAAGGTTACGCTTTGAAAAGCTTAAAAAGCCCCCTTTCTAAGTTCGCTCGCCTCAAATTTTCTCAATCGTTATACGCACTTGTAACGCTTCGTTCCACTGCTTTCTTTGAAATACTGAGGTGCTTTGCGATTTCCTCATTGG
>JANMOF010000549.1:0-6009 GCA_031368925.1 Leptospiraceae bacterium
CCGGATATGAAATGCTACTCTACCAGGCTATGGAACAATTTCGATTGTTCACCGGAGTGCAAGTGGATACTAAGCGCATATCGCTTGTGCGAAAATGGCTACAGCAAAAATTAAAATAACAGGAATAACACTCTAGATCAATTATCATTTTCGTAAGCACCTATAGACCAACTGCTAGTTCTAGTAATTCTATCTCTATCTGTTGAAAAACCCCAACCACTGGCAGATCCATCTAAGCCACCTGTCTTTATACTCGATGAACAACTATTTTGTAAATGCCAATCGCTAGAAGAATTTACAAAGCAGGAATTTGTCACCATATCATATTGTTGGTTTCCTGTGGAAGTAGTAATCCCGGCAGTTCCAATCGTTGCAAACGAATAAGGAGTAACATTTTCTAGATAGTAGTTTGTAGCACAATTGAACATATCGTTATTAGCCACAGAAATCGGTTTTTGTGTTGTTGTAGCGGCAAAAATACAATTACCCCCGGCGCCAGAAGAATAAACAATATTATTCTCAATGCTAGTAGATCCTGTGGCACCCGCAGCTAAATTGATTCCCTGGTAGCCGTTGTAAAATATAAGCGTATTGTTTCGAATCCTTACGTCACGATGACCTGTATAAATAGCCGATCCCCCGTTCACTGTCGAATCGCCTACATAGACAACATTATTATAAATATCCGTCTGTACCGTTGTATATATACCATAAGTATACCGAGTATCACCCGCGTTTGACTTTACCCGGATGATATTATTGTAAATAAAATGCCCACTTGAACCGGAAACACTTATTCCAGTATTATTAGAATTATTTCCATTAGGACTAGTTATATCATTATTAGCCACTGTAACAGCGGCAGTCACACTAAGATTTATAACATTTCTAGTAACACTTGCACCTGATAAATTTACAAATGAAATTTTAAACCCATCAATTGTAACCGGGCTCGTAACGGAAGAAGCATTAAATATATCTGTGGTTATTGTAGTAGTATCTTGAATTTCTGAAACAGTAGAAGAAGTATTTCTTACCCAGGTAGATGAATTGTATCCACCGTATAACTTCACATTACTTTTAATAAGAATTGTAGTATTGTTTGTGTAAATCCCTGAACCAACCCAAACTTCAGCACCACCCAAGGCAAACGCGATGTCAATTCCTTTTTGTATAGTTAAATAAGGATTAGCCGTAGACCCGGTCCCAGTGGTATCATTTCCAGAAGTAGAAACAAAAACGATAACGGAAACCTTGATACTTATCGTTGTAGAGACAATTGCAGAAGCACCACTAGCGGTAATTCTATAATTAGCCGCAGTTTGCGTAGCCGTTGGAGTTCCTGTAATCAGGCAAGTGGTTGAATTTAAACTCAAACCATTGGGCAAAGCAGGAGAAGCAACGCAACTTGAAAATGTACCAGTTGTTACAGGTGCTATGGGTACGATAATAGAATTTACTGGAAGTATAAAAGGACTATTAGAATAAGTCAAAGTCCCCGAACTAAAGTCGGCAGAGGTTATTGGAGTATCATCCACAAATTGTATTTGGCTTATGATTTGCGCTGATGTAAGTGTAGGTGTTACAGTCGTTGGTCTGCCTACACCCAATTTGCCCCCTTCTTGGAAATAGCTGGCTACAGCGGGAAGTAAAAGAGTTGAAAGCGGTGTAGACGAAAAAGTAACCTGGTTTGTGCCAGAGCCAATCGTAATTGCTTTTCCGTCTGCAGTCTTTCCATCAAAAACTCCATCTTCAAAATCTGCGGCAAACGCATCGATCATTGCATCGATATCATCAATCGAAATAGTTGCACCTTTTTTGTATTTGTTTGCCAATTGAGAGAAGCCTACTAAGATAGAAATGAATTTTGCAGTCAGTGCGCTACTTGGATTTTCTAATTCTAATAATATATCATCTAACTCTGAATAGTTCGTATCAAGTATAGTCGTATTAGCCGCTCTAGAGTTCAAAGTTACTTTTCCCGAGGCTAGCGACAAGCCACTCTGAAGTCCAAACCGAATTACAATTTCTTTACTTGCTTTGCGAAATAGTTTACTTGTGTCTGCTCCTTCACCGCCCTGTTTAACTAAATATTGGAGTCTTTTAGATAATAATTTAGAAAAGGGAGAGACCATTGCGTTCTTACGGGAATTATTAATTATCTTACTCTCGGGAAGAACTGTCGTTAACTTAAAAGTAGATGTAGCAGGAACCGTAACATCCGAATTTGCTTTCTCATCAAACAAGGTGGTTTTCCCATTTGAATTAGTAGATACAGTTAGACAAACTACAGAGCCTGTTTTATTATAGACTAGAGAATAATTTCCTAAATCATCGGTAGTCTCTACCGCTAAAACGACCCCGGTATTGCAACTGCCGTCTGTCTTTAATGGATTTACTGTAACCGTTGCATTTTTTATAATTCCTTTCACTGCAGTTCCTGAAATCGTAAGTTGGTTGCTTCTACGCAATAATAAACTCAAATTTATTAAAATAGAATCTGAATCTTCTTTTGATTTTGCAGAATCTTTGCATAGTAGGAATACTAGAATTAGAAGGAAGATAAATAGCTTTCGCATGGAATTCTCCAGTTAGGTGTAGACGATAAGACTAAAAAAAATCGGACTTTCTCAAATAAGCAAACGATTTAAAAAAAATCTGAGAAAAGATCTGAGTAATGTGATATCGGATAGTGTGGAAACTAGCTTTTTTATCTTGCCATCCAACCAAACAAAAACAAGATTGATTGATATACCAATAAATTAGGACAAAAAATCAATTTTGAAAGACTGGGTTAAAGAAAGCTATAGCAATCGTAAATGGGCAGGGGAATTAGGAAAAGTAAACGCGGGTGAAGCAGTATTTGTATGCGGATGGGCGTTTCGATTTAGAGACCAAGGTGGGGTAATATTCATCGATCTCCGAGACCGAACTGGAGTCATCCAAGTAGTCGCCAGAAAAGAAAATATTCCAGAAGACTTTAAACTCGCCGAACATGTGCGAAGTGAATTCGTTCTAGCGGTTACAGGCAAACTGAACAACCGTGACGCAGAGTCCATCAATGCCAAAATTCCAAACGGAAAAATTGAAATCATCATTGAAAAATTAGAAATTTTAAATACCTCGAAAACTCCTCCTTTCGGCTTAGACGAGTTTGACGAGTCAGGCGAAGACATTCGTTTGAAATACCGCTACCTTGAATTTAGAAAAGACGATTTAAAAAACAAAATGATTTTACGTCATAAGTTTATTTTTGCTGTTCGTAGTTATTTGAACTCGCGCGACTTTCTCGAAATCGAAACTCCTATTTTAAATAAATCTACTCCTGAGGGAGCGCGGGACTTTTTAGTTCCATCGCGGTTACACCAGGGTAGCTTCTACGCTCTTCCGCAGTCACCGCAGATTTTCAAACAGATTCTCATGGTCGGTGGAATGGAGCGTTATTTCCAAGTGGTAAAATGCTTTCGCGATGAAGATTTACGCGCAGATAGACAACCGGAATTTACCCAGCTTGATATGGAGTTCTCTTACGTTGATCAAGCAAATATTATTTCCGAAATGGAAGCGTTAGTTACTACCGTTTTCAAAGAGTCGTTTAATATTGATTTGCCTAAGAAATTTCCTCAGATGAGTTATGCCGAGGCGATGGACTCTTATGGTAGCGACAAACCGGACTTACGTTTTGGAATGAAACTTTACAATGTCTCTGAAATCGTAAAAAATTGTGACTTCCAAGTTTTCAAAGGTGCCGTAGATTCTGGTGGAATTGTAAAAGCAATTTGTGTCAGGCAAGGCTCTGGAATTTCCCGCAAAGAAATTGAAGATTTAACTCATTGGTTATCGAAAGACTTCCGTGCAAAAGGTCTTGCCTACATGAAGCATGGCAAAGATGGACTTGAGTCTGCGATTACTAAGCGTTTTACTCCTGAGGAGCTAACAGCCATTGCCCAGATGGTCGGCTCTAAAGAAGGCGATATGGTTTTCTTTGGTGCGGATAAAATTTCTATCGTAAATGCAAGCCTTGGTGCCCTTCGTTTGAAAATGGCGGAGAAGTATGAAACCCCTGATCCAAACTCCTATCATATTTCTTGGGTTGTTGACTTTCCTATGTTTGACTTAGACGATACAACCAAGGAGCTAAGCGCTATTCACCACCCGTTTACCGCTCCTTTTGAAGAAGATTTTGATATATCTGCCTCTGTCGATGAGCTAAAGGCAAACGCTGGGAAAATGCGCTCAAAGGCTTATGATTTAGTTCTAAATGGAAACGAAATCGGCGGCGGAAGTATTCGTATCCACAAAGAAGAAATGCAAGAAAAAGTTTTTGGCTTACTTGGAATTTCAAAAGAAGACGCTGAGAAAAAGTTTGGATTTTTACTCGAAGCACTTCGATTTGGCGCACCACCACACGGGGGAATTGCACTTGGGATTGACCGGATAATGATGCTTATGTCCCACAGTAAATCTATTCGAGATGTAATCGCATTTCCTAAAACACAAAAAGGAACTTGTATGATGAGTGATTGCCCGACCCCAGTTGATACCAAACAATTGGAAGAACTAAAAATTAGAGTGGTGAGTGTTTAATGGCGAAAGAAAAATCACATCCCCCCGTTCAGGAAAAATTTGATTTCAACAACGAGGCTCTCTATCAAAAAGTATGTGGTATTAATGACTCTAGATTAAAAGATCTAGAGTCATACTTGGGGATAACGATCATTCCCCGCGGATATTCTCTAATCGTAAATGGTCAAAAAGAAAAAGTAGATATTGCAATGGAGTTTTTCAAAAATCTAGTGGACAATTTCAAAAAACGCCCCGACAAAGATGACTTTGATAGTTTTGATTTAAACTATTTAATCAAACAAGAAAACCAGCAAGACGGCTGGTCTCCGAGTGAAAAAATCTTAAGCACTTTTAAAGGCAAACAGATATTTCCCCGCACTCGCAATCAAGAAAAATTTGTTCATAGCCTAATGAAGAATTTAATTACATTTGGAGTAGGTCCTGCTGGGACTGGAAAGACATTTTTGTCTATCGCTGTCGCCTGTCGCATGTTGCAATCAGGAGAAATTGATAGACTCGTTCTCACCCGTCCGGCTGTAGAAGCGGGAGAGTCTCTTGGATTTCTGCCGGGTGATCTTACTCAGAAAGTAGACCCTTATCTCAGACCAATTTACGATGCGCTTCATGAATGTATTGGTTTTGAACGAGTACAAGTATTGATTTCACTCAATAAAATTGAAATTGCTCCAATTGCTTTTATGCGTGGTCGCACTTTGAATAATTCGTTTATCATCTTAGATGAAGCACAAAACTGCACTGTTTCTCAGTTAAAAATGTTTTTAACTCGAATTGGAAAAAATTCTAGAATGAGTTTATCCGGAGATGTAACGCAAATAGACTTAGATAGAGGTAGATCGGGACTCGAAAAAGTTCTATCTATTTTAAAAGACACACCACAGATTGGTCTAATGTATTTAGAAAAAGAGGATATTACGCGTCATCCGCTTGTATCAGTTATAGTGGACAAATTCGAAGGTATATAACCTTGCCATTCTTAGAACACTTAGAATCTTTCATGGCGAACACGACAGACGCTCTGACGAAAGTTCGCCCTATTCAATTTGTTCGACAACTTCAACTTTACCTCGTTTTAGTTACGCTAACAATGGTAACCTATTTTCTTGCCTCACCTTATCTCGGTCAGGAAAAGATGGACATGGGAGATGAGAGTTCATATGCAGTAGGAAATGTTTCTCCCGAGACAATTATCTCCAATAAAGAAATCATCTATGATGACTTAGATAAGACAAAATTAAAAAAAGCCGAAGCATATAAATCAGCCTCGCTTATTTTTGAAAGAGATTACTCAGTATTAATTAACCTGATTCAAAATTACATTGATGAAGATTTTGAAAATCTAAAAGTAATCGCATCTGACGGAACCAATAATAAAAATATCGGATTTTTAGTTTATAAAAACATACGTTGGAAATTTAGATCCCG
>JANMOF010000436.1:0-16692 GCA_031368925.1 Leptospiraceae bacterium
GAGTCTCTTAGAAAAAAATTCTCAGAGGTCTTGACATGAACTTTACTCTCTTAAAGTATTGTCATCACAGATGATTTTTTAAAGAACTAAAAAGTGTCCACTTTCAGCCGGAATCGGTGTCCATTTTCGCCGGATTGTGTAGGAGGCAAAGAAAATTACAAAAGTTGCAATTGTAGATCAGAAATACAGTAATATTCTTGGAATTCTAGCTGATTATTGCATCATTGTTCACGGAGAATAACAAACCTTAACCACAAGGTTGTCCTTGTAATTGTTCAGAGGATAACCTTAATTTAGCGACGGGTCTTTTGTATGTTCAGCGAAGTAGCGGTATATACCACCTTTGCTCTTGAGAGCATCGCGCCATACAGTTTCTGGGTCTGCATGAAAAATATTCGTTGGGCTTGCGTCATGCGCAACCCAGGACTTGCGTGCAAACTCTGATTCTAATTGTCCAGCTCCCCAGCCTGAATATCCGTGAAACACATGGTAAGCAGTGTCATCGGAACCGAGAAGCTTAATCAATAAATCATAACTCCGGCTTAAAAATACTCCCGGAATTACTTGCAGTCCTGGATCAATCAAATTAGAATTATTATGAAGAATGCTAATAAAACTATGATCTACAGGTCCACCCCAATACATGAGAGTATCATTAATCCCAGCGGGTAATCCCATTACTACCTCAGTCATGAGGTAGGATGATTTTTTATTTATGACAAGACCAAATGCACCGGATGAATCATGGTCTACGATAAAAACTACTGACTTGTTGAAATCATCCGTTATGATACTGGAATTTGAAATTAAGATTTTGCCTTTGTAGGAAATTTCAGACATTTTATGTTTGAGAAATTTCTTTCAATATCTTATGTGCAATTTCTAGCGTCTTAATGTCATTATTCCCTTCTACATGAGGTGTATCTTTTCCAAGAATACATTTTACAAAATGTTCATGCTCTTGTTTCAATGGATTATCCTTATGCACAAAGATTTTTTCAACAATAGATTCTTGCTTATATCGAATAGACTCAAGACTCATCTGTGTATTAGAAGAAGCCTGTCTGTGTAATTCAATTTCTTGGTCAGCAAAGTCTAATTTGATGTATGCGTTCTTGTCGGTAATGTTAAGAGTGCGAATCTTTGCCTGTGTATTTCTGGAAGCAGCAATTGTAGCAACACAACCATTGGCAAATTTCAATACAACAGTCGCTACGTCTTCATGCTCAGATACAAATTTTTGTCCGACTGCATGAACAGTAACGACATCAGAGTCAACCAGGTTTAAAACAATATCAATGTCATGAATCATCATATCTAAGACAACGCCAACGTCTTTGATACGTGGATTGTAAGGAGCAAGTCTTCTAGATTCAATTAACATCGGCGTATCTACAATTTTTCCGAGTTCTAGGATTGCCCCGTTGAACCTTTCTACGTGACCGACTTGTAGAATTAGTTTGTTCTTATCCGCTAGTTCCACTAATTCTTTTGCTTGCTCTACTGATTCGGCAATTGGTTTTTCGACTAATACGTGTTTGCCGGCAGTTAACGCAAGCTTTGAAAGAGTATGATGTAAAAAAGTTGGCGCAGCAATTACAACAGCATCAACGTTTTGAATTAATTCTTCTGGGGTTGCAAAAGAAGGAACTCCATATTTTTCAGAGATTAATTTTACTCTTGCCGGGTCTGCATCGTAAATACCAACGATGGTAGAATCTGCAAGTTGCTTTGCGACGTTTACATGGAATTGTCCCATATGCCCGACGCCTATAATACCAATTTTTAATTTATCACTCATTTGAATATTTTCCCTTTGATATAACTACCAAAAGATTCATCGGAATCTTTTGCAAACTCTTCCAAAAGTTCACGCTGCTTTTTTGTTAATTTTTTTGGAACTTCTACTTTGATAATCACATGTTGATCGCCTTTTCCATACGAACCTAAGTAAGGAATTCCACTTCCCTTTAACCGGAAGACCTGACCCGGATCAGTTCCTTCTGGTATTTTCATCATAATGCTTTTACCTTCGATGGTTGGAATTTCGACTTCTCCACCAAGACACGCCATGACGAGAGGAATTACTTTTGTCAGGATTAAATCATTTCCCTGGCGTTCAAAGACTGGATGTTTCTTGATGTGGGTAACAACGTATAAATCACCCTGCGGTCCCCCGTTAGGTCCTGCTTCTCCTTCGCCACTGACTTTCAAGCGGCTACCGGATTCTACCCCTGGTGGAATCTTAATACTGATTGTGCGCTTTTTCTCAATTAGCCCCTCACCACGACAGACTTTACAAGGATTGGAAATCACTTGTCCTCGTCCACCGCATCGACCACATGTTGTGGATACAGAAAAGAAACCCTGTGAGTGACGAACTTGACCGGAGCCAGAGCAATCAGGACAGGTCTGCGGAGTACTACCCTTAGACGCTCCCGTTCCTTTACATTCCCCGCAAGTCTCTGCCCTAGGAATTTCGATTTTAAATTCTTTTCCGAGAGCAGCATCTTCTAATGTAATTTCTAAGTTGTATCTAAGATCGCTACCACGCTTCGGACCGGATCTTCTTCCGCCTCTTCCGCCACCGCCAAATAGGTCTTCAAAGATTCCACCGAAGTCTCCGAATATATCAGAGAAATCAGTGTAGGCTCCCTGACCAAATCCAGGACCACCAGCGCCAACTCCCGCTTTGCCGAACTGATCGAATGCCCGACGTTTATTCGGATCTCTCAGAACTTCGTAAGCCTCTGTTGCCTCTTTGAATTTGTCCTCGGATTCTTTATCACCCTTGTTTTTATCAGGGTGATATTTTATAGCCAACTGACGATAGGCTTTTTTAATTTCCTCGTCAGTGGCAGTTTTAGCGACCCCAAGTATATCGTAATAGCTTCTTTCACTCATAGATTATTTTTTATCATCATCGACAACGGTATAATCCGCATCTACTACTTTTTCTCCACTTCCGTTGCTAGAAGAATTTCCAGAAGCACCTGACTGTTGTCCATTATCCCCACCCGGCGCCGCTCCAGCAGATCCGTCTGCGCCTGGTTGTTGATACATAGCCGAGCCGATTTTTTGCGCGATTTGCGAAATAGATTCATGCGCTGCCTTAAGTCTATCGAAATCGTTACTCGCAACAGCTTCATGAGCACGTTTGATTTCGTCGTTTGCAAGCTGTGCGTCGTTAGCCGGAACTTTATCGCCTGCTTCTTTCAAAGTTTTTTCGAGCGCATAAGCAAGACTTTCCGTTTCATTCTTTAACTCAGCTAACTCACGAGCTTTTTTATCAGCCGCAGCGTTTACCTCTGCTTCTTTGATCATTCGTTTGATTTCATCTTCCGAAAGACCTGTAGATGATTCAATACGAATCTTTTGCTCTTTACCAGTTCCTAAATCTTTAGCGGATACATGCACTATGCCGTTCGCATCAATATCAAATGTTACTTCGATTTGAGGCACACCTTTTGGAGCAGATGGAATTCCCACTAAATCAAAACGACCAAGAGTTCTATTGTCTCTCGCCATTTCTCTTTCCCCTTGCATTACATGAACACTAACTGCATTTTGGTTATCCGCAGCAGTTGAGAATACTTGCGATTTTTTAGTAGGTATTGTTGTATTTCGGTCAATGAGCTTAGTCATTACACCGCCTAACGTTTCGATACCAAGTGAAAGTGGAGTTACATCGAGAAGCAATACGTCAGTAACCTCTCCAGCAAGAACACCCGCTTGGATGGCAGCACCGGCAGCAACTACTTCATCAGGGTTTACAGATTTGTTTGGCTCTTTACCGAATAATTCTTTTACTAAATCTTGAACCGCAGGAATACGTGTAGATCCACCAACCAAAATCACTTCATCAATTTCAGAAGCTGAAAGTCCTGCATCTCTCATCGCGTTGATACATGGAATGCGAGTTCTTTCAACTAACGCTTTTGTAAGTTGGTCAAATTTCGCGCGTGTTAAAGTCATGTCTAAGTGTTTTGGTCCACTTGCATCTGCTGTGATAAATGGGAGATTGATTTGTGTTGATGTAGTTCCGGATAACTCGATCTTAGCCTTTTCCGCAGCTTCTTTCAAACGTTGTGCTGTATTTTTATCTTTAGAAATATCAATACCAGTTTGTTTTTTGAATTCTTCTACTAACCAATCCATTACTACTTGGTCAAAGTCATCCCCACCGAGGTGAGTGTCTCCGTTTGTAGATTTTACTTCAAAAACTCCGTCGCCGAGTTCAAGTACACTCACGTCAAAAGTTCCACCACCTAAGTCATACACCGCAATTTTAGCACTTGCTTTTTTCTTATCAAATCCATAGGCAAGAGCAGCAGCAGTTGGCTCATTGATGATACGCTCTACTTCAAGACCTGCAATTCGACCAGCATCTTTTGTGGCTTGTCGTTGTTCGTCGTTGAAATAGGCAGGAACTGTGATAACTGCTTTAGTAACTGTTGTTCCTAAATAATCTTCCGCAGTTTTTTTCATTTTTTGTAAAACTTTTGCAGAAATTTCTTGTGGTGTAAATTCACCAGAAGCAGTTTCAAATTTTACACCGTCGTTTCCAGAACGAATTACTTTGTAAGAAACGTTAGACGCTTCATTAGTGATTTCGTTAAAACGTCTTCCAACAAAACGTTTTGCAGAACGAACAGTATTCACTGCATTTGTAATCGCCTGGTTTTTTGCAAATTGACCAACTAAGGTTTCGCCTTTAGCTGTAAATGCTACTATAGAAGGGGTTGTTCTTGCACCTTCTGAGTTTTGAATCACAACGAAATCTCCACCTTCCATTACTGCAACGCATGAGTTTGTTGTTCCTAAATCTATTCCTATTATTTTTTCTTTAGCCATTGTATTACTCCTTTAAAAGTTTATTAAAATTTTGGTCTTGCTACTTTCACTCTTGCGGGTCTTAGCGCAAAAGATTCATTATTCTCTGTAAAAACATAACCGGGTTGATACACTTCAACCACTGTCTCTTCCGTTACATCCTCTGACTCGTCGGAGGCAATTGCTTCCATGGTAGTTGGATCAAACGGCTGTCCTACAGGACTTACCTTTACTACATTTTCTTTTTCTAAAATGCCATTCAATTCTCGAAGAATCATTCCGACTCCGTCAATAAAAGGTTTCATTTCATCCGATACGTTTACGCCAGTCCCTACTCGCTCGAGATTATCAATTGGGTTTAAGAGTTTGATGATAAAATTTTTCACCGCTTCTCTTTTAATCACCGCGTATTCTGCTGCAGTGCGTCTTTTATAATTCTGAAATTCAGCACGCTCTCTTAGCCACGAATCTTTTAACGAAACACTTTCTTGTTTCGCTTTTTCTAATTCTTCTTTCAGTAAAGCTACGACTGAGTTTTCTTTTCCAATATCTGTCGTGTTCTCTTCCCCTGTCGGTTCAGCTTGTATGGTATTTTCCATTGTTTCGTTTTCTTTTGTTGCAACATTTTCTTCTGCAGACATTTTAAAGCCCTCCTTTTCTATTTACTTATTTTGGTTATCATTTCTGATACAATCTTGGATGTAAAATCCACGAGCGGCAAAGCACGTGTATAATTCATCCTCTGTGGTCCAATAATTCCTAGAGAGCCAATCCTCTTTTCTCCCATTCGATAGCTTGTGGCTACTATCGATACTCCTCTTAAGTGCTCGCTATTAGTTTCCCCTATAAAAGTAGAAACGCCATCCGTTGAAATATATTTAGTAAAAAATTCTTTTAGTAATTTTTTATCATCTAACAGTGAGAATACTGATTCTAGCATCTCGGTATCTTCATTGAAGTTAGCGCATAAGTTTTGTAATCCGTCTACATACAAATCAACGTTATCTGTCATATCATAGATAAATGCAGATTGTAAAACATCTGCAATTTTATAAAAATCTTCCGGTGCATCTTTTCTTTGTAAAAGAAGCGGGAAGAGATTAAAAATTTCATCCAAATCATAACCTTTAATATGGTCTTGCAAAAATCTTGAAATTTGATACAGAGATTCCTGCGATACATGATCCTCAAAAAATAATTTGTGATGCAACACAACGCCTGATCTGGTAACTAAAATCATTAGAACTTCAGCACCATTGACATGTATTAATTCTAAATGCTTTAATGTATCAAAATTCTTTTTAGGTGCAAGCACAACCCCGGCACTGCAAGAAAGAAGAGAAAGTACTCTACAAGTCACAGCAAGTATTTGCTCTAACTTAAACTCGTTCTTGAGATATTCTTCTTGAATGCGTTGTTTCTCTTTGAGACTCAATTCATACAAAGAAATTAAGTTATCTACATAAATTCGATAGCCTCTCTCAGTCGGCACTCGTCCACCCGAATGATGACGCGAATTGATATACCCTGCTTCTTCCAAGTCTCGAAATACATTGCGCACGGTAGCAGGAGAAAGCCCAATATCATGCTTTTCTGATAAGGTCTTTGAACCTACAGGCTTATTGTCTGAAACGAAGTCGTCAATTAGGACTTTCAGAATCATTCTATGTCTAGGCGTCATCTCCATCTCAGGTCTCCTTTTTTAGCACTCTAAAGCTTAGAGTGCTAATGCATACATAAAGTTTACAAAAGTCCCTTTTTACGTCAAGTTTTTTTACAAAAAAGATGGAAATGAATAAACTAAAAGCTATAGGCAACTTGCAAGAACAACTCACGCCCTGGCTGCGGATGATAGGGACTAACAAATCCATCAGGATTGCCAACTCCCGAAGAATTAACATACCCGGGTTGCGCTGAATCAATTGGACGAGTTGCATTCCCGCTTTGCCTGCCCATTCCCGCGTATGCCTTATTTAAAATATTTCTTCCGATAACTTGTAATTCCAGTCCATCTATCCCCCAGAAATCTTTATAAGTAATCGTAGCGTTTAATAGCGTATAGCCGGACATATATCCATCAGGCTTGCCCTCTACCTGGTAAGGATAAGGCTTAGAAATGAAATATGGGTCATAAGGCTGAAAGTATCTATTCGTAACTGGTGCCTTTCTTCTACCGACCCAGTTCATTCTCAGATTTAGATTTAATTTTTTAAAGAATAGAAAGTTTACTCCTAGATTGCCCTTCCTCTCTGCAATATTGTCTACTTCTTTTCCATCATATACAGGGCTAACAGATGTTATGCTCCCTAGTCCATTTGCCTGTATGCTAATATTCGTTTTAACATCTCTGTCCCTTGTAATAGTATAATTTCCGAAAAGTTTAATTTCATTTGTAATTGCCATATCTCCTTCAAAAGTAAACCCATAGATATGAGTAGGTTTATAGTTCTGAAAAATAGAGCTTCTCGCACTAGGTGCATTTGGGTCTGGATTTTTTCCTTCCGCGATTTGACCATCTAGTAGACTAATGAAATAACCCGCTTTAAGAGTTGTCATTTTATTTATAAAAAAAGAATTCTCCACTTCATAGGTTTGAATCTTCTGAGGGCGTAAGGAAGTATTTCCGCGAAAGGAGTCATAGAGTTGAAATACTGTAGGTGCTTTAAAGGCTTCCCCGTAAAGAAATTTTACATTGTACCATCCTACCGGTTTACCAATAATAGCCGCTCGTTTAGTTAATATCTTTCCGTAATCTGAGTCCTCATCATGACGCACTCCCAGCGTAAAGGAAAGTCTATCGTTTAAAATTTTTTGTTCATCTTGAATATATCCTGCAATAGTAGTTGAGTAAAATACTGTGGCTACAGACTGTTTACCACCCTCCCATGTTGACTCCACTACGTTTGAATTTGTATTCTGTCTTTTTCCGAGTGACACACCACCCACTCCAACAGATCCAACCGCATCACTAATTGACTGTCTTATGAATCGGTCTACTTGCATTCCAAATACAAGATGATTGGACTCAGTTGCATTGTAGTTAAATTGTTGTTGTGCCCCGGTCATAGAACTCGGTCCATAATATTGCTTTGCTTTGTCATAGGTGGGAATAGCAGGTTGGTTATTTGCAACTGGAAAATCAACGCTTTGGTAACGGTACGTATATACAAATCCAGTATCGGGCATAATAGTGGTATTGCGGTAATAAAGTTTACTAGTAGAATGTAATTTCTGCGTTATACTTGTCTCGTAAGCGGCATTTACAAAGTATCCCCTATGGTGTTTCTCGTAGGGGATACCGGGAGTATTCGCAAAGTATTCATAGGCTGGCACATAAGAACCCAATCCTTCTTTTACATCCCAAATATTAAACCCAAGCGAAAAGCCATCCTTAGAAAGTGCGCCTCTTAGAAAAAAATCCTTCGCTGAATTATTAAAGCCATTAGGCAATGGCTTTCTAGTGCCAAAGGGAGTTCTATCATTATTAATTGTCCCATATTCTGATGTTTGAACTCTGTCAGGCTCATAGTTATTATTAAAATAATTTCCGGGGTCAGGTCTACCTTTTCCCCTATCACCGCTCGTATTATAATACCTTCCTGCTATTTGAAAAATCATATCGTTCGGCAGCTTGAAAGCAAATAGTCCCTCCGGCATATACGTATTATTCTTTCCAGCTTGTAGCCTTACATCTCCCATTAACTTTGCATCTTTCTTGGTAAATAGAGATTTGCCCTTTCTAGTGATGATGTTAATTAAACCCGCATAAGCATTCGCTCCATAGAGAGCCGAACCCGGACCGAGGATAATCTCGATTCTCTCTAAGTCCATTAGAACTGTATCAAACTGCACATGCCTGAGCCAACCATTTCCAATATCATTTTGAATAATTCCATTTTCCATGAGAAGAATCTGTGTTTGCCCCACATCCGAAATTCCACGCAAAATTAAATCAGTTGGATATTCACCGGAATCATTGAACGAATTAAAATCAAAGCCGGGCACATCTTGCAATAGTTCGGTTAATGTTCTGTAGCCTCTTTCATGAATTGTATCGCGGCTAAATACGATTACCTTCGAAGGAGCATCCGAAATCTTCTGGCTTGTTCGAGATGCGGTGACTACTTCCTCTTCGCCGAATTGTTTCAAAATTTCTTTCGATTTCTGCGTCTTATCCTCTTTCGCAATCGAAACATCAATTTCTTTTCCGATGGGTCTAGAAAGTAAATGGTCATAAATATTTTCTCGAATCTCTGTCTTGGATGGGTTTGCTAGAACAGAAAAAGAAACAGACTCCGCTAGACTTTGAATTACTTTATCTTCGTCTTCTTTGTATTTATCCTCGATGTCTTTAAAACCTTCGCCGAGAGAATCTGCTATGTCGTTTGAATATCGCACAACATCGACAAGGTTTCCAGTCTTCGGATCATATAGTAAGGCGTAGACTGTCAAAATTTTCTTTTCTTTTTTTCGCTGGTAGTAGCCTTCAATGTAATAAAGTGAGCCATTATCCTTAGCTTGTTTGAGATTGATTTCTCGCTTATCACTCCCATGCTCAACCTGAAACCCTCTAGACTCAAAAGTGTTTACGATAGAAGATTGGAGTTTATCCTGAGTATTCGCATCGACTTCTGCTTTATGCGGAAGGAATGTGCCGATAAAAATTTTTCTTTCTGCATCTTTGGGGTATACAGTAGACGCAATTGTCATCAATCCAAGAAACATTAAAAGACTTAATTTCATAAACGAAAATTTAAAGTTTTTACTTTACCTTTTCAAGGAAACTATTTATATATTCTAGGAAGTCAAGGTTAAATTTAGAGAAAAAACAATGACACAAAAGCGTTTTCCGTTAGCCTCATCAAATGAAATCGTTCCTATATAAAATCACTATTGTTTACAAAGAGAAAATAAAGAATATTTATGAAATCAATTATGAGCCGACTAAATAAAATTTGCCCCATACTTTTTCTATTCATTGGTCTTCCGATTTTTTCGCAGGACAATACATTGGAAATACTTCTTTCTTCGAATAATAGTATTTATCTGAGCACTTTACAGAGTATTCAATCTAGCTCAAAGAAAAAATTAAATCTAAACTTTACAACGAGCATGGGAGAAAGTGATATAAAAATTTTTTTTAATAGCCTTGAATCCCGAAAAGTTCCACTATTAATCACTCTCGGTCCGCAGGCTAGTTTACTCGCCAAGGAAAATCTTACAACCGTCCCAATTCTATACTCACTCATCAATGCTCCCCGCGCTCTTGGCTTTGGTTATAAATCGAATACTTGCGGAATTCACATGGATGTTCCCATTCAAGATTTTTTTCGAGCACTAAAAGATATTAAGCCAGAAGCAAAAAATATTGCTTCCTTTTATAGTAATGGCGTAGGGGAACTTCTAGTAAATGAAGCGGACTACATAGACTCCCAATTTGGAATTATTTTTCAAAAAATTAAAGTAGAGAATAAGAACGATTTTGCGGATAAGCTTGCTTCTCTAAAAAATAAAATAGATGCATTTTATATAGTTCCCGATTCCATTTACACGCAGGAAAATTTTGAAATTCTATCTAATTTTGCAAAGGAAAATAAAATCATTCTGATGACTCAGATTCCTTTTATAGTAAATGTAGGCACTACTTTCAGCATAACGCCCTATTATGCGCGGGTCGGGACGTTTATAGGGGATATGGTAAATGAAATTCTTACCGGAAAATTAGAATGCAAAAATGGCTATGCGAATGCAGTAAAAGAATTTTCCCTGAGTCTAAACAAGTCCTATGCAGAAGAGTCGGGAATTATTCTTCCAACAAATATTCTCAAGCGAGCGGAAAATAGTCGTTTACTCATAGAGGGAATTCATTTTTATGAAAAAGGAAATTTAGATGTTAGTAGCCTGGTAATGGAAAAAATACTAAAGGAAGACCCGACGAACTTCACTGCATTCTATTACAAAAACTTTATCAACCAAAGAATCAACGGAGATAAAATTCATGATTTTTTTTTGAAGGCAAAGGAATATCGAAATGCAAAGAATTATAAAAAAGAAAGAGATTTGTATTCACAAATTTTAAACTTACAACCAGAAAATGAAAATGCGAAACTTGGTTTGCAGGAATCATTAGTTTTAGAAAGTGAATCAGAAAGAGAAGAAGGGGAGAGACTAGAGGCAAATAACCAAATCTTTGCAGCTATTCAAAAATATTTAAGCTCAGTCAAAACACTTGATTCCAATGCAAGGGCTAAGACCAATTTGACCCGCTTGAGACAAAAAGAATTACGAAATATCCAGGTTTATATTCAAAAAGGTAAGGGATTTTACGAAGCTCGAAAATATACAGATTCCGAAGAAATGTTTCAGAATATTCTTCTAGTAGAGCCAGAAAATAAGAATGCAAAGGAATATTTGCGCCTTTCTAAAGAAAAGAAATTAGCCATGTTAAAATATGAAAATTGCATTCGAGAAGCGGATAAGAAATGTTACCTGCTCTGGGAAAAATAAGATCGTCGCATGTTTGATTGGTATAAGAAAAGATTTGTCAGTATTAAAGTTAAAATTTCTATTTTGACTTCGTCTATAGCAGTTTTTTGTCTTTTCACTATCTCGTTTGTTTTCTTATACAATAGTAAAATTATCATGCAAAAAAGAACAATCGAAATCTGTAGAAATTTTGCAGAAAACATTTCCAATGTCGCACGCGAAGATTTGGTATTAGACGCAACCTATGAATCAACAAATTCTGTAGTCGGAGAAATTATTAAATCTGAAATAGAAGGTTTGCAAAGTATTTATATAGTAAATGTATATGGTAGGTTTGTAGTAAATTTCAATAAAAGCAAATTAGAATCCTCTGCATCCGAAAACGAAATAGCCTATCTCAAAAATATTAAAGAATTAGATCTCCAGGAAGTTTATCTAAAGGAAACAAAACAAAATGTTCTAAAGATTACCTATCCAATTTTTATTAACTACAATGATCAGAATTTAAAAATCGGAGCAGCCATTTTTGAATATGATAGGGATAAAATTTATCAACCCATCTATGAAATGCAAAATAAAATTATATGGATTGGACTAGGGATAACATTTATTACCCTTATAGTAACTATTTATGTTTCCAATTATATCACACGACCGATTGTTCTATTTTCGAAGGGAGTGCAAATGTTAGCCTCCGGTGCCCTCGAGCATAAGATTGTGATCAACAGTCACGATGAAGTCGGTTTACTATCTGAAAAATTTAATGAGATGAGTAATAACTTACGACAATCCTACGAGCAATTAGAAGAGAAAGTTCTAGAAAGAACCGCCGAATTAAACGCAAGTCTAAACGTTATCCGCAAAGATTTAGCAATTGCAGAAAAAATTCAAAAGACAACTCTCACATCAAACTTAAATGAGCACGATGAATTAGAAATTGTAGTCAAGTATGTTGCCATGACAGAAGTAGGAGGAGATTTTTACTGTGTAAATAAATTGAATGAATCAACGAGTAGAATTTTTCTAGCAGATGCTACAGGCCATGGAGTGCAAGCAGCCCTTATTATGATGGCAATACAGGGAATCTATGATAGCATAAAAAACTTCGCCCTTCCTGTAAACGAAGTCTTAGAAATATTTAACCGAGAATTTAGTAGGCGCTATGGATCACTAAATACATTTCTAACCTGCATCATATTGGATGTGGATACTTCTGATTGCCTCGTTCGCTACGCCTCTGCGGGACATCCTGCAGGAATACTTATTAATAATCAAAGGGAATTTTTGCTACTATCCAAAACAGGACCTCTAATTGGAGCAAAGCCTAATTGTAAGTATGCGCAAATAGAATACCCATTTCAAAAGCAGGAGCGGATATATGTTTTTACAGATGGGATTTTTGAAGAATTTGACGAAGAAGAAGAATTTGGAGAAGATAGACTCAATAAAATTCTGATTGAAAATAAAGGTAATACAATAAGTGAATCCATAGAGAATGTGCTATCCGAATTAAATGCATTTCTAAAAAATACCAGCATGCAAGATGACGTTACAATAATGGGCATTGGCTACAAAGGCTAATCGTAATTTATCGCCATGAATAAAAATCAATACTAGACAACCCATGAATCCTTTAAAATTAAAAACTATTTTAAGGCTTGCTATAAACTTCTTATTTTTAGCCTCGATACTTTTTTCCTGTGCAATATTCTCCTACTATCTATTCAAAATTAATTCAGATCATTTCTACAAGACTATTTACGACAAATTAACAATAGCCGCTCACTCGATTGAATATATTCTACCTCCAAATTATCACGAAAGAATCAATGATAAAGAATCTATCACAAAAGAAGAATATGCAGAAATAAGGGAAACCTTAAATAAGCTTACTCATGATGTTCAAATTGAATATGTCTATACGATGATCAAAGTTGACGGCAAATTCTATTTTACCTCGGCTAATAGCAAAGTAAAAGATGTAATTCAAAAAATAGATCCAATTTTTTTTGAAGAATATACAGATGCAACGAATAGTCAGCTAGATACTTTAGATATGAATACTAGTAAGCCTAATCTTATTCATTCGCAAGATAGATGGGGAGATTTCAAGAGCATCATCATTCCAAAGAAAACTAAGAGCGGCAAACAATACTTACTCGGTGCAGATATTAGCACGCAAGGTTTTAAAAATACGATTCGGCTCTATATGGCAGCGTCTGTTTTCGTGGGTTTAGGATTATTTATTACGTTTGCCATTATAGCATATGATCTATTAAATAAAAGGACGATATTTCAATACATTTTTGTAAGTAAAAAAAGAAGGAGTATTTACGCTGCATTTTTAATAACACTCATTTTTACTTTCTCATTTGGTTTTTTTTATTACGATAGAAAGAAAAGCCAAATCTATGAATACACGGACACAATCTTACTTACAGCAGCACTCTCAGCAAAGAATTTTTTACCCAAAGATTATCATGAAAAAATAGGCACTGTAACAAAATCCAATTATGAAGAAGTAAAGAATCGATTAAACCAATTTGTCAAAGACATTCACTTTGCCTATATTTATACGATGATAGAAAAAGAGGGCAAACTTTATTATACCGCAAGTAACGTTTTAGATGGGGATATGGAAAAAGGACTTGAAACCGATTTTATGCAAGAGGTAACAACATACCAAGAAAATATCCGCGAAGCATTATATACAAATAAAATAATCTATTTCAATGAATACGGTTCTGCATGGGGAAGTTTTCGAACAGTTCTTGTTCCAATTAAAAGTATAGTCAAGAAAGAATATGTTCTAGCAACAGACATACCTATTCAAGAGATGGAAGCATCTCTCAGAAATTCTTTTAATGAATCCATTTTAGGGGATTTGATTTTCTTTGTGTTTAGTTTTTCTGTCACTTTAATACTCGCGATCCAATTTTCAGCGAGTAGTCTAAGAAAAGGCTGGAAGGATAGAATAAGATTCATTAGCCTCAAGTTCAAATTGGGATTTTTTACTTCCGCAATAACTATTCTTTGTCTCTCAGTTGTTTCTTACATTTTCCTCTATAATAGTAAAATCATTATTCAAAATAAAACGATTGAAGTTTGTCGAAACTTTGCGGCAAATATTTCTAATATCGCAAGGGAAGATTTACTCGAAGATACAACATACAATGCAACCAACTCCATAATAACTGAGATTTTAAAATCAGATATTGAAGGTCTCATGGATGTGTATATCATTAATGTTTACGGCAAATACGTAGTAGACTTCAATAGAACAAAGGTAAACGAATATGCTTCCGAAACTATCATTTCTTATATTCAATCAGTCAATTCAATAGATTTAATAGAAGAATATTCAATTCAAACGAATCGAAATATTTTAAAAATCACCTATCCTATTTTCATCGACTATAAAGACAAACCCATAAAAATTGGAGTCGCAATCTTTGAATACGATAGAGATATTGTCTACAAACCGATATACGAAATGCAGACCACTGTAATTTTCGCAGGAATAATTGCACTTCTTCTTACTATTGTATTGACTCTTCTCCTTGCTTCCTTTATCACAAAACCACTATTATCCTTAGCCAAAGGAGCGCAAATTATATCGGCAGGAAATTTAGAGCATAGAATTCCAATAAGCACAAATGATGAAGTCGGTCTACTCTCCGAGCGATTTAATGAAATGAGTTTTAATTTAAAAAAATCCTATGACGAATTGGAAGAAAAAGTAATTGAAAGAACCGCCGACTTGGTAAAATCACAGGCAACGCTTACTACCGTGTTATCCAATGCGCCGCTCATATTATTTTCTGCTGATACAAACGGAATTATCACACTTTCCGAAGGACAAAGTCTTAATTTAATTGGAATTAAAAGCGGACAGGCAGTTGGCGTATCTATGTATGAAATGTATGAGGATAATGAAGAAGTCTTAGATGCAATTAAAAGTTCTCTTCGTGGAGAAATCAGAGTTCTAAAAATTAAAATAGAGCAATTTACATTTGAGGTAAATTATTCCCCTCTACATAATATGGAAAATAAAATAGTCGGGCTAATATCGTTATACTTTGATGTAACTGAAAATCTGAAAGCACAAGAAATCATTAGATCAGAAAAGGAAAAATCTGATCGGCTACTATTAAATATCCTCCCAGAAAAGATAGCAAACGAATTGAAAGAAAATGGATTTGTAAAGCCTGTTCTCTATGAATCAGTGACAGTAATCTTTACTGATTTCAAAGGTTTTACAAGAATAGCAAGCAATATGCTACCGGAAGATTTACTCGAAAAGCTAGATATGATCTTTTTGCAGTTTGATCAAATTTGTGAGAGACGAAAGATTGAAAAACTTAAGACAATAGGAGACGCGTATATGTGTGCTGGCGGATTACCAGAGATTAATGCTACTCACCCGGTTGACGCATGTCTTGCGGCTATAGAAATGCAGCATTTTATGAATGAAACAAAAACGATAGTAGAACAGATTTCGGGAGAAGAGTTCTGGGATATGCGACTTGGTATCCATACAGGAACTGTCGTTGCAGGCGTTATAGGCAAAACAAAATTTGCCTACGATGTTTGGGGAGATGCTGTAAATACTGCTTCCCGCATGGAGTCTAACGGTTCTATCGGTAAAATAAATATTTCAGATGCTACGTATAATCAAGTGAAAGACTTCTTCGAGTGCGAATACCGCGGAAAAATTGAAGCGAAAAATAAGGGAATGATTGATATGTATTTTTTACTCCGCATCAAGCCTGAGCTATCACGTGATGCAAGGGGAATTATTCCCAACGAGATTTTTTTTGAATTATATAAAAGTATTACTCAATAGCTAAGTATTTTAATTTTAAGATAGCAAAGACCAAAAAGAAATTTAGAAAAAGTTTTTTTTATTGCATTCGGTTAGTAAAACTCCTACACTTGGTAATTACAGGTTTCGAGAATCGAAACTTAAAATGGAGAAAAAAAAATATGCTTAAATCGAAAATTAATTTATTAGTTGTATCTGCTACTCTTGTATTGTCAGCTTCTTTGTCTGCGGGAACAATCACTGTTTTCGTTCATGGTAAATCTAGTTCCAATCACAATGGAACAGGTACAACTGATGTGAATAGTTACTGGGGTGCAAATGCGAACACAGTATCTGGAACAAAGTATTTCGTAGGTTATGATGGAACTTCTGATCCTAGAACTTATGGAACTGCAAGAGCACAAACTAACCTTACAACTGTGTTAACTCAAAGATGTAAAGGCGTTGATACTTGCAAAATAGTTTGTCACAGTGCGGGCTGCTATGCGACTGAGTATTTTCTATCTAACCTCGGTGGAACTGCTTCTAGCAAAGGTTTCAAAATCTCC